>JBBWZE010000282.1:0-4911 GCA_039648845.1 Actinomycetota bacterium | reverse complement strand
GTCACGGCGGTCCCCAATCGCACTCGCTCGGTTGACGTGGCGATCGCCGCCAGCACGGTCCAGGGGTCTGCCGCGGGCGGTCCCCACGCGAACGCGAGGTGGTCCCAGATGAAGGCGCCGTCCCAGCCGCTCGCGTCGGCGGCCTGGGCGATTCGTAGCGGGACGCTCGGGTCAGAGAAAGTCCCGAGGTTGGCCAGGCAGATCCCGTAACGCACGACGAGACCTTAGAGACTACGCAGGGAAGAGACGGCCTCTTCTCAGCGTCTAGAGAGAACGCCGTGACCGGAGTAGTGTCGCGGCTGACCAAAGGAGGACCTATGGCTGGAGCTGTTGTCGCCGACATCGAGCTCGCAGAGACGCTCGGCGCACGCTTCCGCGGCCGGCTGATCGGGTCGGACAATCCCGATTACGACAGCGCCCGGAAGGTCTACAACGCGATGATCGACAAGAAGCCGCGTCTGATCGCTCAATGCGTCGACGCAGCAGACGTGATCGCCGCGGTCAACGTCGCCCGCGAAACCGGGCTCGATGTCGCCGTGCGCTGCGGCGCCCACAACGGGCCCGGGCTCGGCAGTGTCGACGACGGGCTCGTGATCGACCTCTCCGCCCTACGCGGCGTCATCGTCGATCCGGACGCTCGCGTCGCCCACGTGCTGGGAGGAACACTGCTCGGCGAGGTCGACCACGCAACCCAACCGTTCGGACTCGCCGCGCCGTTCGGAATCATCTCGACGACCGGCGTGGGCGGGCTCACGCTCGGCGGCGGTGTCGGTCACATGACCCGCAAGCTCGGGCTCTCGATTGACAACTTGGTCGAGGCGGACGTCGTCCTTGCCGACGGCAGCTTCGTCACCGCGAGCGAAGACCAGCACCCGGACCTCTTCTGGGCGCTGCGTGGCGGTGGCGGAAACTTCGGTGTCGTGACCCGCTTCGCATTCAGACTCAGCCCGCTGACGACAGTCGTCGCCGGGCCGACGCTCTGGCCGCTCGAGCGGGCCGCGGAGATCCTCTCCTGGTACAGGGAGTTCATCCCGAACGCTCCCGAGGAGCTCAACGGCTTCTTCGCGTTCCTGACGGTGCCCCCCGGGCCACCGTTTCCCGAAGAGCTTCACCTGCAGAAGATGTGCGGTGTCGTCTGGTGCTGGTCGGGCGAGCCCGCGGAGGCGGACAGCGCCCTGGCGGAGGCTCGCGAGCTGCAGCCGGTGCTCGACGGGATCCAGCCGATGCCGCTTTCGGTGCTCAACTCGGCCTTCGACGCCCTCTATCCGCACGGTGACCAGTGGTACTGGCGCGCGGACGTCGTCACCGAGATTCCCGACGAGGCCGTAGCGGAGCACGTTCGGTTCGGTGAGGCGTTGCCGACCTGGAAGTCGACGATGCACATGTATCCCATCGACGGCGCGGCCACTCGCGTCGGCGCCGACGAGACTGCATGGACGCAGCGGGACGGCGGCTGGGTGCAGGTGATGGTCGGCGTCGACCCCGAGCCCGCGAACCGGGACCTCGTCAGGGACTGGTGCGTGTCGTACTGGGAGGCGCTCCACCCGTATTCGGCGGGCGGCAGCTACGTGAACATGATGATGGAGGAGGGCGACGATCGGGTCCACGCGACGTACGGCGCGAACTACGACCGGCTCGCGCAGGTCAAAGCCGAGTACGACCCCGGCAACCTCTTCCACGTGAACCAGAACATCAAGCCGGCCTAGATCATCCGGGGCGCCGTCCGCGGCGCCCCTAGGATGTCGCCCGTGGAGGCGTTCACGACGCGACCCGAGCTGCGGGGAACGTTCGGCATGGTCGCGTCGACGCACTGGCTCGCCTCGGCCGCCGGCATGGCGGTTCTGGAACGCGGCGGAAACGCTTTCGACGCCGCGGTCGCGGCCGGCTTCACGCTCCAGGTCGTCGAGCCTCACCTGAACGGGCCAGGGGGCGAGGTGCCCGCGGTGTTCTACTCAGCGGATCAGGGCGCCCCGGTGGTGCTCTGCGGCCAGGGCGTCGCACCCGCCGCGGCGACGATCGGGCGCTTCCGCGAGCTCGGTCACGACCTGATTCCGGGAACGGGCGTGCTCGCAGCCTGCGTCCCAGGGGCGTTCGGAGGCTGGCTGCTGCTTCTTCAGGAGTTCGGCACGTGGCGTCTCGAGGATGTGCTCGCGTTTGCGATCGACTACGCGGAGAACGGTTTTCCCGTCGCGGGAGGCGTCCGCTTCGCGATCGAACGGCAGGCGGACCTGATCGCGACGTGGCCGGCCTCGCGCGAGCTCTATCTCCCAGCCCCGGAGGCCGGTTCGCAGCTGCGCAATCCGGCGCTCGGCGGCACGTACCGGCGCATAGTCGAGGAGGCGCGCGGCGGATCTCGAACGGAGGAGATCGAACGCGCGCGCGAGCTTTTCTACGAGGGCTTCGTCGCGGAGGAGATCCATCGATTCTGCGAAGCAGAGGGCGGGCTCTTGACCCGCGGCGATCTGGCGAGGTGGCGCGCGACCCTCGAGGCGCCCGCCTCCTTCGACTACCGCGGCGTCACCGTTTGCAAGACCGGGCCGTGGGGTGCAGGGCCGGTCGCCTTGCAACAGCTCGCGCTCCTCGAAGGCTTCGACATGACCGCCCTTTCCGAAGAAGAGTTCGTCCACATCGTGATCGAGTGCGCGAAGCTCGCGTTTGCGGACCGAGACGCGCTCTACGGCGACGCCGACGTGCCGCTCGAAACGCTCCTGTCGCGCGAGTACAACGAGCAGCGTCGCGCGCTCGTCGGCGCCGAGGCATCGGTGGACTACGAGCCTGGCTCCGGGCGTCTGCCGACGATCGTCGATGCGCGAGCGTTGGCGGGCGCCGGCGAGCCGACGCGTGGTGACACCGTCCATTTGGACGTGGTCGACCGCTTCGGCAACATGATCTCGGCCACGCCGAGTGGCGGCTGGCTGTACGGATCACCGGTGATCCCGGCGCTCGGCTGGCCGCTCGGCACCCGCGCACAGATGTTCTGGCTCGAGGAGGGGCTGCCGTCGTCGCTTCGTCCGGGTGCCCGTCCCCGAACGACACTCTCGCCCGGCCTCGCCCTGCGCGACGGCGAACCCTGGCTGGCGTGGGGGACACCGGGCGGCGACCAGCAGGAGCAGTGGGGCTTCCATGTCTTCCTGCGGCACCTCGAGCGAGGACTGAACCTGCAGGAGGCGATCGATGCGCCAGAGTTCCACACCGATCATCTGATCTCTTCGTTCTACCCGCGCGGGATCAAGCGGCGGTCGCTGGAGATCGAGGGCCGTTTCGAACCGGAGATCGTCGAGGGCCTGCGCGGCCGAGGGCACGAGGTCACCGTCACGGCGGACTGGTCGCTCGGCCGAGTCACTGCCGTCCAGAAGGCGGGCGGCCAACTGCGTGCTGCGGCCAATCCCCGCGGCATGCAGGGTTACGCGGCCGGCCGGTAAACTGCCGTCCATAGTCGCAGCGTGATCTCACCGGCTCCCTGAGTCGCCTCGGAGGCGAGGCTAGGATCGCGCGCGAGATGGAAACTCTCTACAAGCCGGCAGGCGTCGAGGAGCGTTGGGAGCAGACCTGGGAACATGAGGGTCACTACAACGCCGACCCCGATCCGACCCGCGCGAGCTTCGTGATCGCCCATCCGCCGCCGAACGTGACGGGCGACCTCCACATGGGGCACGCGCTGCAGTTGTCCCTCGCCGACACGATTGTCCGCATGCGTCGCATGCAGGGCTACAACACCCTCTTCCAGCCGGGCTTCGACCACGCCGGCATTTCGACGCAGAACGCTGTCGAGAAGCACCTCGCGCAGGAGGGAAAGACGCGCCAGGATCTCGGTCGCGAGGCCTTCGAAGCGCGGGTCTGGGAATGGTTGCGCGAGTACGGCGGCAAGATCATGCTCCAGTTCCGGCGCATCGGCGCGTCGATGGACTACCGGCGCGAGCGCTTCACGATGGACGATGCCTACGTGCGCGCGGTGATGCGCTTCTTCGTGCATCTCTACGACAAAGGTTGGATCTACCGCGCAAACCGAATCATCAACTGGTGTCCGTTCCACCAGACGGCGCTCTCCGATCTCGAGGTCGCACACGTGGAGATGGATGATGCCCTGACGTATGTCCGTTACCCGCTCGCGGACGGTGACGGTCACATCACGATCGCAACGGTGAGGCCGGCGACGATCCTGGCCGACGTTGCGGTGGCCGTGCACCCGGAGGACGATCGTTATCGGGATCTCGTGGGCCGCGAGGTGATCGTTCCCGTGGTCGGACGCCGCGTGCCGGTGATCGCCGACGAGCGGGTCGAGCGTGATTTCGGCACCGGCGCGCTCAAGGTCACGCCGGGTCACGACACGCTCGACTACGAGATCGGCCGCGACCACGGTTTGCCCGAGATCACGGTGATCGGACCGGACGGCCGGATGAACGACGAGGCCGGCGAGCTCGCGGGGTTGACCCAAGAAGAGGCGGACGCGCGCGTCCTCGCGTGGCTGAAGGAGCATGGCCAGCTCGAGAAGCGCGAGTCCTACCGTCACACGGTGGCGCTGTGCGATCGCTGCAACAGTCGCATCGAGCCGCGCATCTCCCTGCAGTGGTGGTGCTCGATGGAGGAGCTGCGAAAGCCGGCGCTCGAGGCGCTCCGCTCCGGACGGGTCCGCTACCACCCGGAATCGCAGCACCGTTTCGCCATCCAATCGCTCGAGGACGCGCCGGACTGGAACATCTCCCGCCAGATCTGGTGGGGCCATCAGCTGCCGGCGTGGGAGTGCCCGGACGGCCACATCACGGTTGCGGAGACAGAGCCCGAAGGGTGCGCACAGTGCGGATCGCGCGAGCTGACGCGCTCGACCGACGTCCTCGACACGTGGTTCTCATCTGCGCTCTGGCCGTTTGCGACACTCGGCTGGCCGGACGACACGCAGGATCTGCGCGCCTT
>JBBWZE010000264.1:0-2755 GCA_039648845.1 Actinomycetota bacterium | reverse complement strand
CAGCGGCACCGAGGAAGCTGTTGTCGCCGACGTCGCGGATTGCCCATGGGCCGAATCCGTGCTCTCGCCATTGCAGCTCAGCGGCGCGGGTGTCACGCAATGCATCGTCTGAGTTCCCCGACGCTCGTGCGTGCTCGGCTTCGTCGAGCGGGCAAAAAGGCGTCAGGATCAGCCGTGCCGTTCGGAGAGCGATCGCTTGCTCCGCCGAGTCTCCTGCGGAGTGTCCTTCGATGCCTCTGAGTATTGCCGAACGCTCAGGGGTCATTCGGGAACACTGGCCCACGCGGAGATCGCCTCATCTCGGGGTCAGGTACAACGCTAGGAGCCTATGCCTCGCAACGTCGTCACGCTGAGCCCTCGCCTGCTCGTCCTACCGATGCAGCGGAACCGAGCCGCACGTGAGCGCATCGAGCGCGCGCTCGTCCGTCACTACCGCGCGCGGCGTGAGTCCGATCCCGAAAGGATCGAGATCGATTTCCCGAAGCGCGCGTCGCGTCGAGCGGCCAAGGAAGAGGTCGCCGCCGAACTCGACCAGATCGAGCCACGCTGGAGGCGGCTCTACGTCCTCTATCCCAGCGAGTCGTCCCTACGCGAACGCGGGGAGTGATCACCGTCCGTCGGGGGACATTCCGAATACTGGCCCACGCCTGTACAGCGCTATTGCCGTGGCTAAGTGGGTGAGCACGACCGTTCGGCCCGGCGCGAGGACGCGCCGATTCCTGGGTTGCTAGGTTGTCGGCGACCGATCGTGCGCGTCGCGGGGATCGAAGAATTCGGTGACGGTGTGACGGTGCTGGAGGTGCCTGACCCTCGCGCGCCGCGCACCGGCGAAGTTCTGATCGAGGTCAAGGCCGCCGGTGTCGGCAATTGGGATGAGTTCGCCCGGACTGGACGTTGGGATCTGGGACGCGGGCCGCCGATGGCGCTCGGCGTCGCGGCGGCAGGGGTGGTTGCGGCCTTGGGTGCCGGGCTCGAGGGGTGGTCGGTCGGGGATCCGGTGTTCACCCATCCGCTCCCACTCGCGGAGCAAGGATGCTGGGCGCCGTGGCTCGTTGCCGAGGCCGCCTTGCTCGCCCCCAAACCGACGGAGCTTTCGTGGACGCAGGCCGCTTCGTTCCCGGTCCCGGCACTGACCGCGGTGCAGGTGCTGGACGAAGGCCTGCGCGTGAACCGCGGCGAGCGGCTGCTCGTGAACGGAGCGGGCGGAGCCACCGGAGCGTTGATCGTCTCGATGGCAGCTCTCCGCGGCGTTGAGGTGATCGCGACGGCGGGACCGAGGAGTCGCGAGCGGGTAATCGGTTCCGGAGCCGCGACGGTGATCGACTACCACGACCCGGACTGGATGGCTCAGGTCGTGGCGGCGACGGCCGGACATGGTGTCGATGCCGCTGCCAACGCGGCGCCCGACGGTGCCGCGGTCGCGCTCGCGGCGGTTCGAGACGGCGGTCGTCTGGTCACGATCACTTCCGACCCGCCCGAGAGCGAGCGAGGAATCGAAGTCGTCTCGCTGTATGTGCGGGCCGACGGGGAGCAGCTCGCGGGCGCCGGTCAAGATTTGGCCGCCGGACGGCTCGACTTCGAGCTCGGCGCGTCTTTCCCCCTCGCGGAGGCCGACGCGGCACTCGCTCGCGCCGTTGCAGGAGGCGGAGCCGCTGCGCTCGAGGTCTAGCTCTGCGCCTTCGGGAAACACGCGACGAGCGCCTCTCGCCCGCAACGCACGGTCGCGGTCACGTAGCCCTTCGCCCCTTCGGGTGACATTTCCGAACACTGGCCCAGCCGACAGAACGTTCGCTACTCGTAGATCAGGCTTGCGGCGAAGAAATTCGCGACCAGTCCCCGAGTTGGGGATGAGGGCGCTTCATCTCCACGGTTCAGAAAGAAGCCTCTCATAGCAAATATGCTATATTCAGCCGGTTGCAGAAAAGTGCGGCGAGCAACTCTCGCTGGGCGCTGCTGGGTGTACTGGGAGTAGCCGCAGCAGTCGTGACCTGGCTCTTCGTCTCGGCCGCGAGCTCCTTCGACTGCTCGATCGCCGAGAATGTTGCTTGTGCCTCTGGGGATACGCCGAAGGAGTACCGCGGTCGTCTCTTCGACTACCAGGGCCGCCCGGCCGCGGCTTTCGTTCTCAACTTCCACTCCGATCTCTACGGGCGTCAATTCCGGGCGCCCGTCCTAACGGATGCCGTAGGGCGCTTCTGCGTCGACGCCGTCCCCAGCACCGAGTCGTCCTACATCGAGGTACCCGGCCAGAAATACGCCTGGCAGCTGATCGTCCGCTCCGATGCGCCGATCGATCCCCGCTTTCGCGACCCGAAGTTCCGCGAGTCACTGCGGCGAGATTCCAATTACCACGGCGTCGACCGTCTGCCGTTCATGACAGTCCAACCGGCTTCCAGCTATGTCACGCCACCAAGTCCGTCGATCTGGCCGATCGGTGCCCATTGGGCAGTCGAACTCTGGAATCCCGTCCTCGACGGAGCACCAAGCTGTCAAGGCGTCGGCAAGAGTGCTCCCTGGTACAAGCGCCGGAATCCCAATGCGAGCTGGCAGTTCGGTCTGCTGACGCTCACGACCATTGGAACACTGGCCCTATTCCTGGCCGCAATCGCCGCCCGGCTCGCATCCTTCCGGTCGCACAACGTCGCCACGGCCGTCCTCCTCAAAGCCACCCTCGCTACAGGACTCGGCACGCCGCTCCTAGCATGGATCCTCTGGGCGATCGCCTGACCGCCGACACGGTTTCGTCCACAAACAC
>JBBWZE010000193.1:0-5650 GCA_039648845.1 Actinomycetota bacterium | reverse complement strand
CCAGGACTGCACGGCGGCTTCGCGTGTCGTTGCCGGACCGAAGATCTACGACCGGCTACTCGAAGAACTGGTACCGGCTGTCGAGTCGCTGCACGTCGGCGACCCCGCGGAGGGCGACGAGATCGAGATGGGACCGGTGATCTCGAAGTCCCAGCAGGAGCGGGTACTCGGCTTCCTGGAGCGTGCCAAGAAGGCCACTGTCCTCACGGGGGGCGAATCGAACGGAAGCCGGGGCTTCTTCGTCAAGCCGACCGTCGTCGTCGACGTGGGCCAGGAGGACGAGATCGTCCAGCGTGAAGTCTTCGGTCCGGTCGTGACCGTGCAGCGGTTCGCCGACGACGACGAGGCGCTCGCGTGGGCGAACGACGTCAACTACGGTCTCGCCGCCTCGGTCTGGACGCGCGACATCGGGCGCGCGTTGAACGCCGCTCGCAAGCTCCAGTTCGGAACGGTATGGATCAACGACCACATCCCGCTGGTGAGCGAGATGCCGCACGGCGGCTTCAAGCAGTCCGGCTACGGCAAGGACCTGTCGGCGTATTCGCTCGAGGACTACACGCAGATCAAGCACGTGATGGCGAAGCTCGATTGAGGCGCAACTCGGTCGCATTTTCGTACCGGTGCCTGGCACGGGTAATTTCCGCGGCGGTGCAGCGCCTTCCGTCGGGACGTCACAGTTTCGTTCCCGTGCCTGGCACCGGTACGTGTCCGAAGGAGCTCCGCCCATGAAGGCACGGCCGCTTCCGCCGGGAGGGACGGCTACGCCCGCACGATCCCGGCGCGACCGGTCCCCTGCCGCATCCCGATGATTCCCTCCGCAGCCGAGAGGCTCGGCCCAAAGCCCGTGACCGCGGCGAGAAACTGCCGCCGGTCCAGCGCATAGAGCTCGGCCTCGCTCCGCGCCCGGACGGTCGCGGTCCGCGGCACGTCACGCAGCAGAGCGATCTCTCCGAATGAATCCCCGGCCTCGAGGGATTGCACGGGCTCTCCGTCGACATACACGTCGAAGGCACCGTCCTTGATCAGATAGAAACGGTCTCCCGGCTCCCCTTGTCGCACGATCTCGTCGCCAACCGAGGCGTGGATCTCCTCGAGGGCATTTGCAAGCTGTTCCAGGGTCGACGCCGGTAAGGGCGCGAAGATCGGGTTGGCGCGGAGGAGCTCGAGCCGCTCGACGGGCACCTTCGTAGCTCGATCGATCGCATTCAGCCGCGGCCACGCGGGAATCACGACCAGTGGCAAGAGAGAGCCGGCGACGATCAGCGCGCCGCGCGTACCGAGCCAGTTGAGGAGCAGCGGCGCTGCAACGGCCCCGAGTGCACCGGCGAGGAGCAGGACGCTCTCCAGCACGCCGAAGACTCGAGCCAGCACGTCATCGGGCGCCGCGCGCTGCAGCAGGGTCATACCCGACACATCGACGATCGTGTTGCCAATTCCGACGACTGCAAGCAGGACGAGCACGAAAGCCTGATTCGGCCAGATTGCGACCAGGGCGATGGGAACGCCCCAGATGAAGATCCCCAGGCCGAAGTCCGCGGCCTGCCGGCTTCGACCGACGAGCGCCGCCGCCGCGAGGGCCCCGAGCAGCCCGCCGACACCCACTGCCGAGTTGAGAAAGCCGACGCCCGCCTGGCCGGTGTCGAGCAATTTGAGCGCGATGACCACGATGAGCACGCTGAGCATCCCGTCCACGAAAGTCTGGGCCGAAAAGAGCCCGATCAGGAAGCGCATCCTCCGCTCGCGCACAATCGTGCGGAAACCCGCCAGCAACTCGTCGGTGACCGAGGCCCCCTCGCTCTCGACTTTCTCGACCACTTCGGGGCTGGCAGGAATCCGCGCGATGAGGAGTGCCGACCAGAGCATGGCGACGCCGGTGACGATGAGGACGACTCCCGTTCCGGTCGCGGCCAGCAACACCCCACCGATCGCGGGACCGCCGAAGATTCCGACGCTCTCTATGGTGCTCGCCGCGACGTTCGCGGCTGTGAGCTCCTCGGGCGTCCGGGCCAGGGACGGGATCAAGGCGGCCTCTGCCGGGCGAAAGGCCGTCGCGACGACGCTGACGCCACCGGCGATGACGTAGACGACGATCGGCGGGGCGTGGGCGAACACCGCCACGGCGGCACCTGCGATCAAGGCCGCCCGCGCGATGTCCGAGCCGGCCATCACCCAGCGACGGTCGTAGCGATCGCCAAGGATCGCCGCAAACGGGGATGCAATCGCCGCGGCGACCCAGCGGGCCAGGCCGACCACGCCGACAGCGGTTGCGCCGCCCTGTTCGTATGCGTAGACGACCACTGCGATCCCGTACGCCCAGGTACCGACGATCGAGGCCGCCCAAGCGAGCTCGATTCGACGCAGGGACTCGTTTCGGAAGACGTCCCTGAATGCCCGGCTCGACTCAGCCAGGTGCCCTAGCAGCTGCCGCATCCGGCGGAGAATCGCACCCCGGCTTGTGTATTTGCAAAGAAGGAGGGAAGATTCTGCGTAAGCAGCCCGTCTAGTACTTGAAACCGGCGATCAGCCGAAGACCTTCTAGAAGGAGGAGTTCATGTCCGACGATCGCTTCGTGCAGGAAGAGGCGAAGGACGACGACGTCGAGTCTCACCGGCGTCGATTTAGCGGGACCGACGAGCCCAGCTCGGACGAGTCAGCGGGCGAGTCGGAGGACGTCGAGGCCCATCGGCACAAGCCGTTCAAGGCCAACGAAGAGCCCGGCTCCGACGATTCAGACGACGTCGAGGCCCATCGGCACAAGCCGTTCAAGGCGAACCTGGAGCCCGGCCTCCTCGACCTCAACGAGTCAGACGACGTCGAGGCCCATCGGCACAAGCCGTTCAAGGCCAACGAAGAGCCCGGCTCCGATGATTCGGACGACGTCGAGGCTCATCGGCACAAGCCCTTCAAGTAAGCCGCTTCGACCTAGCTCGATCGAGTGACAAAAGCCCGGGATCCCCGGGCTTTTGTCGTTCTAGAGCAGCCGCTCCAACTCGGCCAGCAGTCCCAGAGCGGCCTCGGAGCCATCCTCCCGGCGAGCTTCGAGCTTCTCGGCCAGCCGTGAGACGACGCCGAGCTCTCCGGCGCCGGCCAGCGCCTCGTGCGCCCGCCGAGCCCGCTGCAGAAGATCGAGCGCGATCGCCGCCTGGTTTGCGAACAACCCGAGGAGCTCCATCTCGGCCAGCGTGAATCTCGTGTCCTGAGGGCGGTCGAGCACCTCGAGGACTCCCAGCACGCGCTCCTCGTGGAGCAGCGGGACGGCCATCAAGCCCTTCGGGACGAAACCCGTGCTCTCCGCCGTCTCTCGCGAGAAGCGCGGATCGGTGAGCACGTCCTCGATGACGAGCGGCTGCCGGCTGACAAGCACGAAGCCGGCGATGCCGGTGCTCGAGGGGAACCGCTTTCCGATCAGCGCTTCAGACGCCTCGTCCGCGGCAGCCTCGAAGACGAGCTCGTCCGCCTCTTCGTCGAGAAGCAGGATCGACGAGGCCTTCGCCTTGAAGATCGCGCGGGCGACGTCCACGATCGACTGGAGCAACGCGCGATATTGGTCCTCCGACCCCAACACGCCTGCGGCGACCGCCGCCCTCAGCTCGTCGCTCACTTCGCGCCTCCCACGTTCGTTGCGGTGAGATACAGGACGCTCTTCAGCTGGAACGGCGTCAGCTCGGGATGCTTGGAGAGGACGAGAGCCGCGATCCCTGCGATGTGCGGAGTCGCGAAGCTGTTGCCGGTGCAGACGAGCCGGCCGCCGCCGTTCCACGCGACCTCGACGTCGACGCCCCGGGCGAAGAACTCAACCGGCGGATCGGGGTTGTAGTAGTACTCATACGGGTCTTCCTGCTCATGGCTCCCGACCGAGATGACGCTCGAGAAGCGCCAGGGGTAGCTCTCGACGGGCATGTTGTGAGCGGAGGCCACGAGCATCGTGCGACGGAAGTATGCGGTGTCCGCGAGCTCGTGCAAGAGCGAGGCGAACTTCTGCTTGGTCGTCGAGAGGCTCATGTTGATGACGTCGTAGCCCTCCTCGATCGCCCAGCGTAGGCCCTCCAGCAGAACGGCTCCGCTGCCGGTGTAGCCCGCCCCGAGCACCCGTACGCTCACGAGCTCGCAGTCGGGTGCCAGCGAGCGAATCACCCCGGCGCAGGCCGTGCCGTGTCCACAGAGGTCCCCCTCGGTGTCGTTGTCCTCGATGATCACCTCTTCGCCCTCGATCGAGATCGCGACCGACCGCTGCACGTCCCCAACGAGCGGATGGTCGGTCTCGATGCCGCTGTCGAGGACGCACACCCGGGCGCCAGCCCCGGTCGCTCCGCCCCAGGCCCACTCGCGCGTGATCTGGCCAGGCCATTCCTCCGGCAGCGCGATCGATTCGGCGGCCTCCGCGGAGAGGCTCCAGGCTGGAAGTTCCTCGGACATACCTGCAGCGTACGAGCAGCGGCTGCGGGAAGACAAGAGGGGCCGGGGCCGTCTAGTGGTCGGAGTGTCTTCGTTCTCGCATCAAGAGATCGCTCGAGCCCGTCACGCGGACCTGCTACGCGAGGCAACTCAGGAGCGTCTGGCCGCGAGCATCCGTGAGGGGGATCTGGATCGCGCGGTGCCTGCGAGGACGTGGACTTTCCGATCGACCGCCGCCCTGAGGGGCCTCGTGCGGCGGCGGCCGGCGGTTCGCACCGCCTGATCTACTCCCGCACCGCTCGCGCCGCTTCGGCGGCGCGAGCGGCCTCCTCCGCAACCTCCGCCGCTTCGAGGACGCGCTGATCGCCTTCTGACGCGGTCAGGTTCACCGCCACCAGCTCTGCCGCAGCCTTCGCCGCGGCTGCTGCGAGCAGGGCCGCCGTGACTGCGTCGGCCCACAGGGCCGCATCGCCGTTCTGAGCCACCGTCAAGGCGAGCTGCGCGACGTCGCTTGCGGTCCGAGCGATCCGCAACGGAGGCTCGGCCGCTTTTGCATACGCCTGGCCGAGGGCAAAGTCCTTCCGAGCGCCCTGCCCCTCCCCGCTCTGGCCGCGGGCCTGGAGTGCGGCTTCGTACTGCTCCGCGTCGCCCTGCGCGAGCGGAGCTGCGCGGGCCCGAAGGCTCTCCGCCTGCGCTGCGATTCCCGCAGCTTCCGGCCACGTGTCCGCGGACCTTCGGGCCACCTTGGCGAGGAGCCCGGCCGCCATCGCAGTGACGAGCGCGGCAACCGACCCTCCGCCAGGAGTTCTCCCCTCGCCCGCGACCTCGTCGAGGAATTCCCGCAGTCGCAGGTCGAGCAACTCCATGAGGGGATTGTCCTCGAAGCGCTACTTGGACTTGAAGCGAACCTTCAGCACTTCGATCACCGCGGGATCACGCTCGTACCCTTCGGCCTCGAGCGCAGCCTCGAGATCCGCCACGAGCCGGGCCCTGAAGTCAGCGTCCGCCTCTGCACGGGCAACGATCTCGTCGAGCCCGGCCTTGGCGAGCGGCAGCTCCTGCGCGGCACGAACCCAGGCCACCGGTGCCGGGGGCAGAGCCCGAATCAAGCGTGCAAGGCGCTCTTCGTTGAAAGCGGTCATCGAGTACCAGACGGAGTATCTGCCTCGCTTCTTCCCTCGAGGAACTCACGGAGCCGACCGAGGCACCTGGAAATGCGGCTCGCGATCGTGCCGGCCGGGAGATCGAGCGCCTC
>JBBWZE010000185.1:0-8194 GCA_039648845.1 Actinomycetota bacterium | reverse complement strand
AAGGCGCAGCTGCTCGAAGAGCAGAACCGCCGCATCGAGATCAAGAACCGCGAGATCGAACTGGCCCGCGCTGCCCTCGAGGAGAAGGCGGAGCAGCTCGCGCTGTCGTCGCGTTACAAGTCCGAGTTTCTCGCGAACATGTCTCACGAGCTCCGCACGCCGCTGAACTCGCTGCTGATCCTGGCGAAGCTGCTCGGAGAGAACCCCGACTCGAACCTCAACGACAAGCAGATCGAGTTCGCAAACACCATCTACGGCGCGGGTGCAGACCTGCTCACCCTCATCAACGACATCCTCGACCTCTCGAAGGTCGAGGCGGGCCGGATGGACGTCAACATCAGCGAGGTCAAGCTGTCCGACCTACGCGACTTCGTCGAGCGTTCGTTCAGGCCGGTCGCTGAGGACAAGAGCCTCGGCTTCGAGATCGAGGTGCACGGCGCTAACGTGCCACCGACGGTCGAGACCGACGAGCAGCGGCTTCAGCAGGTGGTCAAGAACCTGCTCTCGAACGCGTTCAAGTTCACGCAATCCGGCAACGTCAAGCTGCGGATCGGCCTGGCCGAAGGCCATCAGTTCGCCAGCGAGGCGCTGTCACGGGCCGAAGCCGTGCTCGAGTTCACGGTCGAGGACACCGGCGTTGGCATCCCGCACGACAAGCTTCGCCTGATCTTCGAGGCCTTCCAGCAGGCGGACGGGACCACGAGCCGACGTTACGGGGGCACAGGCCTCGGGCTCTCGATCAGCCGCGAGATCGCACGTCTGCTCGGCGGCGAGATCCATGTCGAAAGCGAAGTCGGCATTGGCAGCAAGTTCACGCTCTTCCTACCGGCGACATACCGCCCGGTCGAGCATCCGCACGCCGTCGGCGCTCTCGAAGACGCCGTCGTGTTCAGAACGGAGGGCGAAGGTAACGGGACAGCCCCGGCTCCCCCTGTGCCGTCCCAACCGGAGCTCGACCCCGCCCTCCTCTTGCCGAGCGACGTTCGCGACGATCGCGACGACATCGCGGACGGCGACCGCGTCGTACTGATAGTCGAGGACGACCCCGACCTGGCCCGAACCGAGCTCGAAGTCGCGCGCGATCGCGGCTTCAAGGGCATCGTCGCGGTCCGCGGCGACTCCGGCCTCGCGCTTGCACACGAGTTCAAGCCCGACGCAATCATCCTCGACATGAAACTGCCGGTAATGGACGGCTGGACCGTGCTCGATCGGCTGAAGCATCATCCGGACACGCGTCACATCCCGGTCCACATCGTCTCTGCAGGCGACGGACGACAGCATGCGCTCAAGGCTGGCGCGGTCGCATTCCTCGAGAAGCCGATCTCGAAGGAAGGTCTCGAGGAGACCTTCGGCGAGATCAGCAGCTTCATCGACCGCGGCCTCAAGCGGCTACTCGTGGTGGAGGACGACGAGTCGCAGCGGCAGGCGGTGGTCGACCTGATCGGCAGCGACGAAGACATCGAGGTGACTGCGGTCGGCACGGCCGAAGCCGCGCTCGAAGCCCTCGACCTGGAGCGCTTCGACTGCATGGTGCTCGACCTCAAGCTTCCCGACATGGGTGGGTTCGATCTCCTCGAGAGGCTCAAGGAGGACGAACACCACTCGTCGATCCCGGTCATCGTGTACACCGGCAAGGAGCTCACGCGCGACGAGGAGACCAAGCTGAAGAAGTTTGCGGAGTCGATCGTCGTCAAGGACGCGAGCTCGCCGGAACGGCTCCTCGATGAGACGTCCCTCTTCCTGCACAGGGTCGAGCGAAAGCTGCCGAAGGAGAAGCGAAGGATGCTGGAGCAGCTGCACTCCGCCGACGAAGTGCTCAAGCAGAGAAAGATCCTCATCGTCGACGACGACGTGCGGAACGTCTTTGCCCTTACCAGCGTGCTCGAGTCTCACGGCATGGAGGTGCTCTATGCCGAAAACGGAAAGGACGGCATCGAGCTGCTGCGTCGCCACCCGGAGGTCGATCTCGTGCTGATGGACATCATGATGCCGGGCATGGACGGCTACGAGGCGATGCGGACCATCCGCTCCGAGGAATCGTTCAAGCAGCTGCCGATCATCTCTCTCACGGCGAAGGCGATGAAGGGCGACCGGGAGAAATCGATCGTGTCGGGGGCGTCGGACTACATCACGAAACCGGTCGACACCGACCAGCTGCTTTCGCTGATGCGAGTCTGGTTGTACAAGTAGTGAGATGAGTTCGGTCCGTGCCTCCCGTGAGGCGGCGGGTGCGAGCAAGCACCCGGCGGCTCACGACGACCTCGAAGAAATCGAGCTTTCGCTATTGCTCGAGGCGGTCTTCCGGCAGTACGGCTTCGACTTCCGGGAGTACGCGCCGGCCTCACTGAGGCGCCGCGTCTGGCGGCGTGTCTTCGCTGAGGGGTTGCAGACGATCTCGGCCCTGCAGGACAAGCTCCTGCACGACCCCGCGTACATGGAACGCCTCCTCCTCGATCTTTCGATCAACGTGACCGCGATGTTTCGCGACCCTTCCTTCTACGTCGCGTTCCGGGAGAAGGTCGTTCCCCTACTCCGCACCTATCCGTTCACGCGCATCTGGGTGGCGGGCTGCTCTACCGGCGAAGAGGTCTATTCGCTCGCGATCCTCCTCCAGGAGGAGCAGGTCTATGACCGTGCGCGCATTTACGCGACGGACATCAACGAATCCGTCCTCGAACGGGCGCGGTCGGGCGTATTCCCGCTCGACAAGATGCGCGAGTACACGCAGAACTACATCAAGGCGGGCGGCACGCGAGCCTTCTCCGAGTACTACCTCGCGAAATACGACGGAGCACAGTTCCAGCGCTCCCTGACCGAGAACGTGGTCTTCGCCCAGCACAACCTCGTCTCGGATCGCTCATTCAACGAGTTCAACGTGATCATCTGCCGCAACGTGATGATCTACTTCGATCGTGCGTTGCAGGACCGCGTGCACCGGCTCTTCTTCGAAAGCCTGGTCACGTTCGGAGTGCTCGGGCTCGGTCACAAAGAGGCCATCCGCTTCAGCCCATACGAGGCAGGTTATGAGGAGCTCGACCCGAACGAAAAGCTCTACCGGAAGATCGGCCGGTAGGTGTCCCGATGTACGACCTCGTGTGCATCGGCGCATCGTGGGGAGGCCTCAAGGCCATCAGCCGGGTGCTCGCCGACCTGCCCGCGGAGCTCGACCTGCCGATCGCTATCGCGCAACACCGTCATCCCGACTCGCCGGGGGGAACGCTCGCAGAGCTGCTGCAAGCGCAGACCAACAGACCCGTGCTCGACGTCGAGGACAAGATGGCGATCGAGCCGCGTCACGTTTACATCGCGCCCCCGAACTACCACCTCCTCGTCGAGCGCGGCTCCTTCGCGCTTTCGGTCGACGAGCGCATTCGATTTGCCAGACCCTCGATCGACGTCCTCTTCGAGACCGCTGCCCACGCCTACGGCGCCGGCGTGATCGGGATCATCCTCACCGGCGCGAACGACGACGGAGCTCACGGCCTGGCCAGGATCAAGCGGGCCGGCGGCGTGGCGGTGATCCAGGATCCACTCGGCGCGGCTCGCCGGACGATGCCGGACGCCGCTATCGCGGCAACGGTTGCCGACGCGGTCTTGCCACTTGAAGAGGTCGGGAAGTTCATCTATGGGCTCTGGGTCGATCCTGCAGACGTTCCAAAGGCGGCCAAAGCCAGATGACCAACGTCCTGCTCGTCGATGACCGGCCCGAGAACCTGCTCGCGCTCGAAGCCATCCTCGAGCCCCTCGACCAGAAACTCCTCTACGCCCACTCCGGCGAGGAAGCTCTCCGCCAACTCTTGCAACACGATGTCGCCGTCATCTTGCTGGACGTCCAGATGCCGGTGCTCGACGGCTTCGAGACGGCGACTCTGATCAAAGAACGCGAACGTACGAAGCACATCCCGATCATCTTCGTCACCGCGATCTCCAAAGACGAGGAACACGTCTTCCGCGGCTATTCGGCAGGCGCGGTCGATTACGTCTTCAAGCCGTTCAGCCCACAAGTGCTCCGCTCCAAGGTCGCGGTCTTCGTCGAGTTGTACGAGAAGACGGAGCAGCTCCGACAGCAGGCCGAGCAGTTGAAGGAGCAGGAGCTCGCGGAGCTCCGCCGCGAGAGCGAGGAGCGCTACCGCTTCCTGGCGGAAGCGCAACCCGACCAGATCTGGACGGCGATGCCGAATGGTGAGCTCGACTACGTGAACCAGCGCGTGCTCGACTACTTCGATACCTCGTTCTCCGAACGCGTGGGCGCGGGCTGGACCGACGTCACGCATCCCGAGGATCTTCCGCACACGCTGAGGCTCTGGCAGCACGCACTCGACGCAGGGACTCCGTACGACAACGAGCTCCGCCTGCGCCGGGCGGCGGACGATTCCTACCGCTGGCACTTGACGCGCGCGGTCCCGATGCGCAACCGCCGGGGAGAGATCGTCAAGTGGTTCGGTTCGAACACGGACATCGACGACCGCAAGAGCGCCGAGGAGGCGCAACGGTTCCTCGTCGAGGCCGGTGCGACTCTCGGCAGCTCGCTCGACTACCGCACCACCCTGGCCGCTCTGGCGAAGATGGCCGTGCCGCGCATCGCCGACTGGGCTCGCGTCGACATCGTCGAGGACGGAAAGCTGCGGACGCTGGCCGTCGAACACGTAGACGAGCGCAAGATCGAACTTGCGCTCGAGCTCAGCCGCCGGTATCCGGAGGATCCAGAGGCCGCGCAGGGCCCCCCGCTCGTCCTGCGGACCGGCAAGAGCGAGCTCATTACGGAGATCACGGAGGAAAGGCTTTCCGAGCTCGCCGTGGACGACCTCCATCTCGGGCTGGTCCGGGAGTTGGGCTTCCAGAGCTACATGGGCGTGCCGCTCGTGGCGCACGAACGCAGGCTGGGCGTGATCTCCTTCGTCGTGGCGGAGTCCGGCCGGCGTTACGGGCCGGCTGACCTCGCTCTGGCCGAAGAGCTCGCTCGCCGCGCTTCCACTGCGATCGAGAACGCCCAGCTCTATCGCGAAGCCGAAGAGCGTGCGCAGGCTGCACGAGTCCTCGAAACGGTCGCCGACGGCGTGTTCCTCGTCGACGTGCAAGGAATCGTGCGCCTCTGGAACCGCGCAGCCGAGGCGATCAGCAAGCTCGCTCGCGCCAATGTCGTCGGCCGGCGAGCCGCCGAGGTGCTCCCAGCCTGGGACGATCTCGCGGCACGCGTCCCCGTTGCGGGCGCGCCCGGGCCGGCGACGGCAACGACCTTCCCGCTGGAGCTCGACGGGGAAGAGCGCTGGCTTTCGATTTCGGGAGTCGGCTTCGACGAAGGAACGGTGTATGCCTTCCGCGACCTCACCGAGGAGCGCGCGCTCGAGCAGATTCGACAGGACCTCGTCTCCACCGTTTCGCACGAGCTGCGCACGCCGCTCGCCGCGATCTACGGCTCCGCATTGACGCTCGCGCGGGAGGATCTCGAGCTGGAGGGAGCCATGCACCGCAAGCTCCTGGACGTCATCGTCGAAGAGTCCACGCGGCTGGCCGACATCGTGAACGACCTCCTGCTCGCCAGCCAACTCGACGCCGGCCGGCTCGTGATGCACGTCGAGCCTTGCGATGCGCTCGCCCTCGCTGCCAGTGTCCTCGACGCCGCGCGCACACATCTCCCGTCAGAGACACGGGTGAGTCTGGATTCCGGCCAGGTGGAGGTCCCGCGGGTCGCTGCGGACGAAGGCCAGCTTCGACAGGTCCTGGCCAACCTCCTCGACAACGCGGTCAAGTACTCACCAGCAGGCGGAGACGTCCAGGTCCGCCTGGAGGCTGCAGGCAAGTACGTGCGCTTCACAGTCGCCGACGAAGGGCTCGGCATCCCCGCGGCCGAGCAAAGCCGGATCTTCGAGAAGTTCTACCGGGTCGACCCTGACATGACCGGCGGGATCGGCGGGACAGGCCTCGGCCTCTACATCTCCCGCGAGCTCGTCCGACGCGTGCATGGGAGGATCTGGGTCGAGTCGAACGCCGGACGCGGCTCCCTCTTCCACGTGGAGATTCCGGCTGTTTCGGAGCCCTCCGAGGTCGGAAACCGGAACAAAAAGACTAGGGCGACCGCTTAGAAAGAGTGTGGGTAACCGTATTCAGTGAGGTGGGCTCGGGGACGAGACTATGGGCATGACAGTCCTGATCGTGGACGACCACCCCAGCTTCCGGGCGAGCGCCCGGACGCTCCTCGAAGCAGAGGGATACGAGATCGTCGGCGAAGCCGAGAACGGGGCCGCGGCCCTCCAGGCCGTGAAAGACCTTCAGCCCGACCTCGTCCTGCTCGACGTGCAACTTCCGGACATGGACGGCTTCGAGGTCGCTCGACAGCTGTGCGGACTGGCCGACCCGCCCGCGGTCGTCCTGACCTCGAGCCGTGACAGTGCCGACTACGGCCGCTGCATCCAGGTTTGCGGCGCCTGCGGCTTCGTCCCGAAGGCTGATCTGTCCGGAGCCGCGATCGCGGCTCTTCTTATCGCGTGACCCTCGCCTGGCGGCCGTGGCTCTACTTCGGGCCGGCCGCGCTCGTTGCCGGTTCGATCGCCGTTGCGCTGACCGTCACGAGCGATCACGAGACGGATCCCGCTCTCGCGACCGCGCTTGGACTATTCGTCAGCTGGTCGTTCATCTTCGCGGGCCTGACCGGCTGGTCGCGGCGTCCAACGAACCGCACCGGGATGCTGATGGTTGCGGTCGGGTTCGGCGTTTTCGTCGGCAGCCTCGGCGAGGCGAACTACTCCATACCGTTCACCCTGGGCGAGCTCTTCGGGAGTTTGTTCATCGCAGTGTTCATCCACCTCCTGCTCGCCTATCCGAGCGGCGAGCTGATCAGCCGCAAGGCGCGTGCGCTGGTGGCTGCGGGTTACGTGACGGCTTTCGTCGCGCCTCTGTTGGATTCCATGTTCCCGGTGCGACACACGTGCGAGCCGCACGCCTGCCCGGACAATCTCCTGTTCGTCTCCCACGACCATGCCGCGCACACTGCGCAGACGGCCCTCTGGACCACCGCCTCGGTGGTTCTGTTCGTGGCGGTGTTTGCGCTGCTCGTCAGCCGCTGGCGTCCCGCGACTCCGGCACTGCGGCGAATCCTTCGCCCCGTCTATCTCGCGGGCGGCCTGAGCATTGTCCTGCTAGCGATCGGTTTCATCGTGACGCCGTTCTCGGGATTCGGAAACACCGTCGTCAGCGTCGCGCTGATCGCCACCTTCACCGCGGTGCCGTTTCTCTTCCTCGCGGGTCTGCTCGGTACGACGATGGCGCGAGGCGCCGGGCTGGGCACGATCTTGAGCTCGGTACCCGAGCGCGCCAGCCCGGGCGAGGTCCAGGAAGGCCTGAGACAGGCGCTGCGCGACGACACTGCGCAGGTGGCGTACTGGTACGCGGAAGGCGGGCACTACGTCGACGTCGACGGCAATCGTTTCGAGCTGCCGCCCGACACGCGCAGCCGCGTTGTCACCCGGCTCGACTACGCGGACGATCCGGTTGCTGCCATCGTGCACGACGCTGCGCTGCGTGAGGAGCCCGAGCTACTGGAGGGAATCGCGAACGCCGCGCGCATCGCGCTCGAGCGGGACAAGCTGCTGGTCGAGGTCCGCGCCCGCGCCCAGCGCTACTTCGCCCTCCTGCGGGCGATGCCCGACCTGATGTTCCGCATTTCTGACGAAGGGACGTATCTCTCCTACAACGCGCCGGATCGACGCGATCTCGTCGAGCACGAGGTCGTCGGCAAGACGCTGTGGGACCGCCTGCCACGGGACCTCGCCGACCGCGTGCTGACGGCGGGACGCGCCGCGCTGGCGGGAGAGCCGAGCGTGATCGAGTACGCCCTCGACTTCGAGGACGGGACACGCCACTACGAAGGACGCTTCGCCGCCAGCGGTGATGAGGAGTTCCTGATGATCGTCCGCGAGATCACGGAGCGGAAGGAGCAGCAGCAAGAGCTGGAAGCCTCACGCCAGCGCATCGTCGCGGCCGGTGACGATGCGCGCCGGAGGCTGGAGCGCAACCTCCACGATGGGGCGCAACAACGACTCGTCTCGATCTCCTTGTCCCTGCGGCTGGCGCAGAGCCAGGTCGAGAAGAACCCGGCGGCGGCACAAGAACTGCTCGAGGCCTCACGAGAGGAGCTGGCACGCGCCCTGGAGGAGCTGCGTGAGCTAGCCCGTGGAATCCACCCGGCGGTGCTCAC
>JBBWZE010000183.1:0-7329 GCA_039648845.1 Actinomycetota bacterium | reverse complement strand
GATCGAGAGCCCCGTCCTGATCGACCGCTTCATCGAGAGCGCGATCGAGATCGACGTCGACGCCGTCTCCGACGGATCAGACACGTACATCGGTGCGGTCATGCAGCATGTCGAAGAGGCGGGTGTGCACTCGGGGGACTCCGCTTGCGTGCTGCCGGCGCCCTCCCTCAGCGCTGCACAGGACGCTGCGATCCGTCAGGTCGTCCGCAGGCTCGCGCGTGCGCTCGGCGTGGTCGGGCTCATGAACGTGCAGCTCGCGGTCGTAGACGAGAGCATCTACGTGCTCGAAGCGAACCCGCGTGCCTCACGCACGGTCCCGTTTGCCTCGAAGGCGACAGGCGTGAACCTCGTCGAGGCGGCGTGCCGCGTCATGGCCGGCGCACGCCTCTCCGAGTTGGATCTATTCGAGGGACAGTCCCTCGGACACGTCTCGGTGAAGGCCGCAGTGCTCCCGTTCGCTCGCTTCCCCGGTGCCGACCCGGTCCTCGGCCCCGAGATGCGCGCGACCGGGGAAGTAATGGCAAGCGCAGCCGATCTTCCGACCGCCTTCGCCAAGGCGGAACGTGCAGCGGGGCGGCCACTCCCCGTCGCCGGCACGGTCTTCCTCTCTGTGCGCGACGCCGACAAGCGGACCGTCGTCGAGGTAGCCGGTGGGCTCGCCGAGCTCGGATTCAAGTTGCTGGCCACCGCCGGCACCGCGGACACCCTCGCCGCGGCGGGGCTCGAGGTGGAGCGCGTGCGCAAGGTGACCGAAGACGGTGAGGGCCCGTCGGTCGTGGATCTCATCCGGCGCGGCCGTTGCAACCTCGTCATCAACACCCCGCAGGGATCGGGGGCGCGGACCGACGGATACCTCATCCGCGAGGCCGCCCTCGTGGCACGCGTGCCTTGCATCACGACACTGTCCGGTGCAACCGCCGCGGTCGATGCGATCGCAAATGCCCGCAGTGAAGAGTCGCTCTCGCTGCAGGAGCTTCAGGAACGAATCGAGCATGAGACGCGAGCGGCTTAGCGTCGTCGCGAACGAGCAGGTCGGCCCGTACACGCTGGTCCGTGTCGCGCGCGGCGGTTTGGACCCCGGCCTGCCCGGACAGTTCTTCATGCTCGAGGCACCCGGCCGCCTCCTGCCTCGGCCGATGAGCCTCTGCCTCGCGCCTCGCGGCGAGCTTGCTTTCCTGATCGATGCGGTCGGGCCCGGGACTGCGGCGCTCTGCGAGCTCGAGTGTGGCGAGGCCATCCACGTGCTGGGTCCGCTCGGGAACGGCTTCGACCTCGACTTGCAACGACCGCTGCTCGTCGGTGGTGGGATCGGCATCGCTCCTTTGCCTTACCTGTCGAAGGCGCTCGGTCGGCCCCCGGCCGTGCTCGGTTTCCGCTCGGACCGTCATGCCGAGGCCGCGGAGCTCGTACCGAACGCCCAGGCCTGCGTCGAACCGACCCTCGTGACCGAGCTGATCCCGGCAGGGATGGACGTCCTTGCCTGCGGGCCCGAGCCGATGCTGCAGGCGGTACGCACGAAGGTCCCCACGGCGCAGCTGGCGTGGGAGGCGCCGATGGCTTGCGGCTACGGCGCCTGCTACGGCTGCGCGGTGGAAATCGACGGCGAGCTCAGGCGCCTCTGCGTCGAAGGGCCGGTGCTCCGTGCTGCTTAACGCCTCCGGCTGTCTCGATGCGCTGACCGCGCCCGAAGTAGCGCGCGGCCTCGACGCGTTCGTGACGAAGACGGTCACCCCGTTGCCGCGTGACGGGAACACGCCGGTGCGGATCGCCGAGACCGACGTGGGGATGCTCAACTCCATCGGCCTGGCGAATCCGGGCATCGACCGCTTCATCACGCGCCACCTGTCGCAACTCGCGGAGCTCGGCGTGCCCATCTGGGTGTCGGTCGGCGGGTTCGAGACCGACGACTACGCCGACATCTGCTCCCGGCTGGACGATCACGCAGAGGTGAGCGTGATCGAGTTGAACGTGTCGTGCCCGAACGTCGAGGCGCCGGCCGAGAGCGCGACAGAGATCGTCAGCGCTTCACGGCTGGCGACGCGAAAGCCATTGTGGGCGAAGCTCTCCCCGGCCGTGCCGGACATCGCGGAGGTTGCGCGCGCCGCGCACGCGGCAGGTGCGGACGGGCTTTCTCTCGTCAACACGATTCGTGGACTGAAGCTCGATGGCATGACACTCCGGCCCGTTCTCGGCCCTGGGCAAGGCGGCCTCTCGGGGCCGGCGCTCAAGCCGGTCGCGCTCGCGGCCGTGGCGACGTGTTATCGGGCGACGCAGATGCCGATCGTCGGTATGGGCGGCGTGCAGACAGGTCTCGACGCGCTCGAGCTGATTGCGGCGGGAGCGCAGCACGTGGCGCTTGGAACGGTGCTCTTCGCAGATCCCGACGCACCTGCACGCGTGCGCGCGGAATTGCACGCCGCCGCTGCCGCGCGTGGATGGAACACATACGAAGATGCATATGCGATCGCTCATGAGGAGACGTTGTCCGCCGGGGCAACTCTCGATGAAAGGTCGAGCGTCTGAGCCTCAAAAAGCCTGCTCAGAACCGCAAACATAGCCGCTTGACCGGCGCAGGTCGCTTGTTAGACTCCCGCGCTCATGGTGTCGCCCAAGACCCAGGCCGAGGCACCGATTCGTTCGCTCGATCAACGCATGGAGGCGCTGAAGAGGGCGAACGACATCCGTGTCAGACGCGCGCGACTGAAGAAGGATCTCAAGGACGGACGCGTCCAGATCGAGCAGATCCTCAGCAACCCGCCGGAGTACGTGTCGACGGCGAAGGTTTTCGACATGCTCATGGCAGTACCGAAGTTCGGGCGGGTGAAGGCGGCACGCTTCCTGAACATGTGCCGAATCAGTCAGTCGAAGACGGTGGGAGGCCTCTCCGATCGGCAACGGTCTGAGCTGATTGGCCTCTTCCACCGTTAGGCACCACTTGCAGCGCTGCCCGTGAGCGTACGCGTGAGCAGCCGATGCCTACCTCTGAAATGACCAATCGAGGCGAGCGAGGCCACCACGACGGAGAGGGGGCGGGAACGCTGGTTCTGGTCGTTACCGGCACCTCGGGCGCCGGCAAAGGCACGCTCGAGAAGATCCTGCTCGAGCGAATGCCCGAAGTTGAGTTGGCCGTCTCCGCGACCACGCGCGAGCAACGGCCCGGCGAGCAGAACGGACGCGAGTACTGGTTCATCACGCCGGACAAGTTCGAGCGGCTCGTAGACGACGGGGAGTTTCTCGAGTACGTCGACCTTCCGTGGGGCGCGCGGTCGGGAACGCTGCGCTCCGAGATCGACCGCATCCAGGCGAACGGCAAGGTGCCGCTGCTCGACCTGGAAACCGACGGGGCGTTGCGCGTGCAGGACGCGATCCCCGGATCGGTGACGATCTTCGTCGACGCGCCGACCTTCGAGGAGCTCGAGCGGCGCCTCCGCGAGCGGGCGACCGAGAGCTCCGGCGAGATTCAGGTTCGGCTCGACCTCGCTCGCAAGCAACAAACGCTCAAAGACCGGTTCGATTACGCGATCGTCAACGACGACGTGAAGCGGGCTGCGCAGGAGCTGACGGAGATCGTCCGTCGGGAACTCCAGACCGCAGGTACCATGAGCCGCCCATGATCCATCCTCGCATCGATGAGCTCCTCGAAAACGTCGACTCGCGCTATGCGCTCGTCATCGTCGCCGCCAAGAGGGCTCGCCAGATCAACGACTACCACCACCAGCTCGGTGAGGGCATCGGCTTCGACCAGGCTCCGCCACCCCTGGTGGAATCGCGCTCGAAGAACTACTTGACCATGGCCCTCGAGGAAGTCTCCGAGGGCAAGCTCAAGTACAAGTACCCGAAGTAGCGCGCCGCCCTACCGATTTCGGTCGCTGCCCCTGCCAAAAGGGCAGAATTCAGCCATGGCTCGTGTGCTCGTCGGCGTCACCGGTGGGATCGCCGTCTACAAGGCTTGCGACCTGATCCGCCTGTTCGTGAAGGGCGGGCATGAGGTAGTGCCACTGATCACCCCCGGGGCGGAGCGCTTCGTGAGGGCGGAGACCTTCTTCGCGCTCGCCCGCCGGTCACCCTCCGAAGAGCTTTATCCCCACCTGACCCGCGCCGACCTCCTGGTCGTCGCGCCACTCACGGCGAACACGCTCGCCAAGCTGGCGCACGGGCTTGCGGACACTCTCGTTGCCGAGGCCGCCCTCGCACACCGCGGCCCGCTCCTGCTCGCCCCCGCGATGAATCCGCGCATGTGGGCGAGCCCTGCAACCCAGGCGAACGTCGAAACCCTGCGCACCCGCGGCGCGCTCTTTGTCGGCCCAGACGACGGGGAGACGGCCGAGGGCGAGTGGGGCGTGGGCCGCATGGCAGAGCCCGAGGAGATCTTCAGGCGGAGCCGCGAGCTCCTCGGCGAGACCGATTCCCTCGCCGGCCGTCGCGTTCTCGTCAGCGCAGGCGGAACGCGTGAGCCTCTCGACGCGGTCCGGTTCGTCGGGAACCGCTCCTCGGGCCGAATGGGCGTAGCGCTCGCAGAGGAAGCGCGCAGACGAGGCGCCGAGGTGACGCTACTCGCTGCGAACCTCGCTGTCTCGCCGCCACGCGGCGTCGAGGTGGTCGAAACCCCGACGGCGGCGGCGATGCTCGACGAAGCCCTGGCACGGCGTGACGCAGACGTGGTTCTCATGGCTGCCGCCGTGGCCGACTACCGGCCCGCAGAGTCAGGAGACGACAAGCGCCCCAAGGACGAGCGCTCGTGGCAGGTCACGCTCGAGCCGACGGTCGACGTTTTGCGCGCTCTCGGGGAACAGCGAACCAACGGTCAGGTGTTGATCGGCTTCGCCGCCGAGGGTGGAGACCGCGGCCTCGCGCGCGCGCGCGAGAAACTGATGCAGAAGCGAGTCGACCTCGTCGTCTACAACGACATCTCGCGCAGCGACATCGGCTTCGACGCCCCAGACAACGAAATCGTCCTCGTCACGTCCGCTGAGGAGCGCCGGGTGGCCAAGGCTCCCAAAGACCAGATTGCGGCGGCGATCGTAGATGCAGCGGAGGAGCTGTTGCATGAGCAAGCCCGATAGCCAGAGAGTGGAGAGCGTGCAGGCGGCCGAGACGATCGGCTCGATCGTCGACAATCTCAGGCGAGTCGTGCACGCCCCCGACGAGACGCTCAGCCTCTGCGTCCTCTGCCTCGTCAGCGAGGGGCATCTCATTCTCGAGGATTTCCCCGGTGTGGGAAAGACAATGCTCGCCAAGGCGCTGGCGCGCTCGCTCGACGTGTCGTTCTCACGGATGCAATTCACGCCGGACCTGCTGCCGTCGGATGTCACGGGCGTGAACGTCTTCAACCAGCGTTCGAACGAGTTCGAGTTCCGGCCGGGGCCTGTGTTCGCCAACCTGTTGCTCGTCGACGAGATCAACCGTGCTTCACCGAAGACGCAAGCGGCGCTGCTGGAGTGCATGCAGGAGCAGCAGGTGACGACAGACGGTGTCACGAACAAGCTCGCCCGGCCGTTCATGGTGATGGCAACACAGAACCCAATCGAGTACGAGGGTACGTATCCGCTGCCCGAGGCGCAGCTAGACCGGTTCACGATGCGGATCGCCATCGGCTACCCGCCGCTGTCGGAGGAAGCCAAGATGCTCACGGAGCAGACGGCGGATCCTCCGCTCGACGCGCTCGAGCCCGTCGCGAACGCGGCGGATGCGATCGCCCTCGCCGACGAGGCGAAGGCGATCTTCGTCGAGGAAAGCCTCAACCGGTACGTCGTGGCCCTCCTCCGCGCGACCCGTGGCGATTCGCGGCTCTACCTGGGCGCGAGCCCTCGCGCGGGGATTGCCATCCTGAGAGTCGCCAAGGCCCGGGCGCTCGCCGACAGCCGGACGTACCTCGAGCCGGACGACATCAAGGCGGTAGCGGTCGCAGTGCTCGCGCACCGGTTGATCCTGGCCCCGGAGGCGCGGTCGACGGGGCTCACCGGCGAGCAGATCGTCCGGGAAACGCTCGACAAGACCCCAGTCCCGGTCTAGTGGCTCTACCGGTCTCGCAGAGCCACTGATGGCTACGCGACGCGGTCGGGTGATCTTCGCGCTCGGCTTCGGGATCTACCTCGCCGCCTGGGCCTTCGGCTCCAAGCCTCTGTACCCGGTCGCGACCGGTCTGCTCCTCGTCGTCGGGGTCGCCTGGGCCTGGGTCCGTCTTTCGGACCGGCCGTTCCGGGTCAAGCGTGGGTGGGGCGATGGCGAGCACGTCGAGGGTGACGACGTGCCCGTCGTGGCCGAGCTCCATCCGACAGGAAACGTCCTGCCGGCGTCCGTGACGCTCAGCGAGCGGGTCGGCCGGCTTGGCGAGCAGCGGCATGTCCTCAGACGGAACGGGCGGCGTCTGAGCGTTCGGTATGTCCTCGAAGGGGTTCCGCGTGGCCGCTATGCGTTCGAGGACGTCCATGCGGAGCTTGCGGATCCTTTTGGGCTCGAGCATGCGATCGTGCAGCTGCCGGCACCGGGCGCGCTGCTCGTCTATCCACGCCTCGTGCGCCTCGGACCGCTCTTCACCGAGTCGGGAACTCGCTCACATGACGGCCAACGCCTGCTGCTGCGCCGCCACAGCGGCTTCGAGCTGCACAGCGTGCGCGAGTACGAGCAGGGCGAATCTTTGCGCCGCGTGCACTGGCCCTCGACCGCACGGCGCGGACAGCTGATGGTCAAAGAGCTCGAGGACTCGCCGCGCGACGAGATCGCCGTCCTGCTCGACGCCGACGCCAAGGCTGTAGTGGGAGAGAGCTTCGAAGTGCAGGTGCGCGCGGCCGGGTCGATCCTCGACGCGTATGTGCGGCGCGGTCGTCGAGGAGTGCTGGTGCTCAACTCGAGGCGGCGCGAAGTCCAGCACGTGCATTCGCCCGCGGCGGATTGGCGTCGTGCCCTCGAGTTGCTCGCCGCCGTCGAGGCGACCGGAGACGCCCCGGTTGCGCGGCTGCTCGCGGAAGAGGACGGTCCCGCCGCGCGGGCTCTCGAGCTCGTGGTCGTGACGTCGAGGCTGGAGCCCGCACTCGTCGACCGGCTGGTCCAGCGCGCACTCTCCCGGCGCAAGGTGTCGATCGTCTTCGTCGATCCCGCGAGCTTCAATGGTGCACCGCGGCGCCCCGAGCCGGCGCTGCTTCGCCTGCAGGCCGCCGGGATCGCGCTAGCAGTGATCCGCGCCGGCGACGATCTGGCAGCCGGCCTGTCCGGCGAGCCCGCGGCGGCGAGTGCACATGCTTAAGACGGTGCTGCTCTCCGCATTGGCCTCGCTCGTCATCGCCGTCGACTGGCTTCGTTTCGAGGAACCGCAATCGGGAGGAGGTCGAC
>JBBWZE010000158.1:0-2944 GCA_039648845.1 Actinomycetota bacterium | reverse complement strand
GCCGCCCAGTTCGACGTGCCGAGATCGTCCGGATGCTCGCCGACACGGAGCGCCGCCGCCCGAGCGTCCTCGTAGCGCCCGAGACCGTTGCACAGCAAAGCTTCTGCCCAGTCGAGAACCGACAGACCAAGTCCTTCCCCGCGCTCGAGCACTTCCGCGCGACTCCTCTCGACCAGAGCAGCCGCTTCCGACGCCCGACCGCGGAACGCCGCGAGCGCCACCGGGGCGTACGGCGCGAGTTGGCTGCCCGTCGCTTCCGTGGCCGCTTCAATCTCCCCGATCAGCGAGGCCGCGGCTATCAGTTCGCCTGCGAAAAGGTGCGCATAGGCGCGCTGTCCGAGTGCGATCGGAAGCTCACCGAGAGCACCTGCTTGACGAGCGATCCGGACGTGCGCGTCAGAGATTGCGTGCCATCCCGCGTCGTCCCACACATGCACAGACACGAGGGTTCCGAGCCATTTCCAGCGGAGCTGCTCGTTCACCGGGATGCCTCCCGTATCGAAACCGCGGAGCGCGCGCCGCCAAATGGGCAATGCAGCCTCGTAGCCGTCAACGAAGAACGAGGCGATCGCGTCGAGGAACATCCCCACGCCATCGAGGTCGGTCGGCGTCACTGCAGCCCTCGCAGCCGCTGCGACGTCGCGCGCAGATGCGCCTGGCGGCGCCAGGCGGCCGGCGAACAGGGCTGCCGACATCGCCTCCAGGTAGGTCTCGGCGCCGAGGGACCGAGAGAGAGGGGCGATCCGCCGAGCAGCGTCGAGGAGCTTCCGCGATGCGTCGCTTCCGTGCGTCGAGACGAAGCCGATCTGCGCCCGGAGAAGCTCGACTCGGGCACGATCGAGCTCGTCCAGCGCGTCGAGATCGGTGGCGGCGAGCAGCGCGAGCGCGTCGTCGAGTGCTGCGGCGCGGATCTTCGTCTGCGCAGCGACGAGCATGCGCTGCGCCCGCCGGACCGGTTCGGGCGTCAGCGTGGCTGACCAGTCGAGAAAGGCAGCGGCCGCGGCGAAGCCGCCTCGCGCCTGCGCGCGGACGGCCGATCGTTCCAGCTCGTAAGCGACGTCCTCGTCAGGAGCGGACGTCGCCTGCGCCCGATGCCAGGCGCGGCGATCGAGATCGACGGTCCCATCGGCGACGTCCGCGAGCGCGCGGTGGGCCTCCCGGCGGTCGTTCGGATCGGCAGCTCGGTAGACGGCCGAGCGGGCGAGCGGGTGGCGGAACGCAACCGCGCCGTCGAGTGTGACGAGGCCGGACGCCTCCGCGACCTCAGCTGCGCCCTCGGGAATCCCAAGATGCTTGGCGGCGCGCCGAAGAAGCGCGGGGTCGCCGACCGGCTCGGCCGCCGCAAGAAGCAGCAAGCGCTGTGCGTCCCGCGGGAGTGGAAGGAAGCGGCGCGTGAAGCTCTGCTCGATCCCTGTGGAGAGGGGCAACGCCGCAGGCAACCCAAACCCGCCGGCGAGTTGGCCTGGGGTCATGCCGCGTGGAAGCTCGAGCAGGGCGAGCGGGTTTCCACCGGTCTCGGTGACGATCCGTTCGAGCACGGATTCGTCGAGGCGTGCGACGAGAACTGACTCCAGCAAGGCCCGTGCATCGCGATGGCCGAGTGGCTCGATACGCAGTTGGGGAAGACGCGCGAGGTCGCCGCCGGTATCCCGAGTCCCAAACACGAGTGCGATCCGCTCGGCCAGCAGCCGGCGAGCTACGAACATGAGCGCCTGGGAGGTTGCACCGTCGAGCCACTGCGCGTCATCGATCACGCAGAGCAGCGGCTGTCGCTCGGCGGCTTCGGACAGCAAGCCGAGAACCGCCAGCCCGACAAGAAACGGGCTGGGCGCCGCGCCGCTGCTCAAGCCGAAGGCCACGCAGAGCGCCTCGCTCTGCAGTCGAGGGAGATGGGAGACGAGGTCGAGGGTGGGCGAGCACAGCTGCTGCAGCGCCGCGTAATCAAGCTCCATCTCCCCCTCGACACCCGCGGCTCGAACGACGCGAAAGTCGTCGCCGATCTCGACGGCACAGTCGAGCAACGCGGTCTTGCCGACACCGGGGTCTCCGTGAACGACGAGGACTGAGCCGTGATCGTCACGCGCGGCGCCTAGCAAGCGCTCGAGCACAGCTCGCTCGCGTTGCCTGCCGACCAAACGATCGACCCGGACTCCCATGGCCATTCCAAGAGCATGCCTACGAACGCACGACTACGGATTTACGGGATTCGATCGAAGGATCCGAGCGAGCAAGATCGCCCTCACCTACGCGGTTGTCCGCGCAGACAAAGGAGACGTGAGATGACGAAGGACCTCGTGAGCACAGTCGACATCTCGACTTTGCCGGATTACGCGCCCGTACCGAAGTCTGCACTCGGACCGGCATTGAACGACCAGGGGTATTACGTCGGGCGCGTCGAGCGGAACCTCTACTGGGTCACCGACGGCACCTACCAGTCGGCGTTCCTCACCACCTCGGACGGCGTCGTCCTGCTCGACGCGCCGCCGACGATCGGCAACAACATCAAGCGAGCCGTCGACGAGATCGCGTCGGCGAACGGGGTCAGCAACAAGATCGAGTACCTCATCTACTCGCATCACCACGCCGATCACGTCGGCGCGTCGTCGCTGTTCGACAAGAACATCACGCGCATCGGACACGAGGACACACGGAAGCTGCTGCTGCGCGACGACGACCCGGCGAGACCGCCGAACGAAGAAACGTTCGGGGATCACCGCACACTCGAGATCGGCGGCGAGCGCATCGACCTCGCCTGGCATGGCGCGAACCACTCGCCCGACAACATCATCATCCACCTGCCGGATCACGACACGCTGATGTTGATCGACATCGTGAATCCGGGTTGGGCGCCGGTCTACAACTCGAACTTGACCGAGGACATCCCCGGTTACATCGAGGCGCCGGCAAACGCGCTCGCGTATTCCTGGTCGCATTTCATCGGCGG
>JBBWZE010000151.1:0-5830 GCA_039648845.1 Actinomycetota bacterium | reverse complement strand
CGAATGCGGGGCTCCCGAACGAAATGGGGACGCACGACGAGCAGCCGCAAGACACGAGCCAGGCGCTGCGCGCCTTCGCTCAAGACGGGCTGGTGAACATCGTCGGCGGCTGCTGCGGCACCACGCCGGAACACGTCAAGGCCATCACCGCTGCGACCAAGGGACAGACCCCCAGACGTATCCCGAAGAGCGAGCGGCTGACGCGCCTCAGCGGGCTGGAGCCGTTCCGCATCTTTCCCGAGTCGACCTTCGTCATGATCGGTGAGCGCACGAACGTCACCGGGTCGGCGCGCTTCCGTCGGCTGATCGAAGGCGGGCAGTTCCAGGACGCGGTCGAAGTCGCCCTCGAACAGGTTCGCGGCGGCGCCAACATCCTCGACGTCAACATGGACGCCGACCTGCTCGACTCGGTGGAGGCTATGACGACGTTCCTCAACCTCCTCGCCACCGAGCCCGACGTGGCGCGCATCCCGATCATGGTCGACAGCTCGCGCTGGTCCGTGCTCGAGGCCGGTCTCAAGTGCCTGCAAGGAAAAGGGGTTGTCAACTCGATCAGCCTCAAGGAGGGCGAGGAGGAGTTCCTCGAGTACGCGCGGCGGATCAAGCGCTACGGGGCGGCCGCAGTCGTGATGGCGTTCGACGAGCAGGGCCAGGCCGACACCGTCGAGCGGAAGGTCCACATCTGCGAGCGTGCTTACAAGCTGCTCACTGCAGACGGGTGGGAAGCGGAGGACATCATCTTCGACCCGAACGTCCTCGCAGTTGCGACCGGCATCGAGGAGCACGCGGAGTTCGCGAAGGCTTTCATCGAAGGAGCGCGTCAGATCAAGGCGCGGTGCCCGGGCGTCAAGATCTCGGGGGGCATCTCGAACCTCAGCTTCTCCTTCCGCGGCAACGACGCCGTGCGCGAGGCGATGCATGCCGCCTTCCTCTACCATGCGATCGCTGCGGGGTTGGACATGGGCATCGTCAACGCCGGCCAGCTCGCGGTCTATCAGGACATCGAGCCTGAGCTGCTGGAACACGTCGAAGACGTCATCTTCAACCGTCGCGAGGATGCGACAGAACGGCTTGTCGAGTACGCATCGCGTGTTGAAGGCGAAGCAACGAAGCGCGAGCGCGATCTCTCGTGGCGCGAGGCTTCGGTGGAGGAACGCCTGTCGCATGCGCTCGTCCATGGCATCGTCGACTTCATCGAAGAGGACACGGAGGAGGCGCGCACGAAGCACGAGCGGCCACTCGACGTGATCGAGGGGCCGCTCATGAACGGGATGCAGATCGTCGGCGATCTGTTCGGGTCCGGGAAGATGTTCTTGCCCCAGGTCGTGAAGAGCGCCCGTGCGATGAAGCGCGCGGTCGCCTACCTCGAGCCCTACATGGAGGCCGAGAAGGCCGCCGGCTTGCACGCACCTCGGGCGCAGGGAAAGGTCGTGCTTGCAACCGTCAAGGGCGACGTTCACGACATCGGCAAGAACATCGTCGGAGTTGTGCTCGGTTGCAACAACTACGAGGTGATCGACCTCGGCGTGATGGTTCCGGCCGATCGCATCCTCGACACAGCAATCGAGGAAGGCTGCGACGTCGTGGGTCTCTCGGGTCTGATCACGCCGTCGCTCGACGAGATGGTCAACGTCGCGAAGGAGATGGAGCGCCGCGAGCTCGACCTGCCGCTCCTGATCGGAGGTGCGACGACCTCGAAGCAGCACACGGCGGTGAGGATCGCCCCCGAGTACGCTCAGCCGACGCTGCACGTCCTCGACGCCTCGCGGGTCGTCCGCGTCGTCTCGAGCCTGCTCGATCCGGTACGAAAGCTCGACCTCGACGAGGAGAATCGCGAGCTCCAGGACCGCCTGCGCGAGCAGTACGCCGAGAAGGAGCGCAAGCCGCTGCTGCCGATCGCGGAGGCTCGCGCCAACAAGGAGCGGGTGCCGTTCGACGACCTCGAGACGCCGCCGTTCACCGGGACGAAGGCAGTCGAGCCCGAGTTGACGACGCTGCGCGAATACATCGACTGGCAGTTCTTCTTCCATGCCTGGGAGATGAAGGGCAAGTTTCCGGCGCTGCTCGAGGAGCCGGCGGCCAAGGAGCTCTACGAGGAGGCGCAGGAGCTGCTCGACGAGATCGTCCGCGACGGCTCGCTCCACGCCCGCGGTGTCTACGGCTACTGGCCCGCACACTCGGAGGGCGACGACATCGTCCTCGACAACGGCATCCGGTTCAACCTCCTGCGCCAGCAGTCGGCGTACGGAGACTCGCGGCCGAATCGCTGTCTCGCCGACTACGTCTCGCCTGACGGTGACCACGTCGGCGCGTTCGCAGTCGCGATCCACGGAGCGGACGAGCTCACGTCGCGGTACGAAGCGGAGAACGACGACTACCGGGCGATCATGGTCAAGGCGCTGGCCGATCGCTTTGCGGAGGCGTTTGCGGAGTACGTCCACCTGCAGGCGCGGCGGGAGTGGTACGCGCCCGATGAGGACATTCCGAAGGAGGATCTGCTGGCAGAGCGCTTCAGCGGCATCCGCCCTGCGTTCGGCTATCCCGCCTGCCCGGACCACACCGAAAAGCTGAAGCTGTTCGAACTGCTCGGCGCGGCCGGCGCGGGCCTCGCGTTGACCGAATCGTTCGCGATGATGCCGGCCGCGGCGGTCAGCGGGATCTATCTCGCCAATCCGAGCGCGCGTTACTTCTCGGTTGGACGGCTCGCTCGCGACCAGGTCGAGGACTATGCCGCTCGCAAAGCCACGACCCTCGAGGAGACGGAACGGTGGCTGGCGCCGAACCTGGGCTATGAGACCCGTTCCCCGGCAGGGGCGCTCTAGCGCAGGTCGCGCGCCTGTCGGCGAGGAGACGGTTCGGAGGGTTGGCTAGCCGGGCGGTCGGCTATCCTCGGGACCGGCTGGCGCCCTCGGAACGGGCGCCGTCCTGTTTTAAGGCCGTATGAAGACGACCCTGAAGAGAGGCATGGGACGCGGCGCGACCGTCAACGGCAACGGCCGCGCGGTCTACCCGCCAGGCGTCCACACGCCGATGAAGCGCTACCGTCAGCCCGAGCCCCGACGCCCGGGTGCGTGGCAGGTCGTGCGAACCGTGGTGCTCTGGGTGCTGCTTGTCGCGCTCGTTGTCGCGAGCGGGGTTGCGGGTGCGGCCTACCTGAAGACCCATCAGTTCCTCAACGCCATCGCCCCCAAGACGAAGGCGGATCGCGCCGCGGCCAAGCGGTTGGACCTCGCGATCCCCGGCCAGCCGACGATCGCGCTCGTGATCGGCACCGACCGCAGGAAGGGCAAGGAAGCGGAGCTGACCGGACGCTCGGACACCCTCATTCTCGTTCGGGCCGATCCGGGAACGAACTCGCTCTCCATGCTCTCGTTTCCTCGTGACCTGATCGCGACGATCAAGTGTCCAGGGCACCCCGACACGCGAGATCGGATCAACTCCGCTTTCTCCTTCTGTGGGGCGCTCGGAAGCGTCGAGACGGTGCGCGCGCTCACGGGTCTGCCGATCAACTACTTCGTCACGGTCAACTTCAGGGGCTTCACAGAGCTCGTCAACAACCTCGGCGGTGTCTGGCTCGACATCGATCACCGCTATCTCTGTGACGCGAGCAACTGTCCGGGTGTTTCGCAGATCAATCTGTTGCCCGGGTATCAGCGCCTGAACGCCACGAACGCCCTGGCCTACGTGCGGTTCCGCCATTTCGACTCGGACATCTACCGAAATGCCCGGCAGCAGCTCTTCTTGAAGGCGATGAAGCAGCAGATCTCGTCGCAGCTGGACCTGAACACCGTCTTCAAGATCATGAACGCGGTCGAGAAGAACGTGGTGGTCGGCCGCGGCGGCGGCCGCGCGCTCGATCCGCAGACGTTGAAGGACTACCTCTACTTCGCGCACGGATTGCCGGGTGGCCACGTGTTCCAGGCCAAGATCGAGGGTCTGACCGGCACGAACGAGCTCTCTGCAACGCCGGCGACCATCGCCTCGGCCGTACGCGATTTCGTTCAGCCGGACGTGAACGCGCCGGCGAAGGCGCGCGATGTTACCTTCGGAATCAAGCGGGGCTCGCGCGCACCGCGTCCGCGCGACATCTCGACGGCTGTGCTGAACGGCAACGGTGTTGCCGGCTCCGCGGCCAATGCCGCGTATGAGCTCGGGCAGCGCGGCTACAACATCGTCCTGCCACCAACCGGGAAGACTCAGAACGCTCCGAACTTCAAGTACTTCCGTACCACGGTGTACTACGACGCGGCCCAATCCCGCTCCAAGCCCGCGGCGGCGAAGCTCGCGAACCTGTTCGGCGACGCCGACGTGAAGCCACTGCCGGCGACGTTCACCAACCTCGCCAACGGTGCAATGGCGACCGTGGTGGTCGGCCAGAACTTCCACGGCACGATCGCGCCCGCGCCGGTCGACAAGACACCGACGCGGCAGCCGGCCAGGGTGACGCCGAACGCGGCGCTGACCAGGTCAATGCTCGTGCAGGCGAGCAAGCGAGTGCGCTTCAGGCTCCAGGTGCCGCGCCTCGTCGAAAGCTCCTCGCGACTGGAGTTCGATGCGCCGATTCGGGTCTACAACATCAGCAAGGGCCACCGCGCAGTTCGGCTGACCTTCCGCATCGGGTCGAACGAATACTGGGGCATCGAGGAGACCAACTGGAACGATGCGCCGGCCCTCGCCGACCCGAGCTTCGTCCACAAGATCAAGGGTCGTGAGTACGCCCTGTACTACTCCGGGGCGCATCTCCACATGGTGGTGCTGCGGAAGGACGGGGCTTCGTACTGGGTCATCAACACGATCCTCGACGAGTTGTCCAACGAAACCATGCTCGCGATCGCGCGAGGGCTCGCTCCGCTACCCAAGTAGGCTTCAGGGTCATGGGGGAATCGCGGACGATCGGCGTCTTCGGCGCGGGCTGGGTCGGGCTGGTCACGGGCGGCTGCTTCGCCGAGCTCGGACACGAGGTGATCGTGCGCGACGTCGTGCCAGACAGGATCGAGGCTTTGCGCGCGGGCCGGCTGCCGTTCCACGAAGCGGATCTGCCGGAGGTGCTCGACCGGAACCGTGACCGCATCCGGTACACGCTCGATGCCGACGAGCTCGCGGATTCCGACGCCCTCTTCATCTGCGTCCAGACGCCGCCGACGTATTCGGGCGACGCTGATCTGTCGTTCGTGTGGTCGGCCCTGGACGACCTCCCTCGAGTGGAGCGGCGTCAGATCCTGGTGATGAAGTCCACCGTGCCGGTCGGGACAGGCGAAAAGGTGCGTGCGGCATTGGAAGGTCGCGGGCTCACGAATGTCGGCTACGTGTCCAATCCGGAGTTCCTGGCCGAGGGGCGCGCGGTGCGCGACTTCCTCAATCCGGACAGGATCGTCGTCGGGGCCTTCGCAGACGAGGACGGCGTGGCGGTCGAGGCGCTCTACGGGGGAATCGAGGCGCCCGTGGTCCGAACCGACGTTGCGTCGGCCGAGATGATCAAGCTCGCCGCCAACGCGTTCCTCATGACCCGCATCTCGTTCATCAACGAGATCGCAAACGTCTGCGAGGCGGTCGGCGCGGACGTCGTCGAGGTCGCGAAGGGCGTCGGCCTCGACCATCGCCTCGGCCCACACTTCCTGCGCGCGGGCATCGGTTACGGCGGAAGTTGCTTTCCGAAGGACTCACTCGCGCTCAAACAGCTCGCCTCGAACTCCGGCTACCACTTCCAACTGTTGTCGGCCGTGATCGAGGTGAACGAGTTGCAGAAGCGCCGCGTCGTGCAGAAGCTGCAGAAGCACCTCGGCAAGCTGCGCGGCAAGAAGATCGCGCTGCTCGGCCTCGCCTTCAAGGC
>JBBWZE010000098.1:0-5119 GCA_039648845.1 Actinomycetota bacterium | reverse complement strand
CTGGGCTTCCAGCTCGTCGTTGGCCGAGGCCAGCTCGGTCTGGTGATCCTCGAGCTCGACCGTCTGGAGCTCGAGCTCGGCGTTCTGGCTTTCGAGCTCGTCGCGCGCCGCCTCGAGCTCCACCGTTCGATCAGCGACGCGACGCTCGAGATCCGCGTTCAGCTGGTTGATCTCCCGCTCTCGCGATTCGAGCGATTCGGCCATCTCGTCGACGGTTCGAGCCAATTCACCGAGCTCGCCCGACCGCGCCCGCAGGCCAGTCCGGGCAGCGAGATCGCCGGCTCGAAGTCGCTGAGCCGTGCTGGTCAGCGCGTCGAGGGGCCGCAGGAAGAACAATCGGCTGCTGAACCACGCGATGAGAAGGGTGCCGAGCGCCACGAGGGCGAGGACGGCGAAGTCGCGCTTGGCCTTGCGTGTCGAAGCCGCGAGCGCGACGTCCTTCGGTATGCCGACGGTGACGTGCAGATCGCTGCCACTCTCCAGCCCGAAGAGTCGTGTGAAGCCGTAGAAACGGGTGACGCCGTCGACACCGCGAGCCTTGACGCTGCCTTTGCCCTCACGCAGCACCGCACGCATCAACGGCGCCTCGCGGACCGTGCGACCGATCGACTGGCTCGAACTCGGCTGACGCACGAGAGTAGTCCCGCGGTCGTCGACGATGCTCAGGACCCAACCACGAGCGAGCGAGGTCTCGGCAGCCCGGCGGTTGAGCGCGGCGAGGTCGAGCGTCGCGTACATGATCGACGAGAGACGACCCCGCACCAGGACGGGATACGCCAGACTGATCGTCGGCTTGCCCACCGCTCTGCGCAACTCGTAGTCGCCGATCGCGAACCGCTGGCTCTGTAGCGCCCGGCGGACGAACGGTTCGCGCGCGAAGTCGACTCCCGCTCGTGTGGTCGCCGCGCAGAGAACCTTCCCGTTCGGAGCGACGATGCCCAGGTCGACGTAGTTCGGGAGATGCTTGATGAATGTGACCAGCGCCGGCCGGCAGGTGCGAGACTCGATCGGCCGGCCGGAACTGAGGGCAACGAGTTGGGCGAAGGTGAACAGTTGTTGCCGCGACTGCTCGAAGAGCCCCTGCTGATCCTGCGCCACGATCCGCGCCGTGTCGTAGGCGTCACCCTCCGCACTGCGAATGGCTGCCCGACGGTCGTCGATCGCGGAGAAAACGCGCAGGCCGAAGACCGGTAGAAGTACGAGCAGGATGAGGAAGAGCACCCGGGCGCGCATGCCAACCGATGGGAGGCGCTTCACGCGTACACCTCCTTCACGTACGCATGCGGGGCCGCACGACGCAGGCCCAACCGTTCCGGGTCGGAGATGCGCTCGCTTCTGCCAAGCAGGAGGACGCCTCCGCGGGAAAGCGCTCCTGCCAGCTTCTCGTGCAGTGCACGTTTGGGCTCAGGCGCCAGATAGATGGCGAGATTGCGGCAGAGGATGAGGCGCCACTTCCCGGGCGCCGCTCCAGCGCGGAGAAGGTCCCGACGCTCCCAGCAGATGTGTGCGCGTAGCTCTGCTGAGAACGAGATCGCGCCGTCGTAGGAGCCGCGTCGCGCCAACCTGAGGTTCTCGTCGAGCAGATCGCTTCCGAGCAGTCGCGCCCGGTCGAGAACGTCGAGGCGCTGCAGCAAGACCGCAACGCTGTACAACTCGGAACCGTCCGCGCATCCAGCCGACCAGACGCTGATCCGGCGGCCGCCGGCTATGAGTTGCGGCAGAAGCGTGCCTTCGAGCAAATCGAACTGGGCTGGATCGCGGAAGAGTCCCGACACCGAGACTGCAACCGAGCGGCGGAAACGGGAGCGCGCCTCCTGGTCTCGAGCGATCAGCGACGCGAGCGAACGAACGTCCGAGACGCCTTCACGCTCGAGCGCGCGCCTGATTCGCTCGCCGACATGATCACCGCGGTAGGCGTCTAGTGCCAGCCCCGCGGCGCGCGCGAGCTCGGAGGTCCCGGCTTCAGCCGTGTTCACGGCCCAGCAACTCCTTCACCACGCCGTCGAGCTCGAGCGGGCTGAACGGCTTGGCGAGAAAACGGTCGGCGCCGGCAAGGTGAGCGGCGTCTCGATCCGTGACCTGGGCGCGGGCGGTGAGCATGACGACAGGTATGCCGCGCAACTCGGGATCCCTGCGCAGCTCGGCGAGAACCTCGAGGCCGCTCTGGCCCGGCATCATCATGTCCAGCAGGATCAGATCCGGCCGCACGAGGCGAGCCTGCTCGACTGCCTCGACGCCGTCGCGAGCCTCGACCAGCGTGTAGCCGTTCCCGTCGAGGCTTGCGCGAACCAGCCCCCGAAGGATTTCTTCGTTGTCGCAGACGAGAATGGTGGATTCCATGAGGACCGCACCGTTCGAATCGACAAAAGTTGTCTTGGCCTTGAGGTCCCAGGCAGCAGGCGGCCTGTTTCAGCGAGTGGCATTGGCGCCGATGAGGCGGCTGAGGAGCGCCTTGAACTTCGTGGGCGCCATCGCCGCGGACTCGTCGGTCTTCGCAGTCGGCTTGTAGGCATTGTCGGCGGACTGCCAGTACGCCCAGGGCAGCACGGAGGTAAACCGCTCGCAGGCCTGGTCGCCGTGGGCCTGGATAGAGCCGTCCTCGTAGCACCAGGCCTTGGCGCCGAGCGCTTCCTGGAGCTGGGCTCGGATCTCAGGCGTGAAGAGGAAGAAGTCGACCTGGTGCGAGTACTCGTCCTGGACGGTGGCCCAGGAGAAGCGGCCCGAGTCGAGAAGGTCGGCGTCGAGCCAGATCTGCCCTGGAAGAGCGTGGGAGACAGTCCCGCGCTGGATGTGGATCGTGACCTGGGCCTTCACGAGATTCCAGTTGAAGGAGCTCGCGTTCAGAGCCTCACGCACCTGCGTCCGCTCGAGAGCGCTACCCCCGTCGAAGCGGTAATTCCCCCCGGCGGCTTGTGCCGTGCCTGCGTGTGCGAACACGAGCGCCGCCGCTACCGCCGGAAGGAGGGTTTGCAGGACACGACGCATCCCTTACGTTCTCGCCTCCCAACCGCCACCCGCTGTCCCCTGTTTTCCGCGCCGACGGCCGGATTTGTCCCCCGTCCGGCGGGACTTTCGCCGGGCTGTCCCCCGTCCGCGCCACGCTGACTAGCCTGGTAGGCGATGGCAGTCGTGATCGCATCCAACCTCCGCAAGGAGTTTTCCGGCGACCCGTTGTTCGACGGGGTTTCGTTCAAAGTCGAGCGCCGCGACCGCGTCGCGCTCGCCGGGCCCAACGGCGCCGGCAAGACGACCTTGCTTCGAGCCCTGGTCGGTGAGACGACTCTCCAGGGTGGGGATCTGGCGTTCCAGAAGGGCACGCGCGTGGCCCTCCACGACCAGCGGCCGCCGCTCGAGCGCCGTCTGACCCTGCGCGAGTACGTGCTTTCCGGGGCACGCGACCTGATCGCGCTCGAAGAAGAGCTGCGGCGGCTGGAGCGAACGATGGCCGCTGGAGATCACGAGGACGCGACGATTCGCCGCTACGGCGAGGCGCAGGCGAGACTCGAGCACGCGGGCGGCTACGACTGGCGTGAGCGCGCGACCGCCGTCGTGCGTGGGCTGGGGTTCGCAGACGAGCAGCTGGACCGCCAGCTCGACACCTTCTCGGGGGGCGAGCTCACTCGGGCATCGCTGGCGCGGGCGCTCGGCGGCGATCCGGATCTCCTGCTCCTCGACGAGCCCACCAACCATCTCGACGTCGAAAGCCTGGAATGGCTGGAGCACGAGCTGCAATCACTCGACGCCGGAATCATGATCGTCGCGCACGACCGCTGGTTCCTCGAGGCGGTGACGAACGTCGTGCTCGAGCTCGATGCGGGACGCTCGACCTACTTCAAGGGCCCCTGGCACGCCTGGCGCCTGGAGAAGGCGTCCCGCCTCCACGCCGCCTCGAAGGCGGCGGAGCGCGTCGGCCGGGACATCGAGCGGCTGGAGCGGTTCGTCGCTCGCTTCCGCGCCTCGACGGAAAAGATGGCGCGCAAGGCGCAGGTGAAGCTGACGCAGATCGAGCGCCTGGAAAAGGAACGCGCGAAGTCGAAGAGCGAGATCGATCTGCTGACGCGCAGGACCAGAAACCTCGGCTTCGAGTTCCTCAAGCCGGCCCGCAGCGGGCGGACCGTCCTCGAGGCCGAAAGGCTTGGCCTCCGGATCGGCGACCGCGTGTTGCTCGAAGGCGCGAGCTTCGCCATCGAGCGCGGCGAGCACGTTGGGCTCGTCGGTCCGAACGGATCGGGAAAGACCACCTTGCTGGAAACAATCCTGGAGCGGCGCGAGACCGACGACGGCTCCGTGCGCCTCGGGCACGGCGTCGTGCCGGCGTACTTCTCGCAGCAGGAGATGGAGCTCGACACCCGTGGATCCGTCCTGCAGTGCGTCCAGCGCGCAACCGGCCTGCAGCGCCCCGACGCGCAGAAGCTGCTCGGCCGTTTCCTCTTCTCCGGCTGGACCGAGCACGAGAAGCCTGTCGTCGCGCTCTCCGGCGGTGAGCGCCGGCGCCTCGCGCTCGCGCTGGTCGTCGCCTCCGGCGCGAACTTCCTCGTCGTCGACGAGCCGACGAACCATCTCGACATGGAGAGCCGCGAGGCGCTCGAGGCGGCGCTCGAGGCGTTTCCCGGAACGATCCTCCTCGTCTCGCACGATCGTGCCCTTCTCGACGCGGTGGCCGAGCGAACGATCGCGATCGAGGACCGACACCTCAACTCCTACGACGGCGGCTGGGCGGAATACGTTCGCCAACGCGAAGCGCGCCAGGCTCCACCTCCTCCGCCCGTCGAACGCAAGCCCCCGGCCAAGCCGCGAAAGCCACCGGCCAAGACGAAGGTGCCGTCGGAGCTCGAGCGCATCGAAGCCGAGATCGCCACACGCGAGAGCACGGTCGCCGACCTCGAGCGGCGACTGGCCGAGGACTGGAACGACGTCGAGATGCTCGCGGCTCACCGCCGTGCGCGCGACGAGCTCCAGGCTCTGCTCCAGACGTGGGAACGCCTCTTCGAGCGCGCGCACACGTGAGGGAGGGTCTACTCGAACGTCGCGATCAGCGCCTCCGCAACGACTTTGAGTGGACGTCCCGAAATCTGGCTGGCCTTGCGCAGCCGCGCGAACGCTTCCTGCTCCGAGAGTC
>JBBWZE010000186.1:0-3607 GCA_039648845.1 Actinomycetota bacterium | reverse complement strand
TGCATGGCCGGATCGAGAAGGAGGGGATCGAATTCGTCCTGCTCTGGTTCACGGATATCGAGGGCCATTTGAAGAGCTTCGCGGTGACTCCGAGCGAGATAGAGGCGGCGCTCGACGACGGCATGGGGTTCGACGGCTCGTCGATCACCGGGTTCAACGCGATCGAGGAGTCCGACATGGTGGCGATCCCGGACCCCGAAACCTTTCAGCTGATGCCGTGGAAGGAAGGCGAGACCAAGGTGGCGCGGATGATCTGCGACATCGTCACGCCCGACGGAAATCCGTACGAGGGGGATCCGCGCTACGTGCTGCGCCGCGCGCTCGACCGGATGGCGGCGCTCGGCTTCGACACGTTCAACGTCGGCCCGGAGCTCGAGTACTTCCTGTTCCGCGACGACAAGGGCACCGAGACCCTCGACGAGGGTGGCTACTTCGCCATGACGACCCTGGATGCGGCGAGCGAGCTGCGACAGGAGACCGTCCGCGCCCTCGAGGGCATGGGCATCCCGATCGAGTACGTGCACCACGAGGTCGGCCCATCGCAGCACGAGATCGACATGCGGTTCTCGGACGCGCTCGCGATGGCGGACCACACCGTCACATATCGGCTGATCGTGAAGGAGATCGCCAAGAAGTCCGGCTATCACGCGACCTTCATGCCGAAGCCGATCTTCGGCGAGAACGGCTCAGGCATGCACACGCATCAGTCGCTCTTCAAGGACGGCCGCAACGCGTTCTTCGACGGCGACGACGAGTGGAACCTCTCCGCAGCCGGGAAGGCGTTCATCGCCGGCCAGCTGAAGCACGCGAGAGAGATCAGCGCCGTGTTCGCCCAGTGGGTGAACTCGTACAAACGGCTCGTGCCGGGCTACGAGGCGCCGGTCTACGTCGCCTGGTCGCGGCGCAACCGCTCGGCGCTGATCCGGATCCCGCTCTACAAGCCCGGCGCCGAGCAGGCGACGCGGGCCGAGATCCGCTGCCCCGACCCCGCTTGCAACCCGTACCTGACCTTCGCCGCCCTGCTCCATGCCGGCCTCGAGGGGATCGAACAGGGGTACGAGCTACCTGACCCGATGGAGACGAACCTCTATCACCTGACGCCCGAGCAGCGAAAGGAGCGCGGGATCGTCTCCCTCCCGGAGACCCTCGGCGAGGCCGTCGATGCCCTGGCCGGGTCGGAGCTCGTCCGCAAGGCGCTCGGCCCGCACATCTTCGACCGCTACGTGGAGCTGAAGCGAGCCGAGTGGGACGAGTACCGTGTCCAGCTCACCGAATGGGAGCTCAAGAAGTACTTGTCCGTTCTCTGAGAAAGAGAGAGAATGAAGCCCGGTCTCGTGAGCTTCTGCGGCCTACGAGATCCAACTGACGGCCGACTGCGAGCTGCTGCATTTACGCGCAGCTCGTGGTCGTTTTAACGCGGGGGAAACCATGTTTCCCCCGCGAGCCCCCTTCTTCTTGGCTCGGAAAGGCCGCGGTTGGCTGGCGCTCCCGGCGTGACGCGGTCACGCCTCCGCGCGCCGAGCGAGCTGATCCAAGAATGGGAGGTTTCCCCTTGAAACGGCACTTGAAATCAAGCTACACAATGCTTGAAGCAGTCGTCTTCAGCCTCTTGATTGCCTTGCCACTCATCGGCGCCCTTGTTCGGCGCTAGGCCGTGGTGGTGCTGCCGCTCGTCGTCTGGCCGATCTTTTACATCGGTCTGAACAGAGGCTGGTGGTTCTACGGCACAGGCGACGGCTGGCAGAGCGGTCTAAAGCGGCCGCGGAAGGCGCAGCCGCAACATTTCGACCGAAGCTGCTAGAGGAAGCGGCGGATTGTCTCGCGGGCTACGCGGAGGCCGACGACCTTGCTGGTGGGATCGACGTCGGCGATCGTGTCGGCCGGGACCAGGCGACGGTGGCGCGAGAAGAAGCCGGCGCGAACCGACAGGGCGTCGGGCACGTCGGGGAGCGTTCCGTACATCGGACACTCGACCTTGCCAACGACGCGGCCGCGGTTGTCCGCCACCAGGAAGCCGGCCGTGTCCACGAGATTCAGAGGGAGTGCCGACATGGTCCGAACCTATTCGGCGTCTGCAAGGAAAACCCCTGCCCCCGAGTAAGCGTTGTGTTAACGGCGTTCAATCCGGCTTCGCGGTCATCGCCCACATCGCGACGAAGAGGGCGATCAGGTAGAGCCCTGAGATCACCGCAACGGCCCTGACAGGCCAGCGGCGTTCTGGACGACGCAGGCCCCACCATGCGATCAGTGCCGTGATCACGAGGAGAACGAGCCCGGTATCCCCGACGATGAAGCCGACTACCAGCCACGCTGGATCGCCAGGGATGTCTTCTCGAGAGTCGATCCACTGCCCGGCGAAGCGCATCAATACCCAGGCGGGGAGCACGAGAAAGCCGATCGTCCTGACAAGGAGCCTCCGCAAGGAGGGGGCGCGAATCGCGATGAGCACCGTCGCGCCGGTCGCGCCGACGAGCAGCGCGGCACCGAGCACATGCAGGAAGAGCGGAAAGTTCCAGCTGTCTGGCCGCACGAGTGCGATCATCAGGCGCCGGGCTTCCAGATCATGAGCGCCAGGATCGCGATCACGACGATCCCACTGCCCCAGCTCAGTGCGAGCGAGACCGGGTCGCGAAGGCGCGCCGAAAGCTCCGGGCTCGGGGCGTCGCCTTCTGCCGTGAGGCGCTCGGCCAACTCTCGAACCTTCTTCTCGCGGCTGCCGCCGATTCCGCCGAGGGCGTTCGACAGCACCCAAAGCACGAGCGCAAGGACGATCCACGTTTCGCCCCAGCCATAGCCGGCGTCGTGGACGAGCCAGAGGCCGAAGCCCAGCGTGAGAACCATCCCCACACCGATGGCCGCGACAGCGACGCGTGCGAACGTGAAGAAGAGCACGACTTCGCTCGGGCGCTCGCCCCGCAACGCCGAGAAGTTGAAGACGCCCGCCATCACCGCGCCGCCGATCACGAGGAACGCGCCGGTCACGTGCAGGAACAGCAACCAGTCGTATCGACTCACAGCGCTAGCCTACGGCCCAGAGCGGATGTGCAGAGGATCTGAAATGTGTCGACCGATCCTGATGTCGGCATCGCAAGCGGTGCCGTAGGTGGACGTACGAGCACGCCACCTGCGCCTTCTCACCGAGACGATCGCCGCGGTGAACTCGACGCTCGACCTCGAAGAGGTGCTCGAGCTGGTCGCCAGCAAGGTCGCCGACGCCCTCCGGACCGAGGCCTGCTTCGTCTACCTCTACGACGAGCGGACGAACGAGCTCATTCTGCGCGCCACACACGGAACGAGCGTCGAGGAGATGACGAAGCGCCCTCGCCTGCGGCCGGGTGAGGGGATCACCGGAACCGCCGCGGCTGATCGGGCGCCGGTAATGATCCCGTCGCAGGCGCATCTCGATCCGCGCTTCAAGCAGTTCGCGAACCTGTCGGAAGACGACTACGAATCGATCCTGGCGGTGCCCATTCTCGCCCGCGACAGGCTCGCCGGCGCCCTCAACGTGCGCACGCTCGCGCCGCGCGAGTTCACGCAGGACGAGATCGAGCTGCTCGTCGCGATTGCCGACCAGGTCGCACAGACGATTCAGCACGCACAGCTCTAT
>JBBWZE010000031.1:0-17521 GCA_039648845.1 Actinomycetota bacterium | reverse complement strand
TGGCGCGCGGTCGAGCCACTGGTACATGCCCCAGAGGCCGTCGACTCCGCGCTCGTACGCCGAATAGGTGTGGTAGACGACACCATCCTCGAGCACGAACGCGCTCACGCCGGGGCCCTCTCGCCGGTACGTCGCAAAGTCTGTTCCAACGGTCGACGCCCACTCAGCGAGCACGGGACTCGCCTCGGCGGCCCGAAAGTCCACCTCGCGGAAGTTGTACTCGACAGCCCCCGACTGCCACTCCTCCTCGGTGTGCGCTACGTGGAAGTCGTAGTTGAAATCGCTCTCGAACGACGACGCCCAGGGGAAGCTCCAGCCCATCCGCCGCTTGTACCCCTGCAGCTTCGCGAGCGGAGCCCGCGACACCGCGCAGAGCGTGACGTCGTGATTCGCGAGGTGGACGACGGAGCCGTCGAAGCCATCCGCGATCGCCGAGCAGGAGGGACACCCTGCCTTGTACTCGGGCCCGAACATGAAGTGATAGACGAGGAGCTGCGACCGTCCCCTAAAGAGATCGGCGAGGGACGCTGTGCCCTCGTCAGTCTCGAAGCGGTACTCCTTGTCGATTCGAACCCAGGGCAGTTCCTGCCGCTTGCCCGCCAGTTCGTCGCTCCGCCGCGTCAGCTCCTTCTCGGCCTCCAGCAGCTCCAGCCGGGCAGCCAGCCACTCTTCGCGTGTTCCAGTCTTGTGATCGGGCATTGTTTCTCTCCTTCTTGTCGTTACAACAGATTGCATGGCCCGCGCCACCGAAACGTCTCACATCGGTCGGGTGATTCTGTTTCTGTTTCGATAAAACAGCTGTAGCAGTGAGAGCACGCCGAACGCGCACTCCAACGGTCGTGACCGCCGCGCGCAGCGCGAGCATTGCCGCCGCGGCCGGCGCGGCCGCGTACCGACTCGTCACGAGCGGCGCGCTCACCCTCGATCTGGGCGTCGGTCGGCGGCTGCAGCCGCTCGGGCCGCTCCTACGCACGATCGCGGCGCCGCGCGAGGTCGTCTTCGACGTGATCGCGGCGCCCTATCTGGAACGAACGCCGCAGGCGCTCGAGGAGAAGCTGCAAGTGTGGGAGCGCGGCAGCGACATGGTGCTCGCCGCGCACCACACGCGCGTGAAGTGCGGCGTGACGACGACGCTCGAAACGGTCCGCTTCGAGCGCCCGGACCGGGTCGACTTTCGCCTCGTGCGCGGACCCGTGCCGCACGTCGTCGAATCGTTCCTGCTCACGCCGAGCGAAGAGGGCACCGCGCTTCGCTGGCAAGGAGAGCTCGGAACCGACCTCTGGGCGCTCGGCCTCCGGTGGGGCCACCGGGTCGCACTCGCCTGGGAGAACGCCGTCGATGCGAGTTTCGCGAGCATCGCAAGCGAGGCCGAACGCCGCGCAAGAAACAAGCCCTCGCCGTCGCCTCATCAAGGTTAGGAAGCAGCCGCGGCAGCCTCGTCCTCCTAGCGGCCAAGACTCATCGCGATGGCGTTGACCGAGTGGGGAGACCCGGAACTACAACTAGTCTTCGGCCCGCGCCTCGATCACCACGGACGGTGCGGAGCGCTTCCCCGGGCCGTGGTACACGGCTTCGACGTTGTTGCCGTCGGGGTCGAGCACGTATGCGCTGTAGTAGCCTGGGTGATACGGGCGCTCGCCCGGCGCGCCGTTGTCTGTCCCGCCCCCGGCCAGCCGCTTGGTGAAAGCGTTCGACCGCTTCATGGTCGTCGGCCTGAAACGCGATGCGTAGCCCTGCCGTTGGCGTCCTGTCGGCGGTCACGTACAGCTCGTCGGCACTGAAGGCACCCTCGCCTTCGCGCGCCAAATCGCGCCCCACCGCCGCGAGCACCGCGCGGAAGAAGCGCTTGCTCGCCTCGAGATCCGCTACGCGCACGTGCACGTGATCGAGGAGCCGGCCCTGATGGAACTGCACTACAGCGACCTCGCTTCGATCTGCATGACGCACCTCGGCGGCGTGCCAGTGAAGGAAGCATAGGCGTCGGGTACCTGGCCGCGCCGAATGGTTGGCCTGCGCCAATAGTTACTTGACGGCTCCTGGAGCAATGAGCGTAATCCGCCCACTTCGGCCTGAACCCGGCGGCGCTCTTTCTTCGGTGGGCATGATGCGGGAGATGGGATCCCTGCCGGCTTTGCCCGATGTTGATCGCGATGATGCTGAGAGTTCCTCCGGACGGCGTGTTGTCGTAACGGGTTTGGGCGCGGTGACGCCGCTCGGCTCCGATATCGAGACGACGTGGCGACGGGTGGTAGCTGGTGAATGTGCGGGTTCGGTGATCACCGCTTTCGCCCCGGAGGCGCAGCCGGTTCGGATCGCTTGCGAGGTGGATGCATTCGAGCCGGAGCGTTGGCTCGAGCGGCGAACGTTGCGGCGGCTTGACCGGTTTGGGCAGTTTGCGGTGGCGGCTGCGCGGATGGCGGAGGCCGATGCCGAGCTCGATGTCGCGAGTGAGCCGGATCGCGTGGGTGCGATGATGGCGACAGCTCAGGGTGGTGTCAGCAGCCTGGCGGAGTGCTGTCGTGAGCTCGGCGAGACCGGGCGGATTCATCCGACGTCGGTGACGGCTTTCATGCCGAATATGGGGGCGGGCTACGTGTCGATGGAGCTTGGGTTGCGCGGGCCGCTCGGGTCGCCGTGTACGGCCTGCGCTGCCTCGGCGATGGCGGTGGGGGGAGGGTATGACGCGATCAGGCTCGGTCGTGCTGAGGTGATGATGTGCGGCGGGAGCGAGGCGGGCATCACGCCGCTGGCGATGGCCGGCTTTGCGGCGATGCGTGCACTGTCGCGCCGGAACGACGACCCCGCCGGTGCAAGCCGGCCGTTCGATGCCGGCAGAGATGGGTTCGTGATGGGAGAGGGGGCGGCGGTGCTCGTGCTCGAGGAGTTGGAGCACGCACGCGCGCGTGGTGCGAAGGTGTACGCCGAAGTCGGCGGTTACGGGCTCAGCTCCGACTCGTTCCATATGACCGAGCCCGATCCGGCGGGGACTGGACAGGCGCGAGCGATCCACTCCGCGCTACGAGACGCCGGAGTCGCACCCCAAGAAGTCGATTACGTCAACGCACATGCGAGCTCGACCGAGCTGGGCGACACCACCGAGACGGTCGCGATCAAGGCCGCGCTCGGCGAGGAAAAGGCGCGGTCGACGCCGATCTCGTCGATCAAGGGTGCGATCGGTCACTGCCTGGGCGCTGCAGGAGCGGTCGAGGCAGCCGTCACCGTCCTCGCACTCCGGGACAACATCGTGCCGCCGACGATCAACTACGAGAACGTCGACCCGAGCTGCGACCTCGATTATGTGCCGAACACTGCACGCGATGTCGACCTGAACATCGCGCTCAGCAACAGCTTCGGGTTCGGCGGCCACAATGCCGTTCTCCTACTTCGCAGCTACGAAGACGGAGCTACTCAGCCGCAGAGCCCGACTTAGAGAGCTTGCCCTTCGACCGCTCTCAGATGGCGAATCTGGGATTCCGGATCCTCGGCGGCGTTCATAGACGCGTCTACCGGCTGAGCGGGGGCACGGTCGGTGGTCAGGTCGGCAAGCTGCCGGTGCTGCTGCTCACGACGACCGGACGTACGAGCGGGCAGGCCCGCACACAACCGCTCGCGTACACGCAGGCCGGCGACGGCTACGCGGTGATCGCGTCGAAAGGGGGCGCAGCCCAACACCCCCTCTGGTACCTGAACCTGCGCGCGAGCCCGCTCGCGGAGGTGACCGTCGGGCGCGAGGTGCGGAGAGTGCGTGCGCGCGACGCGCAAGGGGAGGAGCGCGAGCGCCTCTGGCGCGCTCTCGCGGATCTGTATCCCGGGTACGACAGGTACGCGCAGAAGACGAGCCGGCGGATCCCGGTTGTCGTGCTCGAGCCGGCTTCACACTGACGCCGCGGCCCGCCGACTAGGCTCCACGCGTGGCGGCACGGGCCTTGATCTTCGACCTCGATGGGACGCTTGTCGACACGGTCTATGCGCACGTGTTCGCCTGGCAGCGCGCGCTCGCCGAGGAGGGCATGCCGATCGACGGCTGGCGGATTCACCGCCGAATCGGCATGAGCGGCGGCCTGTTCACGCGCGGCGTTGCGCGCGAGGTCGGGCGTGGGCTCTCCGCCGAGGAGATCGAAGACATCCAGCGCCGCCACGGGGTGATCTTTCGGGAGCTGCTTCCGGACCGGCGCCCGTTGCCCGGGGCCCGGGAGCTGCTCGAAGATCTCCGCCGCAGGGGCATCCTCCACGGGATCGCAACCTCAGGGCGTCGTCCCGAGATCGACCTGTCGCTCGAGGCGCTGGGAATCGGTGAGGAGACCGTGGTGATCGACCGCGGCGCCGTCGCCCGGGCCAAGCCCGAACCCGATCTCTTCCTTGCCTGTCAGGCGGCGCTCGGCGTCAGAGCGGAGGACTGCTATGTGGTCGGCGACGCCGTCTGGGACCTGCTCGCGGCCCGCCGTGCGGGCATGCTCAGCGTCGGGCTCCGGAGTGGCGGTTACGGCTCGGACGAGCTTCTCGACGCCGGCGCCTTTCGCGTCTACGACGACCCGGCGGAGCTACACGAATCCCTTGACGAGCTCGGCTTCGACGCCTGAGCGCCCGGCCTGGCCAGGGTGATCCACGTCGGCCAATCCGGGCGCAGCATCACCACCCGCGTCTGGGTCGTGCAAGAAGCGGACATTCCACTCGAGTGAGCCGGAGGGAACGGGACCTTCCTAGGCGCGACGCGCGTAGTAGGAGCGTCACTACCGATGGAGGTCATGGCGATGAGACGACGCATCTTCTCTGCACCTGTCTTGGTAGCCGCGCTCGTCGCGGTGCTCCTTCCCACGGCGGCGCGCGCCGACGGGCTGCCAGTCCTCGGCACCGACGTCGGAAGTACCGGCGTCGCCTCCTCTGACGGGGCCCGGTACGTCACGATCCCGGCGGGGAGCAAGACGATCGTCGAGCGAGTCGCGCAGCATGGCGGGCAAGTGCTCGCGTGGCGATCGCTGCAAGGCACGTTCACGATTCCTGCAGTTGCCTACGACGGTTCTGCGGCCGGCCTGTCAGCCGATGGCACGACGCTCGCACTGATCGAGCCGCGGACATCGTTTCCCCGCGCCGCGACAAAGCTGCTCGTCCTCAGCACCGACGGTTTGAAACCGCTGCGGACCATAGAGCTGCGGGGCGACTTCAGCTTCGATGCCGTGTCGCCGAACGGGTCGTGGCTGTATTTCATCCACTACGTCTCGCCGAACGACCCAACCCGGTATCTCGTGCAGGCCTACGACGTGCTGCGCGGACGCCTCTTGACGAAGCCGATCGTCGACCCGGACGAGCCGGGCGAGAAGATGCGCGGCAATCCGCTGAGCCGGACGATGAGCGCCGACGGCCGCTGGGCCTACACGCTCTACGACGGCGCAGGGGCCACGCCCTTCGTGCACGCCCTCGACACCGTCGCACGGTCGGCGCACTGCATCGATCTCGACGGGATCGCCTCCGGCACCGACTTGTGGCAACTACGCCTTGGCATCGATCGGGGCGGCAAGCGCTTGGTCGTGCGGGACAGCGCCGCACCGCTGCTTCTCATCGACCTGCGTTCCCTGAGCGTCGCCCGCGCCACGGGCACCGAAGCGGCATCTAGCGGGACTCGACAGGTCCAGCTGCCTCTGGTTCTGATGGCGGGAGGCGCCGCGGTCGTCGCGCTGGCTGGCGGCTTCATCTGGGCGCGACGGAGGAAACGACTGTCATTGATCCGAAACCTCGACCCGCAGAGCGAGAACTAGCCGCCTCTCGACGTGCACCCGGTTTCACTTCGGGCGCGACGGCGTCGACGCCGCCCTGCGGAACTAAGACTCGCTCTCGTTACGGAGACGTACCCGTGCCTGGCACGGGTAATTCCTGCGAGGAGCAGCGCCTTTCAGGTGGGACGTCACAGTTTCGTTCCCGTGCCTGGCACCGGGACGCGGCGGATCGGTCTAGGTGCGCCGCAGATAGGCGTCGGACCCGTCGAGCCAGTCCTGTCGCGGTGGGCAGAAGATGTCCACGTCGAGGGTGGTCTCGAGCGCCACCGCCTTGTGCGGCAGGTGTGAAGGAATGTGCAGGACCTCACCCGCTGCGACCTCGACGATCTCCGATTCGTCATCTCCGAGGGAGAAACGGAGGAGACCCTCGAGGATGTAGGTCAGCTGCTCGTTCTCGTGCGAATGCGTCGGGACGACGCAGCCCTTCTCGAGGTACACGTGGGCTAGCATCAGCCGCTCGGTGGAGATGAGGCGTCGCTCGAGGTCCGGTTTGAGCCGCTCCTTCGGCAGGTCCTCCCAGCGGTAAAGGGTTGCCGTGGCAACGTTCATGACTGCTCCTCTCGTCTGCTTCGGGTTGATCGACGGCGCTCTTTCTCCATCAGTCTCGTCGATACAGCTCAACGGGCCGCACAAAGTGCGGCCCGTTGAGCGCGTGCGACGTGGCAACCGAATCCGCAGGCGCTGCGTAGCCAGGAGCGTAGGCCAACTGAGCTGGCCGATACGTCGGCCCGCGGGCCGGATTCCTGCGAGCGCCTGACCACTTCCATAGGCTTCGTCCAACTTGGAACTGCAGCGCGAGAAGTCGCCCAGCGGGCCCGTCCTGGCCGCTGCTGTCGCGCTTCTGATCGTTGGCCTCCTGGCTCTCGTCACGCTCGGGGCCAGTGGCGGTCGACCGACGAGGGACGGTCACCCGGCCGCGCGCCCGGTGCCCGCCGGTCTGCAGGACAGTTGGATCACGCTTCTCATCATCGCGTACGCGTTCGCCATCGTCGGTGTGCTCGTCGTGATGTTCAGGCGGCGTCATCGCTGGCAGGATCCTGACTCGCGCTGGCTGCGAAACTATTGCGTCGTCCTCGTGTCCATGACGTTGATCACCGGCGTCGGCTCGTGGGCGATCACGCACGGGCACTTTCGCGAGCGAGCTCAGAAGCTGTTCGCGCAGCAGGCGCAGCAGGCGCAGCAGCGCCCCGAAGGCACGTCACCTGCGGCACAGCCGATCCGCGCGCGGCCCGCCCATTTCCAGTGGCCACTCGCGCTGGCCGTCGGCGGGTTCGTTCTGGCCGGTGCCGCCTGGATCCTCCTTGGACGCTACCGGCGGCCAGGAGCCGCGATCACCGATCCCGTGGGCGTGGAGGAAGAACTTGCACGGTCAATCGGAAGCACGATCGACGACCTCCGAAGCGAGCGTGATGCGCGCCGAGCCGTCATCGCCGCGTACGCGAGTATGGAGCGGATCCTCGCCTCGTACGAGCTCGCGCGTGGTGCGGCGGAAGTGCCCTACGAATATCTCGGGCGCGTCCTACAGCTGCTACAGGTCCGCGAAAGCGCGGCCCGGTCGCTGACCGAGTTGTTCGAATACGCGAAGTTCAGCGAGCACGAGATCGACGACGCCATGAAAGAGAGCGCGATCGAGTCGCTGGTCGCGGTGAGAGAGGATTTGCGGCTCACACGGGAGCTCGCGGCATGAGTTCGATCCTCGCCCGCGCCCTCAAGGTCGGCTTCGCGCTCAGTGCCGTCGTCGGGATCACGGCTCTTGCCGTCTCGGGAGCCCGATCGATCCTCCTCCAGATCTATTTCCTGGGCATGGGAGGTGTCTTGCTGCTCGCGCTGGTACGGACGACTCGCGAAGGGGGAGCGACCGCGGGCACCTCGGACTTCGATCGAGCACTCCTGGAGATGAGCCGGCGCCCTTCCGACTCAGGCGAGCTGACGCTCGTTCGGGACGTCGAGCAATCGACAAGGAGCGCGCTCCATCTGCATGTCCGCCTGCGTCCGATCTTGCGCGAGGTTGCGGCCCACCGGCTCTGGATGCGGTTCGGCGTCGACCTGGACCGAGACCATGAGCGCGCCCGCGAGCTGGTTGGAGCCAATGCTTGGGAACTGGTCCGTCCAGACCGTCTTCCACCGAGCGACCGGCTCGCACGTGGCCCTGCCCCGGCAGATCTGCGCGTAGTCGTCGAAGAGCTCGAGAGGCTCTGACGGATGCTGACCGTGGCAGAGATCGCGACCCGCGGCGATGTCATCCTGGACGAGGTCGAACGCGCTGTGGTCGGGAAGCGTGAAGCGCTCGAGCTCGTTCTGCTCGGCTTTCTCGCCGACGGTCACGTTCTCGTCGAGGATTTCCCGGGCCTCGGGAAGACCCTGATGGCCAGGTCGTTCGCTCAGGTCCTTGCGATCGACTTCGGGCGCGTTCAGTTCACGCCGGACTTGATGCCGTCGGACGTGACCGGCTCGTCGGTCTTCAACCAGCGAACGGGCGATTTCGAGTTCCGCCCCGGTCCGATCTTCACCAACCTGCTGCTCGGCGACGAGATCAACCGCGCGCCGCCGAAGACGCAGGCTGCCCTCTTGGAGGCGATGCAGGAACGGCAGGTCACGATCGAGGGCCTGACGAACTCGCTCGACCGGCCGTTCCTCGTGATCGCGACCCAGAACCCGATCGAGTACGAAGGAACCTATCCGCTGCCTGAAGCGCAACTCGACCGCTTCATCCTTCGGATCGGAATCGGATATCCGAGTCGAGCCGACGAGTGGGCTCTCCTCGAACGAAGGCTCGAGCGCGGCGTCGATGAGGTCTCCCTCGACGCGGTCACCGACCGGCGTGGGCTGCTCGAGATGCAGGAGTCGATCGAACAGGTCCACGTGTCGGAGCCGGTTGGCACCTACATCGTCGACATCGTCGCCTCGACTCGCACCAGCCAGCGTGTGCAAGTGGGTGCGAGCCCGCGCGGCTCGCTCGCGATTCTCAAGCTCGCTCGCGTCAAGGCTGCGCTGGCGGGCCGCGACTTCGTGACGCCTGGGGACGTGAAGGCAGTCGCCGTGCCTGCGCTGTCGCACCGTCTCATGCTCAAGCCGGAGCTCTGGGTGCAGAGAGTTCGTCCGGAGGACGTGGTGCGCGAGTCGCTCGAGACCGTGCCGGCACCCGCCGCGGAGGACTTGCCCACGTACGCGGAATGACGCGCACCGCATCACCCAAGCTGGGCGCGTACGCCGGACTTGCAGCGCTGGGACTGCTGGCGGCGCTCGTGCTGGGCCTCCCGGAACTCGTGCTGCTCGCCGCGCCCTTTGCACTCGTTGCGGCGCTCGGCACGCTGCAGGTTCGCGCACCACGCATCGACGTCGAGGTCGAGCTCGACCGCGAGCGGGCTCTGGAGGGAGAGCTGGTGGACGTCTGGATCCGGTTCGGGGCGGGCAATGGGGTCGAGCAGATCGACGTGCTCCTGGGGCTTCCCCCCGGGCTCGAGGTGGAAGAAGGGACAAATCCGAGCACTCTCCGTCTGGATGCCGGGGAGGAGCGAGTCCTGCCGTTGCAGCTTCGTTGTGTCCGCTGGGGCGCGTTCGACGTAGGCAAGGTTCACCTCCGTTCGCACGACTCGTTCGGCCTCTTCCGGCACGAGACGGTGATCGACCGGCGCCGGCCGCTCAAGGTGTACCCGGCAGAGGAGTCCGTGCGCACCTTGCTGCGACCCTCGGAGACCCAGGTCTTCTCGGGAAATCACGTCGCGCGGCAGAAGGCGGAGGGGATCGAGTTCGCCGACATCCGTCAGTTCGTGGTGGGGGATCGAATCAAGCACGTGAACTGGCGCGCAACCGCTCGCCGCGGCGAGCTCTGGGTCAACGAGCATCACGCGGAACGCAACGCCGACGTCGTGATTTTCCTCGACGCCTTCGCCGAGGCGCGCCGTGGCGGGCGAAGCACCCTCGATCCCGCCCTACGCGCCGCGGCAAGTCTCGCGGCGCGGTATCTCCGCCAGCGCGACAGGGTCGGATTCGTGAGCTTCGGCGGGACGCTCAACTGGCTCCTGCCCTCGACGGGAGCGCGCCAGCTGTACCGCATCGTCGATGCGATGCTCGACACGCAGATCATCCTCAGCTATGCCTGGCGCAATCTCGTCGTCATCCCGCGCCGCACGCTTCCTCCGCAGGCGCTCGTCGTCGCGCTCACTCCATTGCTGGACGACCGGGCGGCAAACGCACTTCTCGACCTGCGGGCGCGTGGCTTCGATCTCGTCGTGATCGAGGTCTCGCCACTCGATCTCGTCGGGACAATGCGAGGGGCGAAACGCGAGATCGCTTACCGGCTCTGGCGGCTGCGCCGCGACGCGGTCCGCGGCCGCTTCGAGCGAGCTGGCGTGCCCGTGGCCGTCTGGAACGACGACTCGTCATTCGCTGTTGCCATGGAGGAGGTGGACGCATTTCGCCGGCACGCACGAACGGCACCCGTGTAGCCACCGGGTTGGCCGGTCTCTCGTCGCTTAGCGTGGTCGTCGGCTACTCGGCGATCGTCGGCGACCGGCTCGTTGCGGTGGTGACTTCGATCGGCTGTACAGGGCTCGTGGTTACGGCTGTTGCCCTTCTCGGCCGTTGGACCGCGTTTCTTCCCTGGGGCTTCGTCGGAGTCGGCGCCGGTTACGCCCTCTTTCTCAGCCTGCGGCCGGGCGCGGTCGACGCGGGCGCTCCGCTGCTGGCGGCGGCTTTCTTCATCGGGGCTGAGTTTTGCTTCTGGTCGATCGAGCGCCGGAGCTGGCGCAGCGAGCGGCAGGTCATAGTCCATCGGCTTGCACTGCTCTTCTCGGCCGGCCTGGCCGCGGCGATCGTCGGGGGACTACTGCTTCTGGTTACGTCAGGCCGAGATATTGGAATCGGATACGAGGCCGCAGGCACTGCGGCGGCCGTGCTCACGCTCGCCGTCATCGCGTTGCTCGTTCGGCGCTCGCGCGGGCTCGTCCATCCGCCGCGTCGTGGAGGGTAGTAGACATGCCGTCTGACCTGCGCGAGCTCTTCGGGGTCGAGAAGCCAGTCGTCGCGATGGCGCACCTGCCCCCGCTGCCCGGCACGCCGTTGTACGACGAGATCGGGGGGCCGCGCGCGATCGTCGAGTCGGTTGCTCGCGACGTCGAGATTCTCACCGCGTCCGGGTTCGACGCGATTCTGTTCTGCAACGAGGGTGACCGCCCGTACCAGTTGAGGGCGAGCTTCGAAGGCGTCGCGATGATGGCACGGGTGGTCGCGGAGGTTGCGCCGCGCGACAGACCCTTCGGAGTCGACTACCTCTGGGATGCCGAGGCAGCGTTGGCGGTCGCGGCCGTGTCGGGAGCCGCGTTCATCCGCGAAGTGACGACCGGCGTCTACGAATCCGACATGGGACTCTGGTCGCCGGACGCCGGCAGGCTCCTGCGCTATCGCCGCGAGTTGAACGCCCGTAACGTCGCCGTCTTCATGAACATCACGCCCGAGTTCGCATCGAGTGTCGGGTCGCGCGACATCGCGACCACGGCACGGTCCGTTCGGGTGTCGAGCCTTGCCGACGCCATCCTCGTGTCCGGCCCGATGGCGGGCGCGGAGCCGTCCGTGGAGGCGGTGCGCGAGGCCAAGCGGGGGTGTGGCGACGAGACGCCGGTCTTTGCGAACACGGGGGTCAAGTCGACCAATGTCATCGACTTCCTCGCTGTCGCGGACGGTGCGATTGTCGGCTCGGATCTCAAGGTCGACGGGGGTACGTGGAATCCCGTCGACCCCGACCGGGCGGCGAGATTCATGACCGAGGTGCGCGCGACGAGAGGCTCTTAGCTGCTGATTCAACGGGTCGGGCGGACCGCGTACGATGGCCCGTGATGAGGGATCACTCGGTCACCGTCGCGCCCGACGCGCGGACATTCGAGGACCAGTTCGAGCAGCACCGAGCTGAGCTGCGCGCCTACTGCTATCGGATGCTCGGCTCCCCGTTCGAGGCCGAGGATGCGGTGCAGGAGACCTTCATCCGAGCCTGGCGCGGACTCGAGAACTTCGAAGGCCGGGCCGCGCTGCGGTCGTGGCTCTATCGCATCGCGACGAACGTGTCGCTGGACATGTTGAACGGGCGGGAGCGGCGCGCGCGGCCGATGGACCTCGGCCCAGCTCGGGAACCGATCGAGTCCAATCTCAACACGCTGCCAGAGGTGACCTGGATCGAGCCCGTACCCGACGCCCTCGTCGTAGCGGAAGGAGACCCGGCGGAGGTGGCTGTCTCGCGCGAGACGATCCGTCTCGCGTTCGTCGCCGCGCTGCAGCACTTGCCGCCACGACAGCGCGCGGTGCTGATCCTCTGCGAGGTCCTGCGCTGGAAGGCGAGCGAGGTCGCGGAGCTCCTCGACACGAGCGTCGCGTCGGTCAACAGCGCGCTCCAGCGCGCTCGCGCCACGCTCGAGGCGAGCAACCTCAGCGCGGCCGACACCTCGTCCTCCGTCGACGAAGCGGACGCCGAGCTGCTCGCGCGCTACGTGCAGGCGTTCGAGCAATACGACATGGACGCTCTCATCGCGCTGATTCAGGAAGACGCGACGCAGTCGATGCCGCCGTACGACCTGTGGCTCCGCGGCCGTGCAGACATTCTGCGCTGGTGGGTCGGCCCGGGCGCCGGCTGTCGCGGCTCGCGCATGATCCCGACCGTGGCCGCGAACGGCTCGCCGGCGTTCGGGCAGTACAAGCCCAGCGATACGGGTGAGGGCCACGACCCGTGGGCGCTGCAGGTGCTCGAAATCTCGGACGGCCGCATCGTCGAGTTCACGTTCTTCCTCGACACTGAGCGGGTATTCCCGCTCTTCGGCCTGCCGTTGCGCCTCGAGTCCTAGTCCGGCACGACGTCGCTCAAGCCCATGAAGGCGAGTAGATGCAGTAGCTCGTTCGACGCACTGCGCAGCCGCACCTGGCAACCGCGTCGCCCCGCGGCCAGCTGGAGGCGCGCGAGAGCATCGGCCGTTACGGCGTCCGGGTCGACTCCACGCACATCGCAGACGACGACCTCCGCGCCGCTCAGCGCGAGCAGCGCACAAACACGCTCACAGAGCCCGGGTAAATCGGTGCGCTCAATCGGGCCGCGAATTGCGAACGCGACCGTCTGCGGCGCTGAGGCTGCCATCCTGGAATAGACCCGCCGAGCCGGAAAAACTCATCGGTCTTGCCACCGATGACTTCTGTGCCACGGCGCAGTCTGACTCACGAGACCACGACCCACCGAAAGGAAAGCCGACATGACCTTAGACAACCGCACTCGCTGGCTCGCGCTCTACATCCTCTGCCTCGGGGACCTCATGATCGTTCTCGACTCGACGATCGTGAACGTGGCGCTGCCGTCGATCAGGGAAGACCTCGGCTTTTCTCAGACGTCGCTTGCGTGGGTCGTGAATGCGTATCTCCTCACATTCGGCGGGTTCCTCCTGCTCAGCGGCCGGCTCGGTGACCTCTTTGGGCACCGACGGCTGTTCTTGATCGGCATCGCGCTCTTCACCGTCGCTTCGGTGGCGTGCGGCGTGTCCACGACACCGGGGCTTCTGGTCGCGGCCCGGGCGGTCCAGGGGTTCGGGGGCGCGGTCGTCTCGGCGGTGGCGCTGTCGCTGATGATGAACCTCTTCACGGAACAGGCCGAGCGGGCGAAGGCGATGGGCATCTTCGGCTTCGTGATGTCGGGCGGGGGCAGCCTCGGCGTACTCCTCGGCGGGGTCCTCACCGACGCGCTCAACTGGCATTGGATCTTCCTCGTCAACGTCCCGATCGGTGTCGCGGTCATCGTTCTCACGCTGAAGCTCCTACCTGGAGCGCGTGGCTCGGCCGCCGGGGGACGGCTGGACGTGGCGGGCGCGGTCACGGTGACGGCGTCCCTGATGCTGGCCGTCTACGCGATCGTGAACGGCAATGACGCAGGCTGGGCGAGCGGGCAGACGCTCGGGCTCCTCGGGGCTGCCGTCATGCTGCTGGCGCTTTTCATCGGCATCGAGGCACGAGTTGCCTCGCCACTCATTCCACTCGCCCTCTTCAAGCTTCGCAACATCGTGGTCGCCAATACCGTTGGGATTCTCTGGGCCGCCGCGATGTTCGCCTGGTTCTTCATTTCGGCGCTGTACCTGCAGCTGGTGCTCGGTTATAGCCCGCTCGAAGTCGGTCTCGCCTTCCTGCCGGCAAACCTGATCATGGGCGCCTTCTCGATCGGGCTCTCCGCGAAGCTCGTGATGCGTTTCGGCTTCAGGATTCCTCTCTCCAGCGGCCTGCTGGTGGCCGCGGCCGGTCTCGTGCTCTTCGCGCGAGCTCCGGTAGACGGCAGCTTCGTCGCCGACGTCCTGCCGAGCATGATCTTGCTCGGTATCGGCGCGGGCATGGCGTTCAACCCGGTGTTGCTCGCCGCGATGAGCGACGTCGAGCCGAGCGAATCCGGCCTTGCTTCAGGCGTTGTCAACACGGCCTTCATGATGGGCGGCGCGCTCGGCCTCGCCGTCCTCGTCAGTCTTGCGTCGTCCCGCACGGACAGCCTTCGCGCCTCTGCCCACGGCCCACTCGCCTCGCTCAACGGCGGCTACCACACCGCGTTCCTCGTCGGGGCTCTCTTCGCTGCTTCCGCGGCGGTGGTCGGGGGCGTGCTTCTTCGGACCAGACACCAGGCCCAGGCCGGCGCGCCCGTTGACGCGACTGCTATGTCGTAAGAGGGGATGTCGTACGAGCCCGGCCTCGAGATCCACCGGGCAGCAAGAATGATGCCATGAGTACCGGTGCGGAAATAGTCCTCGCGGTCGTCGCGGTTGCGACCATCCTCGTCGTCCTCGGGCTGTTCGTGTGGGCTGCGATCAAGGACGGCCAGGAGGACGACGCGCTGCAGAAGCGCCTGCGGATTCGCCGCCGGACGAGGCTCGGGCGTTAGCGGTTGACACCGCTGCTCCTTCGACCTACAAGGAGCGGGAGCGGGGAGCTCGCAATCGATTCAGGGGGACGAGGTGTACCAGCCGGGACAAGGAAACAAGTCCGCTGTGCGGGCTGATGACGAGCGGGCTTACGTGGAGTTCTGGCCTGCCGGAGCGGCCACCAGCGGGTGGTTCGTGTGCGCAGGCTGTGGCAACACTGTGATCGTGCGTCACGTGCTGCCGCGCTGCATGCTCTGCGGTGAGCGCCTGTGGGAACAGGCGCGGCCCGCGGGGGTGTCGGCTTCGACAGCCGTCTGAGACGAGACTCAACTAATGATCTTCGCAGGCGCGTCCGGGTCCCAGAGGCGGAAGCCGCCGGCGAACGCGTTCTCGTTGCTCCCGAGTCGCGCGTTCGGCGGCAGTGGATCCAGCTTCTTCGCGTTACCGCCGCCGAGCACGACGTACTCCGGCTCCAGTGCGGCGCTCAGCTTGGCGACGACGTCTGCGACGTCCAGGCGCCAACGCCTCTTGCCTCGCTTGCCGAGACCCGCGCTGCCGACGTAATCCTCGAACGTGGCCTTCTTGTAGGGGAGATGCCCGAGCTCCATCGGCTGGACGAACCCGTTCGCGACGAGCGCTGACCCCAGCCCCGTTCCCAACCCGAGGAAAAGCATTCTGCCGCCCTCGTAGCTGCCGAGCGCCTGCATTGCGGCATCGTTGACAACCTTGGTGGGCTTCTCGAATGCCGTGTCGAAGTCGAAGCCGACCCAGCCTTGGCCGAGATTGACAGGCCCTGCGGCGATGCGTCCACCGTGGACCGGGCTTGGAACGCCTACCGAAACGCAATCCCACGTCCAGTCGGCCGCCAGCCCTTTCGCGGCATCGACCATCGAGGCGGCGGTCAGATCTGGCCCTGAATCGGCTCGCCGGGGTTGCAGCTCATCGCTGGCGAGCACCTTGACGTGAGACCCGCCGACGTCGACGACCAGCACCCGCCTCACGATCGACCTGAGCTAGCTCGAGCCGAAGCCTTTCTTCGCGGCGGCGCGTTTGTCCTGCCGCTTCTCCTTCAAGGATTTCTGGGCTACTTTCTTGCCCAGCTTCTTGGGCTTCGAGGCGCCTTTCATCTTGACCTCCAGATCGATCTTGACTCCAGTCTCGTGAAGACTACGTCGGCTGGCCCATGGGCGCGGCCGGGGAGGTACGGCGGGCGACCTCTGCGCGAACGGCTGGGGCGACCTCCGTTCCGAATAGCTCGATCGCCCGCATGACTTTGTCGTGAGGCGTCGTGCCGACGCTGATCTGCCCGAGGAAGCGGTCATGACCGAAGATCTCGTGCTGGAAGAGGATCTTTTCGATCACCTCCTGCGGGCTGCCGACGACGAGTGCCCCGCGCCGCGTGCGCAGTGCCTCGAAATCCTGCCGTCGGATTTTCGACCAGCCTCGTTCGCGGCCGATTGCGTTCATCATCTCGGCGTACGAGGGGAAGAACTCCTCAGCCGCCTGCTGTGACGTGTCGGCGACATACGCGTGCGAGTTGATGCTCAGCGGCAGGCGACCGTGTCCAGCCTTCTCCGCCGCCTCGCGGTGGAGTTGGGCGAAGGGAGCGAATCGTTCCGGCTGTCCGCCGATGATCGCGAGTGCCATCGGCAGCCCGAGTACACCTGCGCGGACCGCCGATTCGGGATTTCCGCCGACCGCCACCCAGATCGGAAGCGGATCCTGGAGGGGCCGCGGGAAGACGCCGACGTCGTCGAGGGGTGCTCGGTGCTTTCCCGACCACGTGATGCGGACCGACTCGCGTAGCCGCAGCAGCAACTCGAGCTTCTCGACGAAGAGCTCGTCGTAGTCGGCGAGCTCGTAGCCGAAGAGCGGGAACGACTCGATGAACGAGCCGCGCCCGGCCATGATCTCCGCGCGGCCGCCGGAGAGGAGGTCGAGTGTCGCGAACTCCTCGAAGACCCGCACAGGGTCGTCGGAGCTGAGCACGGTGACGGCGCTCGTGAGCCGGATCCGCTCTGTGCGCACGGCTGCGGCGCCGAGCACGACCGCCGGCGCCGACACGACGAAGTCGGGGCGATGGTGCTCGCCGACGCCGAACACGTCGAGCCCGACGTGCTCCGCGAGCTCGATCTCCTCGAGCAGGTTGCGCACCCGCTGTTCAGGGCTGATCGTCTCGCCCGTCTGTGGATCGGCGCGCAATTCTGCGAACGTGTAGACGCCCAGCTCCACGCCGACCAGTCTGCCAGTGCCTCAGGGGCGTAGGTTGATGACCGACACGCCGTATTCGGCGGCGAGACGTTCTGCGATCAGCGACCGATGGCAGGCCTCGGCATCACGTTCGACGCACATCAGCGCTCCCACGCCTTCGGTCGGCAGCTCGCGGACGAGCTTGGCCAGATCGACTGCATCGAGGATTTCCTCGAGGTAGCGCCGGCGGTATTCGGGAGCCAGCTCCGCGCGCGAGCGTTTGCCGATTCCCTGACGGGCGTCATCGGCGTATTGCGCTTGCCTGAGATCGGTGGTCGGTGCGAGCTCCTTGTGGTGCTGATACTCGATACCGGCGTTCTCCAGAGCGGCCTGGACGCGCAGCGAGTTGGCCCAGGCGTATTCAGTACCGCGAACGCCGCGGCGCTGGCGCACGTCGAGCACGACTTGCACGTCGGCAGCGCGCAGAGCGGCGAGAAAGCTCTCGAGCGTCCAGGCGTAGATCCCAATGGTGGCGATCTTCACCGGCAGGGCAACTCTCGCTTGTCGTCAGTCGCCGCGGAAGCGCAGCGCGCCGAGCTCGAGGAGCTCGCGGGTGACGTCGAGCGCTTCCTCGCGGATTGTCGCCACCTCGTCATCCAGCAGGCTGAGCCGATCGGCCGTGGTCTCGATGAC
>JBBWZE010000006.1:0-15633 GCA_039648845.1 Actinomycetota bacterium | reverse complement strand
GCTGGAGGAAGGTGAGTTCGCCGTCATCAAGCGGCATCCCGAGTCGGGGATCAAGCTCCTGCGAGAGCTCGGCGGTTTCAACTCTTCGGCCCAGGAACTCGTCCACAGCCACCACGAACGTCTCGACGGCAAGGGCTACCCCCGCGGTCTGGACGCGAGCTCGATCGGCCTCGATACCCGTATCCTCACCGTCTGCGACGTCTACGACGCGCTCGTTTCGCCACGGGTCTATCGAGCCGCCTGGAGCCACGAGGCTGCGATCGCCCTGCTCAAAGAGGAGAGCGGTTCGGCCTTCGACGAACGCTGCGTCGCTGCGCTCGAGCGGGTTCTCGGGCGGGAGCAGCTACAGCCGGTCACCCCCACGTTTCAGATCGCTACCGCCGCCGTCTAACCTCCGAGGGCCTTCAGCGCGTCCGTCAATCGCTGCCTCGTCGTGAGCACGCCGGCATAGAGGTCGCCGAGCTTGCGGACTCGCTCGAGCACGACCGGCATCGTGAACGAGAGCGGATCGAGATCCTCGTTCACCTCCGACCAGCGCAGCGGCGTCGAGACGGGCGCGCCCGGCCGCGGCCGCACCGAATAAGCCGATGCGATCGTCTTGCCCTCGCCGTTCTGGTTCGCGTCGATGAGCACGCCGCGCCGCTTCGACTTCGTCCACTCGGTCGTCGCCAGGCCGCGATGCGTGCGTGCAATTGCCCCGGCGACGATCTCCGCGAACTGGCGGGTGTCCGCGTACGTATAGCGACGCTCGATCGGCACGAGGACGTGCATTCCCTCCGCGCTCGACGTCTTCGGAAAGCCGACGAGACCGAAGGCGTCGAGCGCCTCTTTGACGAGGAGCGCGACCTGGACGGTCTCCTTGACGCCGACGCCGGGGGACGGATCGAGGTCGAAGAGCACCCAGTCCGGGCGCTCGGGCCTGTCGATGCGTGAGTACCACGTGTTCATGTCGATACAGCCCATGTTCACCATCCACAGGAGGGCGAGCTCGTCGTTGACGACGGGGAAGTTCACCCACTTCTTCGTCCGCGGCGACTCCCGCGTCGAGACCTCCGTGCGGAACGTCGGGATCCACTCCGGCATATGCGAGGGGGCGTCTTTCTGGAAGAACTTCTTGCCCTCGATCCCGTCGGGCCAGCGGACCATCGTGAACGGGCGTTCCTTCAGATGCGGCAGGAGAACCGGAGCGACGGCGCGGTAGTACTCGAGCAGATCGCCTTTGGTGATGCGCTCGACGGGGAAAAAGACCTTGTCGAGATTCGATAGCTTCAGCTCGCGTGATCCCTTCTTGACGACGTCGGTGATCGGCGTCTCGCGTCGCACATCGTCCGCAGACTTGTCCTCGCGCAGGCCCTTGTAGGACGGGGCGCGCAGCCGCCCATCGTGCGTCCACTCGGCGAACTCGACCTCGGCGACGAGCTTCGGCTCCACCCAGATCACGTCGCTCTTCCGCACCTTGGGCATCTTCGGCACCTCGCGGAACGGCGGAGTCTCCCGCCGCAGCGGCCTCAGCTTGTCGAGCAGCTTCTCGATCTCCTTGCTGTTGAAGCCGGTGCCGACGTTGCCGGCGTAGACAAGCTCGCCGCCGGCGTAGTAGCCGAGGACGAGCGCACCGAAGCTCGAGGCCCGCCGGCCCGTTCCCTTCGTGTAGCCGACGACGACGAACTCCTGCTCGGAGTGCGTCTTGATCTTCAGCCAGTCGCGCGTTCGCTTGCCGGGCAGGTAACGGGAGTCGAGACGCTTGGCCATGATTCCCTCGAGCTGCTGCTGCTTCGCGGCCTCGAGCAGCGCCTGCCCGTCGTCGAAGGTCTCGGAGAAGCGCACGGTCTTGTTGTGCTGGTCGAGGAGCCCTTCGAGGAGCTTGCGGCGCTCGACGAGCGGCAGGTCGATCACCGGCTCGCCCTCGATCTCGAGGACGTCGAAGACGTAGTAGACGATGGGGGTTCCCGCCTTGCCCTGCTGCATCGCGGAGAAGCTCGAGCGGCCGGATTCGTCCAAGGCGCAGACCTCGCCGTCGAGGACGCAGTCCGGCGTCTTCACGGCCTTCGTGGTCTCCTTCGCAACGTTCTGGAAGCGCGACGTCAGGTCGTTTCCGTTGCGGCTCGTCAGGGTGACGTCGCTGCCTGCGATCGTCGCAATCGCGCGGTAGCCGTCCCACTTGACCTCAAACGCCCACCCCGCACCGCGTGGGACCTCGTCTGCGAGCGTCGCGAGCATCGGCGCGTAGGTGCGGCCGCTGCGGCGGGGCGCCGCTGCAGCGGACTCGTCGCGCTTGCGGACGATCAGCCAGTTCTTCTCGTCACCGCTCAAGTGAGCCGGCACGAGCGCCCACGTCCCCTGGAGCCTCGTCCCGTGTAGACGCACGGTCAGGCCGCCGTTCTTCTTTTCCTCGAGCAGTTCGTAGGTGCCGCTGTCCCAGATCTCGACCATGCCCGCGCCGTACTGGCCCTTCGGAATCTCCCCCTCGAACGTCGCGTACTCGAGCGGATGGTCCTCCACGTGCACGGCGAGGTGCTGCTCGCCTGGTTCGAGCGGCACGCCTTTCGGCACAGCCCAGCTGAGCAGCGCCCCGTCCTTCTCCAGCCGAAAGTCGTAGTGGAGCCGCCTCGCGTCGTGGCGCTGGACGACGAAGATCGGCCCTTTCTTGCCCTTCTTCGAGCCGAAGGGTTCGGGCGTCTCCTTGGGATCCCGCTTGCGCTCGTACTCGGAGAGTTTCTGCGAGGCCACCTACGAAGCTTTGCGCTTCGAGGGTGCCCTCCGCTGCTTCTTCGTCCGCTCGACCGATTCCCGCAGCGCCGACATCAGGTCAACGACCTCTCCTTCCTGCTCCTCTGCCGGCTCGGCTGGCCCGCCGCCTTGGCTTGGATCAGGCATCAGGTCCTTCTTGTCGAGGAAGTGAAAGCGAAGCTCCTTCGATTCCGTCGTCGGGAACATCCGCACCGGAACGCCGACGAGGCCGAACGAGATCGTGTCGCTCCAAATCGGTCGCACAGAGCGCGATTACCCGAACGCCCTGGTGTTTCAACCCCGGACGGCCTGGCAACAGGGAGTAGTTCAAAGGCGTATTCTTGTCCTTCGAAAAGCTTGTCCACCCAGCGGGGGGTCGACTCTTCGGGCCGGTTTTCCGGCCCGAAGTCGTTCTCGGGTCGGGGGATAAGGCTGTGGATGTTGTGGAGAGGCGAGACCTGTCCGTGCCGCGAATCTACCGGAACCTATGCGAGACTCCTTTCTTTCCACAGGAGGAGCCTGTTGACTCAGGCGTAAACGCCCAAAGAGCGGAATCGGGCTCGGCGGCGGCGCTTCAGGTCGTCCGGAGCGACGGATTCCAGGTCTTCGAGCGCTTCCTGCAGACTTTCCCCCAGGAGGCGGGCGGCTTCGTCGTGATTCATCTGGGCGCCGCCGTCGGGCTCGGGGACGATCCCGTCGATGACGCCGAGCTCGAGGCAATGCACGGCGTCCGGCTTGAACGCTGCGGCCGCCTTCCTCGCTTCCCCGGCATCCCGCCAGAGAATGGCCGCGCAGCCTTCCGGAGAGATGACGGTGTAGATCGCGTTCTCCTGCATCAGCACGCGGTCGGCGAGCGCAGTCGCAATCGCACCGCCGGAGCCGCCCTCGCCGATCACACAGGTGACAATCGGGATTCCCAGCCGGGCCATCAGCGCCTGTGACCGGGCGATCATTCCGCCCTGCCCGTGCTGCTCGGCCGCGACACCCGGATAGGCGCCAGGGATGTCGACGAGGCTGAGCAACGGAAATCGGTGCAGCTCTGCGAGCTCCATCAGACGCATCGCCTTGCGATAGCCCTCCGGGTAAGCCATGCCAAAGTTGCGATCTGTTCGTTCCTTGATGTCACGGCCCTTCTGGTTGCCCACGAGCGCAACGGTGCGGCCTCCGAATCGGCCGAGCCCGATGACCAGCGCGTGATCGTCCGCGCGGCCGCGGTCTCCATGCAACTCCACCCAATCGTCGAAGAGCCGGCTGACGTAGTCGAGCGTGTACGGGCGATCCTGGTGTCGCGCAAGCTCGACGGAGCGCCAGATCTCTTCGTCGGTCGGCGCGGCCTGGATGCGGTCGAGCTGGCGCTGCAGCTTCTCGAGCTCGCCCGAGACCCGCGTGCCGCCGAGCAGGTTGAGGTTGCGGAGGCTCGCCAGCCGTTCGCGCAGTCTCAGTTCGTGGTCAGTCGCCATTCGAGGAGAACAGCCGCAGGAGCCGCGCGACGTATGCCTTCAACTCCGGCCGAGGGACGATCGCGTCGATGTGGCCGAAGCGGAGATTTTGCTCGGCGAGCCCGAAGTCCTCGGGCAGCTTCTCGCGCGTGGTTTGCTGGACGACGCGAGGGCCGGTAAAAGCGAGGAGCGCACCCGGCTCGGCGACGATCACGTCGCCGAGACTCGCGAAGCTGGCGAGCACGCCCGCTGTGGTTGGATGAGTCATCACGCTGATCAGCGACTGGCCGGAATCGTGCAAATCCTCGACTGCACATACCGTTTTGGGGAGCTGCATGAGCGACAGGATCCCTTCCTGCATACGGGCGCCGCCCGAGGCCGTCACCGAGACCAGCGGCGCGCCTCGCTGCGCGGCGCCGTCACACGCACGCGAGAATTTCTCGCCGACGACGCTACCCATCGAGCCGCCCATGAAAGCGAAGTCCATGACCGCGAGCTCGCACGCATTCCCGTCGATCGTCCCCTGGCCGATCACCATCGCTTCCCCGAGCCCGGTCTTCATCTCTGCCTCGGCCAACCGCTCGGTGTAGGGCCGCAGGTCGAAGAAGTCGAGTGGATCCTCTGAGCGAAGGTCGGCCGCTTCCTCCACGAAGCTGCCTTCGTCCGTCAGCGAGGCAATGCGGGCGCGGGCGCGCATGGTGAAGTGGTGCCCGCAATGAGGGCATACCCAGAGCGCCGCCTCGAGCTCGTCGTCCCGGTAGTGCGAGGAGCACTGCGGGCACGTGTTCGGGTGCTGCTTCCCCGGCGGCTCTGGGACGTTCCGATGCTCGATGGAGACGTCGATCCGGGAGGACATGGAACTGACGAGTTTAGACTGACCCGGCCGGACGTCAGTTACAGACCCAGTGCCCGGGCGAGCCTGGAGAGGGGTCCGACGTTGCCGGGCTCGAAGCTGGCGGCGGTCAAGCCGGCTCCGAGGACCTTCGTGCTCCTGGCGATCCCGCCGAGGATTCGCTCGACTACGTCGAGCGTGAGCCCGTCCGGCTCGGGCATGAAGACGGCGAGCTCGGCGGGATCCAGCACGTCCACGTCAACGGCAACGTAGGTCCATGTGGTCTCGTCCAGTGCCCTGGCTATGCCCTCCTCGCCTATGTGGACGCCCTGCGAGCGAATGAACTGCTCCTCGGGCGGATCGAGGCTCCGCGCGCCGACGAGCGCCACGTCCGCGGCCTGGATCGCACCCGAGTCGATCAGCGTCCTCAAGGGAGTCGCCCAGAGGTTCCCGCTCGGCGACGTCTCGAGGGTGTTGAGATCGCCATGCGCATCGAACCAGATCACCGAGAGCCGGTCCTGGCGGGCTGCCAGGCCCTCGACGGCACCGATGTGCGCACAACAACAGCCCCCGAGGACGAGCGGCCGTTCTGGAAGGTCCGCCGCGAGCGCGAGCGTCTGCTCTTCGAGCGTCTCGGCCTCGACAACGGCGGTTTCGGGATAAGGAAGGTCGAGCCACGCCGCCTCGGCCATTACCTCACCGCCCTCACCCCAGGCCTGAGGAACCCGAACCAGCCCTGCTAGGTAGACGCGCCCGCACGAGTGGCACTCGTATTCGGGACCGAGCGCGACCGCTGTGAAGGTCCTACAGTCCGGGCACTTCGCGCGCAGCCGGCTCACGTAAGCTCCTTCTCGAACGCGACGGCTTCGTAGGCGACGTGCATGCCCGCACGCTCGTAGAGACGCGTCGCGCCCGTCGGATTCTGGGCGTCGACGCCGAGTGCGACTCGCGGCTGGCCGCGTCGATAGAACTCCCCGAAGGCAAGGTGAAGGAGCGCGAGCCCGAGCCCGCGCCGCCGCCAGCGTGGAAGGACGCCGATCGCACCGATCCAGCCTGCGCCGCCCCGGTCCGCCTCGCCGCGCAGCACGGCGGCGATCTTCTCTCCGTGACGGACGATGAACAACAGCGTCGGATCGAACTCCGGGACGTTGAGGCGTCGTTCCGCCCATTGCTCAAACGTCTGGGAGACGAAGTTCCATTCGTCCGCGAACGCCTCGTCGAGGGCCGCGTGAAACGCCTGCCCCTCACCCGGTTCGAACGTGCTCACGCGAAAGCCCTCCGGCCATTCCGCCGCCACCGGTACGGCATCGTGCTCGATCAGCATCCGGTAGAACCGGCGGACCTCGCGATAACCGGAGCGCTCGAAGAGTGCGCGCGCGTGCGAGTCGGGCGCAAGACACCACGTGAGCACCGTGCGAAAGCCGAGATCCCGCACGCGTTCCTCCCCTTGACGGAGCAGCCAGCTGCCCAGTCCGACTCCGGTCTTCGCCGGATGGACGAAGCCGTCGATGTCGGCAGTCCTGCCATGAGGAACGACAACGGCATACGCAGCGACCCCGTCGTCCTCTACGACCCAGGAGTTCCGAGCCAGATCGGTCTCGCGCCACCAGTCCGCGAGCTCGGCCGCCGTCGAATCCGACCAGCCCTGGACGGCGGTGTCGACTGCGACCACGAGCTCGTTGACGGCGGGAGCGTCTTCGACCGTCGCCGGGCGGGCGTGAAAGCCTTCAGGCAGCGACGAGCTCATCGAGGATCCGAGGAAGACGGGCGAGATCGTCGAGCTCACGCGTCGGCCGCGGCTCGTGCCGTTCGCCGTAGCGGTTGATCCAGACCGAGCGCAGTCCGAGCTCGCTGGCCGGAGCGATGTCGTGGAAGTGACTCTGGGCGACATGCACGTGCGTCTCACGCGGTGCGCCGGTCTCGGCGAAGAAGCGCGACCAATGCTCATGGCTTGGCTTGTAGGAGCCGATCTCCGACGCGACTATTGCCAGCTCGAACGGGACGCCGATCCGCTTCATGGACGCCTCGATGAAATCGCGATCGGTGTTGGAGAGGATCGCGAGCTTCCAGCCGCGGGCACGAGCATCCTCGAGCGCCGGCCGCACCTCCGGGAACGAGCCCCACGAGGGAAGCGCCTCGGCCAATCCGGAGACCTCGTTTTCCGGCGCACCGAGCTCGCGCATTGCATCCGTCATGACCGCTCGGTAGCTGCGCTCACCACCGGCCTGAAGTGCCGGCTCGAGGTCGTGGTAACGGCCGAGTCGCTCGTCCGCCCCATCCTCGCCGAAGACACGGGCCAGCTCACGGCGGATGCCGCCGTTCCAGTCGATCAGCGTGCCATAGCAGTCGAACGTCGCCCAGCGGTCTCGCGCCACTGTCGCGAGCCTAGTCTTCGAAGCGCTTGAAGACGACGCAGGCGTTGTGACCGCCGAAACCGAAGGAGTTCGAGACCGTGACGCGCACGTCGGCGGCACGCGACTCGTTCGGGATGTAGTCGAGATCACACTCCGGATCCTCGACCTCCTGGTTGATCGTCGGAGGAAGCCTCCCGTCGCGAATCGCAAGTGTCGAGAAGATCGCCTCCACGGCGCCCGCTGCACCGAGACAGTGGCCGGTCGCACCCTTCGTCGACGAGATCGCCGCTTTCCGCGCGTTCTCCTCGCCGAGCGCCAGCTTGATCACGCGCGTCTCAGCGGCATCGCCCAGCGGTGTGGACGTCCCGTGTGCGTTGATGTAGTCGACCTCAGCCGCATCGATGCCGGCGTCCGCGAAAGCGTTCTTCATCGCTCGTGCCGGATTCTCGCCGGTCGGGTCCGGCTCCGTCACGTGCTTGGCATCCGACGAGAGTCCGTAGCCGGCAACCTCGGCGTAGATCTTGGCGCCGCGGGCCTGAGCGCGCTCGAGCTCCTCGAGGACGACAACCGCACCAGCTTCGCCCATGACGAACCCATCACGCCCGGCGTCGAACGGCCTGCTCGCGCCGGCCGGATCGTCGTTCCGCCGGGAGAGGGCGCGCATCGCACCGAAGCCGGCGATGCCGACCTTGTTGATCGCAGACTCGGTCCCGCCGCAGAACATGACTTCGGCACGCCCGAGCCTGATGTCGTCCAGGCCCTGTCCGATCGCCATGTTGGATGCAGCGCAGGCCGTGCACTCCGACGAGAGCGGACCTCGCGTCCCGAGCTCCATCGAGACCCAGCCCGCGCCCATGTTCGGGATGATGCACGGGATCGCGAACGGATTGACTCGCTCCGGGCCGCGCTCTTTCAACGTGTCGTAGCAGTCCTGGAAGGACCTGAGCCCGCCGATCCCGGTCGCGATGGACGCGCCGATCCGGTCGCCGTCTGCCCTGACATCGACTCCGGAATCCGCCTCGGCCTGACGTGCGGCGGCGAGAATCAGCTGCGCAAAGCGGTCCATCCGCCGCGCCTGCTTCCGCTCGATCCAGGTCGCGGGGTCGAAATCTTTCACCTCGCAGGCGAAGTGGACGTGGTAATCGGTCGAGTCGAACTGGGTGATCGGCCCCGCGCCGGATTCGCCCGCGAGCAAGCGCTGCCACGACGTCTCCGCGTCGTTGCCGAGCGGCGTCACCGCGCCGATGCCGGTGATGACAACTCGTCTCTGTCCGTTGACCGCCATCTACATCCCCATTCCGCCGTCGACGAGCAGGACCTCGCCCGTGATGAAGGCGGCCTCCTCGGAGCAGAGGAACCGTACCGCCCCGGCAACGTCCTCCGGCTTGCCGAAGCGGCCGAGCGGCGTGTTGGCGAGCATCAGCTCCCTCATCTCCTCGGCGATCACCTGCGTCAGCCTCGTGTCGATGTAGCCCGGTGCGACCACGTTCGCCCGAACACCGCGGGTGCCGAGCTCGCGCGCGAGCGCCTTCGTGAAGCCGATGATCCCGGCCTTCGAGGCCGAATAGTTGGTCTGGCCGGGGTTCCCGTGCAACCCGACGATGCTGGAGATGTTCACGATCGAGCCGGAGCGGCGTTTCATCATCCCGCGCGCCGCCGCGCGGCACGTATGGAAGACCCCGCTGAGGTTCGTCTCGATGACGACCCGCCAGTCCTCGTCCGGCATGCGTGCGATCAGTCCGTCTCTGGTCACACCGGCGTTGTTGACCAGGAGGTCCAGGTCGCCAGTCGAATCGACCAGGGCCTTGGCCTGTTCCGGGTCGGCGACGTCGGCCTCGACCGCGCGTCCCCCCGCCTCGCGTGCCGCCTCTTCCGCCTCGTCCTTGCCCGAGCGGTAGCTGAGCGTGACGTCGGCGCCGGCACGCGCGAGCTCGAGCGCGATCGCGCGCCCGATACCCCGCGAACCGCCCGTGACGAGGGCGGTCTTCCCCTCCAGCGACGCGAAAGGGTCAGGCAGAGAGGAGTGTTTCCTCGAGCTTGTCGACCTCTTCTGGCGTCGAGACCGAGATCGTCTTCACGCTGCGGTCGATGCGTTTGATGAGCCCCGAGAGCACGTTGCCCGGCCCGACCTCGACGAAGGTCTGCACACCCTCCTTGATCAGGGCCTGTCCCGCGTGCGTGAAGCGCACGGGAGCCGTGAGCTGCTCGACGAGCAGTGGGGCCATCCTCTTCGCCGACTCGATCCGAGCTGTCACCGTGGACATGAAGGGCGAGGTCGGTTCGACGAACTTCGCCTTGTCGAGGGCCGGCCGAAGGCGATCCGCGGCGCGGGCCACCAATGGGCTGTGAAACGCGCCCGAGACACGCAGCTTGACGGCGCGACGCGCGCCGGCTTCCTCCGCTGCCGCGCAGGCCTCGTCGACCGCCGGATTTTCACCCGAGACGACGATCTGGCCCGGGCAGTTGTAGTTCGCCGGCCACACGTTGAGGATGCGACGGCAGATGCGCTCCACGACCTCGTCGTCGAGACCGAGGATCGCCGCCATCGAACCCGGATTCTTACGAGCGGTCTCGGCCATCGCGAGCCCGCGTTCGCGCACCAGCGCAATAGCTTCCTCGACCTTGAGGGCGCCGGCCGCCGCCAGCGCGGCGAACTCGCCGACGGAATGGCCCACGACGAAGTCCGGCTTGATGCCGCGCGCGCGGACCGCCGCGTAGACGGCGAGGCTGGTCGCGACGAGAGCCGGCTGCTGGATCTCTGTCTCGACGAGCTTCTCTTCCGGCCCTTCGAAGCAGAGGTGCTTCAGGTCGAGCCCGGAGGCGGCGCTGCTCCGCTCGAAGACGTCGAGCGCCTCGGGGACGGCCGCCGCGATCTCGCGGCCCATCCCGACCTCGAGCGATCCCTGTCCGGGAAAGCAGAACGCGACGAGACCCCGCTTCATCGCGTCCACTCCATCAGAGCCGAGCCCCACGTGAGGCCTGCTCCCATGCCCGTCATCAACACGAGGTCTCCTTCCTTGAGCCGACCATCCGCCTGCGCCTCCGCCAGAGCCAGCGGGATAGAGCCGGAGGACGTATTGCCGTAGCGATCAACGTTAACCACCATGCGCTCACGAGGGATTCCCAGCTTCTTGACCGCGTGATCCAGGATCCGCACGTTTGCCTGGTGCGGAATGTAGACGTCGACGTCCTCGACCGAAATTCCGCAGCGGTCCAGGACGGCTTCGGCAGAAGAGACCAGCACCCGCGTTGCGAACTTGAAGACCTCCCGGCCATTCATGTGGACATACCCGTTTCCGGTCGCTTCATCCATCGTGCGCGAGCCGCTGCCGGGTAGGGAGAGGTGGATCCCGCCGCCGCCATCCGCCCCCAACTCGAAGCCGAGGAAGCCCGGTTTCTCGACCTTCTCGAGCACGACGGCACCCGCGCCGTCGCCGAAAAGAACGAGCGTCGACCTGTCGGTCCAGTCGAGGATCTTCGATAGGACGTCCCCGCCGACGACCAGCGCGCGCTCGGCCAGCCCCGCCGCAAGCATCCCGTAGGCCTGCGCAAGCGCGTACATGAACCCCGTGCAACCCGCGAGCAGGTCATAGGCCGCAGCGTCACGCGCCCCGAGCGTGTCCGCGAGGAGCGCGCTCGATGTCGGGAACATCATGTCGGGGGTCACGGTCGCGCAGAGCAGGAGGTCGATGTCCTTTCCCTCGACCCCGGCCTGAGCGAGCGCTGCCCGGGCGGCCGGAAGCGCGAGATCGGTGAGCGCCTGCTCCGGCGCGGCGATCCGACGCTCGCGAATGCCAGTGCGCTCCATGATCCACTCGTCCGAGGTGTCGACGAGCGTCGAGAGCTCCGCGTTGGTAAGCACACGGTCGGGGACGTAGGCGCCGAGCCCGGTGATCGAGATCGGCGGGCCTTCCGCCTTGCCGATCATCGCTCCCCCGCGTCGTTCGCCTGCGACTCACTCCCAGAGGGGAAACCATGTTTCCCCTCTGCCTCCCCTTCTTCATCGCACGCCTTCACGCCAGTGCCGAAGTGACCGGCACGGGAGTGAAGGAGAAAGCAACGGGAAACCTCCCGGTTTCCCGAGACCCTTCCCCCGCGGTGCAACGCTGAGCAAAGAACGCTCATCGCTCCCCCGCGCTCATCGTTCCACCGCAAAGGTCAGGGTCGCCCTACAGGCAAGGTCGCCGCCCACTCGCGCCTCGGCTTTCCCGCGGCCGATCGGTCCCCGAACGCGCTCGAGATCACAGCGCAGCTCGAGCACGTCACCCGGTTCGACCATCCGCTTGAACCGGCAGTCGTCGATCCCTGCGAAGAGCGCCAGCTTGCCCCTGTTCGCCTCTTCGCTGAGAACGGCGACCGCGCCTGTTTGCGCGAGCGCTTCCACGATCAGCACGCCGGGCATCACCGGCCGGCCAGGGAAGTGGCCACTGAGATACCACTCGTCCTCACGCACCGTCTTGCGAGCAACCGCGCCCTCGCCTGGCCGAAGCTCGAGTACCTCGTCGATGAGGAGAAAGGGCTCGCGATGAGGCAGGATCTGCTCGATCGCCTCGCGGCCGAACGGCGTCGGACCGAGCCGAGAGCGAGCGGCGGTCATGCGACGTCCGAGAGCTTGTCGCGCAACCGGCTGCGGCCGCGGTGTGCATAGCACTTCGCCGTTCCGACGGGCATGTCGGCAACCGCCGAGACCTCCTCGAACGAGAATCCGAGCGCGTCCTTCAGGACGACGACCCGGGCCTGCTCCGGCGCGATCTCCGCAAGGCAGCGGTTCAACTCGCCGCGGAGCTCGGTCCGGTCGGCTTCCTGCGCCGGATCCGCGTCGGTGGCGGCCCGCCGGTCCTCGAGCAACGGCTCGCAGGCTCGAGCACGTTGTCGGTTCCCCACGTCTCGGCACGCGTTGATCGTCAGCCGGTGCAGCCAGGTTGCGAACTGCGACTCGCCCCGGAACTGCCTGATCTTGACGCACAGCTTCGCCAGCGCTTCCTGCGCAGCGTCGCGCGCATCCTCGGGATCGCGAAGCAGATGGCCTGCGAGCTTCTCCACGCGCGGCGCATGCCTTTCGCAGAGCGCCTCGAGGGCCGCTGCGTCACCGTCTTTGGCTCTCTTCACCAGGATTGGATCACTCAGCCGTGCATATGCAAGAAGCCCTTCCTGACGGAAGGACTGCTGGATTTGACGCTGGCGGCCGCGTGGCAGTTGCATCTCCGCGCTCTAGTGTAGGAGCGTGGCGGATTCGCTAGCTCCGGACGCCGTGAAACCCCTCCTCCGTGGCCGCTTCGGTCATGTCTACCACTACGCCGAGGTTGTGCCCTCGACACAACGGATGCTGGTGGAAGAAGACGGTGAGGGAACGGTGGCGGTGGCGGAGGAGCAAACCGAGGGTCGGGGCCGCCTCGGGCGCACCTGGAACGCTCCCGCGGGTACTAGCGTGCTCGTCTCGGTCCTCCTGCTTCCAGCCGTGGAGGCGGCGCGGCTCCCGGAGCTGTCGCTCGTCGCAGGCGGCGCGGTCGCGGAAGCGATCGTCGAGGTGACCGGGATCGAGCCGACCATCAAGTTCCCGAACGACGTCCTGATCGCCGGCCGCAAGGTCGCCGGGATACTCGCCGAGTCGAGCGAGGGGCGCGTCGTGCTCGGCATCGGCGTCAATGTCAATCAGACGCGGGAGCAGCTCCCTCCCGATGCTCAGACGGAGCCGACGTCACTCCGCCTCGAGCTGAGCGAGCCGGTGAACCGCGTGCAACTCCTCGCGGCGATGCTGCTTCAGCTCGAGCGTGCGTACGACGCGTGGATCGCTACGGATATTTCAGTGTCCGGCTGACGTTGCCGGCGACATCCTGGGCGACGATTCGAACAGTGCGCACGCGCGGCGAACGGAACGAGAAGGCGCCGGCGCGAACCACCCGACTCACAAGCTTGCCGTTGAGCGTCAGCCGGATGGTCGCCGGCTCGCTCACACGAAAGCGCAGGCTGCGGAAAGAGAGTGCACTCAGCTTGGGGGCGATCGTGTCGATCCGGAACAACATCGTATGCGTGACCGTGCCGACGCCGTTCGTCGCCGTGAGGACGCCGGCGTACTTGCCGTCCCTCAGCCCGGTTGGATTCCACGAGACCGCTTGAGCACCGGGCGAGAGGTCCGCGGCGTAGACCGATGCCAGCGTCTTCCCCGCCTGCGCGATCTCGAGCTTCACGGACGCGGTCTGCGCGAGCTCGAAGCGGAACGTGAGCTCGTCCGCGACGCCGTCATCGTTCGGGGAAACGGCCAGCGGTGCGGCTACGAAACCTCGGACGGTGCGATCGACCAGGACAGGCACGACGGAGGTCACCGTCGTACGACCGTCGCTTGCGCTCAGCACGATCTCGTAGCGCCCGTCGCCCACACCGGCAGCAGTGAAGCGGAATGACTGTTTCCCCGGTCGACGAGCTTGCGAGAAGAGGATCGAGAGATCTTGCCCCTCAGGCCCGCGCAGAGTGGCGGTGACGCTCGCCGGCGCGCTGAGGGAGTAGGAGATCTGGCTCGAGTCGGTCTGCCCGTCGCCGTTCGGGGTGATCGTGCGCGGCAGCGCAGTCGCCGAGTTGATCGCGAGCACGACTGCCTTCGCACCGATCGTCCCGCTGGCGGGAAGCACGTCGTCTCCCGCCCCAATCGTCCAGCTGTACGAGCCGGGGACCGCAGTTGCGGCGTCCCAGGTCCAGTCGACGTCCTGGCTCGTTCCCGTCCCGCTCGCAACGACTGCGCCCGTCGCGTCGGCGACGGTCACGGTCCAGGGAAGCAACTGGCTGAGCCGGGCGCGGAAACGAACCTGCCCGCCGACCGCACCTCGAGCCGAAGGCGCGTACAGCTTCGGCAAGCCGTCGCTTTCCGCCTGCCGCGCGATGGCGTCGAGCTGTGAATAGAGCGCAGCGCCCGGACATGTCGTGAACCCTGTATCGCGATGTCCGGACACGGCACGGATGAAGACCGGGGTGCCGGACGCGAAGCGCGCATTTCCGCCCGAGACCCAGGTCAGGTTCGACTTGGGATCGACATGGGCGACGTCGAGGCGCCAGGCCAGCAGCTTGGCGAGCGCGGTGCGCGCGACGGCGGGGGGAGCGCTCGAGCCATAGGTCCCGAGCACGGCGACACCGACCGAGCCGGTGTTGAACCCTTCGGCATGCGCACCGATGACGGATTTGTCGACACCGCCGTACCGACCTTCGAAGACCTGTCCGTACTTGTCGACGAGAAAGTTGTAGCCGATGTCGTTCCAGCCGTTCCCCTTGACGTGGTAGACCTCGATTCCACGCACGATCGCCGCGGACTGGGACGCGGTGTACGAGTTGTTTCCGGCCGTGTGGTGCACGAGCGCGAACTGAAGGGCCGTCGCGTAGCTCGGTGGCGCACGGCGGATCGCCTCGTTCGCGCCCCAGGCCTCGCGGTCGATCAGAGGAGGCGAGCCGGTCATCGAAACCCGGCGCAGCGGGATCCGCACCTCCGGACTGCGGACGAAATATGCCCGCAGCCGCTCGACCTGTCCCCGCAACCGGTACTCGATCCGATCGGATGATCCGGTCCAATAGGGATTGCCCACGTGCCAACCACGAGCGGCATAAGCCTCTGCGGTACCGACGTTCGGGAGGTCCTCACCCTCGGGGTCCGCGCCCTGCCAGCCGCTCCACCGGCCCCCCGTTGAGCGCGTGCGGAACTGCACCGTGCCCGAGCCACGCCAGTGCAGCCCGACCATGTCGAAGTGCGTGGTCGACGCTGCGAGGGTGCGTTCGCCGTGCAGCGGCACGTCGCGCATGGTCAGCGAGGCACCCCCGAATGCGGTGGCAGGGGCAGCGAAGAACAGGAGCGTGGCGACGAGTAGAGGTTTCATGGTGTCGGCGGCCCTCTCTCAGGGTGCCTGCACACGGCTTCGGCCTCAAGTGCGCGCGCCCTTCCCTGATAGAATCCTTACGAGTTGAAGAGCGCCTGTTTGCGGGGATTTTTGCTCGTCGGGGCCTTCCTTGCGTTTGCTTCTTCGGCTTCGGCGGCGGCGCCACGCGTTCTGGCGATTCATTTCGACGCAGACGTGAACCCCGTCACGCAGAACTACCTTTGCGACAACCTCAGCCGCGCAGCGAAGGACGGCTACTCCGCAGCCGTGATCGTTCTGAACACCCCCGGAGGGCTGCTGCAGTCGAAGGACAAGATCGTGCTCTGCGAGCTGAATGCAAAGCTGCCTGTGCTCGTGTGGGTCGGACCGAACGGCGCGACCGCCGGCTCCGCAGGCGTTTGGATCGCGCAGGCGGCCGACTTCCT
>JBBWZE010000325.1:0-7784 GCA_039648845.1 Actinomycetota bacterium | reverse complement strand
CGCGTCCGCATTCTCAACGTGCTTGCGAATAACCCCGAGCCCGTCTGCGTCTGCAACTTGATCGAACCCCTCGGGTTATCCCAACCGACGGTGAGCCATCACCTCAAGACGCTGACGGATGCCGGGCTGCTCGATAGGGAGCAGCGCGGCAAGTGGGCTTATTTCTCGCTCAAGCAGGAGGCAGCCACACGACTGGCGAGCCTCCTCGACTTCAAGGAGTGATGCTGATGGCAACATCTGCCGACGACCTGCGCGAGGAGGTGCGCCGCCGCTACGCGGATTCGGCTCGCGCGGTCACGGACGGCGCGAGCGGCTGTGGTTGCGGAAGCGGATCATGCTGTGAGGGCGAGGAGGCGACCAAGTTCGGCAAGGCTCTCTATGACGCCGACCAGCGCGGGGCGCTGCCTGACGCCGCGACCGTCGCCTCGTTGGGGTGCGGCAATCCGACGATGGTGGCGGACCTGCATGAGGGCGAGATAGTGCTCGACCTTGGCTCCGGCGGCGGTATCGACGTGATCCTCTCAGCGAGGCGGGTTGGTCCGACCGGGTTCGTGTACGGCCTCGACATGACCGACGAAATGCTCGCGCTTGCCCGATACAACGTGGGGGAAGCCGGTATCAAGAACGCCGTCTTCCTCAGGGGCATGATTGAGGAAGTACCGCTGCCCGCGGAGTCGGTGGACGTCGTCATCTCCAACTGCGTGATCAACCTCTCCACCGACAAGGCGGCAGTCCTCACTGAGATCGCTCGCGTCCTCAGACCCGGTGGGCGAGTGGGCGTGTCGGACGTCGTCGCCGAGGATCGGCTGACGAGGGAGGAGCGGGCCGAGCGCGGCTCCTTCGTCGGCTGCATTGCCGGCGCCCTCTCGAAGACCGAGTACGAGCAGGGCCTGATGGCTGCGGGTTTCGAAAACGTCATTGTCACCTTCACTCATGAGGTTGCCGACGGGATGCACGGCGCGGTTGTGAAGGCCGAGAAGACGAGGGATCCCAGGACGAAAGGTCTTCCCGTGATTCGAGCAGCGTCGACCGCTGGCTGTTGTTGATGAACCGCGCGCTCGCGCGGTCGCTCGTCGCTGAGCTCATCGGAACCTTCGCGCTCGTGTTTGCGGGCGCGGGCGCGATCATGGTGGATGCCAAAACCCATGCCCTCGGCCACATCGGTGTCGCGATCTCGTTTGGCCTTGTGATCATGGTGATGATCTACGCGCTCGGGCATGTGTCCGGCGCGCACTTCAATCCGGCGGTGAGCTTCGCTTTCGCCCTGACGCGTCATTTTTCCTGGATGCGAATGGGCGTGTACTGGGCCGCCCAGGTCAGCGGCGCGCTCCTCGCTGCAGCGATCCTCCGTGGCTCGCTCGGGAACGTTGCTCATGTCGGCGCGACGTTGCCCAGCGGGTCACAAGGCCAAGCCGTTCTCTGGGAGATCATCCTGACGTTCTTCCTGATGTTCGTGATCATGGCCGTCGCTACTGACGCTCGCGCGGTAGGCGAGGCCGCTGCGATCGCAATCGGAGGGGCCGTCGGGCTCGACGCGATGTTCGGAGGTCCCGTCACGGGTGCGTCGATGAACCCCGCTCGCTCGCTTGGGCCAGCACTGGTCGCCGGCGACCAACATGCGCTCTGGGTCTACATCGTTGCTCCCCTTTTGGGAGCCGGAGTCGGAGCGCTCGTGTACCAGTTCGTCCGAGGTGAACATCCCCGTCCGGCAATCGCGACTGAGGAGGCTTGACGCCGAACCGCGACTGAGAACGTCGCAGCCTGCCACATGAATACACCTGGATCGCGCGTCAAGTGCTCGGGCGGTTCGGGCTCCCTGCACGGCCCTTTCTTGGGCAAACGCGGACTACGCTACGAGCGTGGAAACCGTTCAGATTCGTCCTCGCCTCGAGGCGATCGAGCGTGAGCGGCTCGCACGGCGGGCACGGCTGCTCGCGTGGGGTGGCAACGCGTGGCATCTGCTCGAGTTCGCAATCGCCGTCGCGGCCGGAATCGCGGCAGGCTCGATCGCGCTCCTCGGCTTCGGCTTCGACAGCCTGATCGAGGGACTGGCTGGCTTCGTCATTATTTGGCTGTTCACCGGCTCGCGGCTCGTATCGGAGACAGCCGAGCGCCGAGCGCAGCAGCTCATCGCCGCAAGCTACTTCGTGCTCGCCGTGTACGTCGGTGTTGAATCGGTGCGGACACTCCTCGGCGGCAATCATCCAGATGCGAGTTGGGTCGGAATCGGTCTCGCGGCGGTAACTGCACCGACGATGCCGCTGCTCGCCCGCGCGAAGCGCCGCGTCGGTCATTCACTCGCGTCAAGCGCCACCGTCGGCGAGGCCCAGCAGAACATGATCTGCGCGTATCTTTCCGTCGCGTTGCTCATTGGGCTCGGCCTCAACGCTGCCTTCAGTTGGTGGTGGGCGGACCCTGTCGCCGCGCTCGTAATAGCCGGCGTTGCCGCTCGCGAGGGCGTCGAGAGCTGGCGCGGCGAGCACTGCGACTGCTGTTGATGTCGCGACGCAACGAGGCGATCGTCCCGAACGTGTGCCTGAGGTCGTGAGCCGCAGCCTCGGCAGCTTTTCTCCTGTGCCAGTCGACGGCCGCCGGCCCTACCGCATAACGCGGAGGCTGTTGACAACAGCGAGGGCGGTGCGCTTGTCAGTGGCGGAACCGAGCTTGACGAACACCTGGAGCAGACGGCCGTGGTCTGTGAAGTTGAGCATGTAGCCGTTGCCGAACCCGCACGCATGCGCCCGCTTCTGGCCGAGCTGCATTCGGCCTGGCCGCCGTGGGATACCGGTGGCACGAATACCGCGGTACTCGGCGATCCAGATGTAGACACCGCCCTGCGGCAGCCGGATCCGCTCTGGGTTGTCATTCCGGTTGGGGATGGGCAGCGACGTGATCACGGCCACGGCATCCGCCGGGCGCACCGATGCCTGCCAACTCGCGGGAGTCCGCAGCGTGTAGCCGAGACGCGGGCTCTCGAAGAGAGCCGAAGCAGCGCCCGAAGCAAGCTGAAGCGGGACGCTCAGGGCCGCCGCCAGCACTAGAGCAGGAGGCCTCACGCGTCCGAGTACGGGCGGGGCACGGAATAGGTCCGGCCGGCCCTCGAGCGGCACGAGTTGGTCCCGGATTAGCGCGCAGCGCGAGGGTCGAAGCACTTCAACGACTCAAGGAGGCGAAATGCGCACGTTACGGAGAATCCGTGGGCGCCTAGGCATGCCTCGGGGCCCCGTAGGAAGTCGGCTACGAGCCGGCATCGGCGGGCTCTTCACGATCGCCGCCGTCGTCTCGTTGGCAGCACTGGGAGGAGTGGGGCAGTCCGTCAGCCCTGCCCAGGCTCAGTACGGCTCGAACGACAGCTTCGACGGGGCCACCGCGATCTCGAGCTTGCCCTTCAACGACGTCGTGGACACCACCGGTGCGTCGACCGAGTCGGGCGAGCCGCAGGTCTGCATCTTCATGTCCCAGACCCTCTGGTACAGGTACACCCCGCAGACGCGGGAGGTGTTGCGAGCGGACACGAGCGGCACCGGCGCCCAGACGAACATCAACATCTACCAGGCGTTCGGCCCGGGGATCGGCAACCTGAGCTTCACAGGCTGCGCGCAGAACGGCAGTCCGGTTCAGTTCACCGCCCAGGCGGGCGTGAGCTACTACATCCAGGCCGGCATCCTGAACGGTGAAACCGGGGATCTCCACGTGAACCTGGAGCGAGTCCCCGGTCCTGCCAACGATGACTTCGGCAACGCGGCTTCGATTGGTTCGCTGCCCTACGACGCCTCGGTCGACACGACAGCTGCGACGTTGGAAGCCGGCGAGCCATCGCCTTCCTGCGACGGCACCCTGGCAGGGAGCGCCTGGTATGCGTACACGCCGGCGGCGAGCGGATCGGTGTCCGCGAGCATCAACGCGTTCTTCACAACGGAAATGGCGGCCTACACCGGCAGCTCTGTGTCCGGGCTGACTCAGGTGGGCTGCCGCGCGTTCGGAGGGGTAATGACGATTCACGTCGACGCGGGAACGACGTACCACTTCCAGGTCGGCGGCCTCTTCGGATCGCGGGGATCGCTGTCGTTCCATCTCGACGCGACGCCGCCCCCGCAGGCGAACTTCTTCCAGTCCGTCTCCGATCCGTCGAGCTACGAGAACATCCAGTTCATCGACCAATCGTCGGATCCGGGGCAGTTGGGAATTCAGTCCCAGGCCTGGAGCTTCGGGGACGGCGGCACCGCCACGGGCTGCTGCCCGCAGCATCGCTACACCGTGGACGGCGACTACGCGGTCGAGCTGACCGTCACGACGACCGACGGGCGAATCGGATCGATCAGGCGGGTGATTCACGTGAGGACCCACGACGTGGGGATCGCGAAGATCGCCGCTCCTCAAAACGGAAGCGTGGGGCAGACCCGTCAGATCCAAGCGAGCGTGTTCGACCTGCGCTACCCGGAGACGGTCCAGGTGCAACTGCTGAAGAGCGTCCCCGGCGGCTTCGAAGTGGTTGGAACGCTCATGCAGTCGATCAGCCCGCGAGGGAAGAACCAGACGACGCCCTACACGTTCAACTACACGTTCACTGCAGACGACGGGAACACCGGCAAGGTCACGTTCAAGGCCGTCGCGCTCATCGTCGGTGCACGTGACGCTCTTCCTGCGGACAACGAGGCCATCGCACCGCCCACGAAGGTGAGCCATTGACACGACCCTGACGGCGCTCCGGGCCGGGCAGAAACGCGCCCGGAGCTCTTACGGACGCACCGGCGGCGGAAACGCCGCTGGTGCGCTCGCCGTCGCTACGACCCTGATCGCACTCGCGTTCCTGCAGGGCGGTTACCACTCCGCCGCGTGGGGCCGGGCAACGCTCTGCTTCGTCTGCATGGCCGCCGCCGGCTTCCTGTTGGGTGGCCAGAAGGCATTGGGCCGTGCGGAGTTGCTCGTTCTCGCGGCCCTCGCGTCCCTTGTAGGCCTGATCGGACTCTCGATGTTCTGGTCGGAGGCTCCGGGCGTCTCGCTGCACGAGGCGGAGCGAGGGGCCCTCTATCTCGCGGGCATGACGGCGTTCCTGCTCGTCGTCGGACGGCAAGGTGAGAGGTCATTGATTCTCGCGCTCGCCGCGTCCCTCGGCGCGATCGTGAGCTTCGCCACCCTGCACGGTTTGCTCTTCGGCCAGAACGGGGGCCTGTACTCGCCGCTCGCCTGGCCGATTGGGTACGCAAACGCTCTCGGGATCCTTTCGGCGCTCGCGACGCTGCTGGTCATGGGAGTCGCGAGCGCGGAAAGAGGCCGGGTCCGTTCGGCCGCGTTCGCCGCCCTCGTCATCTTGCCGTCAGGCTTGCTCCTGTCCGCCAGCCGCGGCGCCTGGCTCGCGCTCGCTTGCGGGCTCGTGGTGTTCTGCGCTCTCGAGACCCGTCGCTCGCGGCTGCTGGCCACCGTTGCTGCGGCGGCAGTTCCGGCTGCGGGCGGCGCGTGGCTTGCATCGGGCTGGACTCGGACGCACGACGCTCAGCCGGGGCGGGCCGCGGCGCTCACAGTGCTCGCCGTCGTTGGGTCGATGATCGGACCGCTGGTCGCGGACCGGCTCGACCGTTCGCGCGGAAAGGCCACCGGTCGAATTGCGTTGGCGGGCTGCCTCGCGGCCGTGACTGCTTTGATCGTCGTCGCGCCCGCGAACCCGCTCGGCGAGCAGAGGCCGTACTACTGGGCTGTCGCCTGGCACGAGTATCAGGCGCATCCATTGCTTGGTTCGGGTGCCGGAACCTTTGCGCGTCACTGGCAAAGGGAACGGCCACTTCCGTTGCGCATCCGGGACGCCCACAGCCTCTACTTGGAGACGCTCGCCGAAGTTGGTCCGCTCGGACTGCTCCTTGTCGTCACGGCGCTGGGGACGCCGCTCGTGGCCGCGCGCCGTAGGCGGGGAGGGATGGCGACCGCGGCCCTACCCGCTGCCTACGTTGCGTTCCTTCTGCACCTGGGGATCGACTGGGACTGGGAGATGCCGGTCGTCATGCTCACGGGCCTGGCCTGCGGGGCCGCGTTGCTACTAGGTAGCCGCGTCCGCCACGACTAGTCAGATCCGCGAACCTGCGCCGACTGCGTTTCCTGTGACTCCGTTGCCTCCGCGTTCGCAGTCTCGGATCTGCTCTCGCTGATCAGGCGGGCCCCACGGCCGTGTGTGACGAAGCTGAACGTCCAGCGCGTCACGACCAGAAACCTGTTCTGGAACCCGATCAGGTAGAAGAGATGCACGACGAGCCAGGTGACCCACGCGGGGAAGCCACTGATGCGAATCCCCTTGACGTCGGCGACGGCCTTCGAACGGCCGATCGTGGCCAGGTTGCCCTTGTCGACGTACTTGAAGTCCTCGGTGGCACGCCCGTTGAGTTGGTTGCGAATCGCTCGGGCGACGTAGCGTCCTTCCTGCATCGCGACCGGCGCGAGGCCGGGCAGCGCCACGATCGTTCCGTCGCGTTGGGAGATGCGGACCATGTCGCCGATCGCGAAGACCTCTGGGTGGTTGGGCAACGTCAGGTTCGCGGTGACAGTCACGCGACCGGCTCGGTCAACCTGCGATCCGTCGTCGGACGCCAGTGCCGCGGCCAGCGGCGAGGCGGCGACGCCGGCAGCCCAGATGACCGTACGGGCGCCGACGTCCTCGCTCTCGCCGCCCGCGGAGCGAATCGCCACCGAGATGGAACCGACGTCGACGACCGTGTGTCCCACGAGCGGCGTCACACCGAGCTTTTCGAGCGCACGCTCGGCCTTGTGCGACAGCGAGGGCGGAAAGCCGGTGAGAATGCGGTCGGCAGTCTCGACGAGAAGCACGCGTGCGCTGCGAGTGTCGACGTGACGGAAATCGTGGCGCAGGGTCTCGCGACCGAGCTCGGCGATCTGCCCGGCCATCTCGACGCCGGTCGGGCCGCCGCCGACGACCACGAACGTCAGCCAGCTCCGCCGACGTTCCTCGTCCCGCTCGACTTCAGCGGCTTCGAACGCGCTCAGGATCCTGTTGCGGATGTCGAGCGCGCCGGTGAGCGACTTCAGCTCGGGCGCGCGCGCTCTCCAGTCGTCGTGGCCGAAGTAGGAGTATCGCGACCCGCCGGCGACGACGAGCGTGTCGTAGTCGAGCCTTTCATCGCGCCCGCCGTTCGGGAGATGGTCGAGCACGACCTGCCGTCGGTCGAGATCGAAGCCGCTCACCTCGGCGAGCACCACGTGAACGTTCTCCTGGCGCTTCAGCACAGCGCGTAGCGGTGCAGCGACCTCTGCCGCCGAGAGCGCGCCGGTCGCGACCTGGTAGACGAGGGGCTGGAACAGGTGGAAGTTCTGTCGATCGACGAGCGTCACGTCGACCGCCTCGCCTTGGAGCTTCCGAACCGCCTGCAGGCCACCGAAGCCGCCACCAACGACGACAACCCGCCTGCGAGCGGGCTCACTCGCCGACAACGACATTCGCGCTGTTGCTCATATCGTTCCGCGACCTCGGGTACTCGAAGGTCAGCCGCGGTCCTCCTGAGATTGATTGTGTCAGCTGACATCGATGACGCCGCCGACTTCGCGGATCTCCGTCAGACGGCTGTCGGCACCTCGAGTTCGCGGGTCCTTCGTACGGCCGCGATCGCAATGAGCGCGCCCGCCGCCGAAACCCCTGCGGCGGTGTAGAGCGCATGGTGGTAGCCGGAGACGAACTCGCTCGCGTACGCGCGGCTGCCCTGCGGTACGTGGATTGCGGTGCCGACCACTGCGCCCATGATCGCGAGCCCGAGGGATCCGCCAAGCTGGCGTGAGGTGTTCAG
>JBBWZE010000284.1:0-7539 GCA_039648845.1 Actinomycetota bacterium | reverse complement strand
CTACCGGACCGGGAGCGGACCGCACACGGGAGTCCACCTCATCGTCGTGCGCAGCGATCTCGGAGTGCTGATCCACAAGCATCCGCCGATCGGCGCGGGCGGACGCGTCAGCGAGACGATCACATTGCCGACGCCGGGGAGGTATCGCGTCGTCGTCGATGCGTACCCGAATCTTTCGGGCCCGCTCCGAAACTTCCAGCTCTTCAGCGCGATCACTGCGCCGGGAACTGCTCCGAAGCAAGGACTCGGACGCTTTCACCGAACAGCCGTTGTCTCCGGCTATCGCCTCACGTTGAAGAATCGCCCGCGCCTCGAGGCGATCACGCCGGCATTCCTCACGCTTTACGTCGCGCGGCCGGACGGAACCCCTGCAACGTTCACGCCGTGGTTCGGGGCGCTCGCCCACGCGATCTTCTTCCGGGCGGGCTCGCTCGATTACTTCCATACGCACGTCTGCTCCGCGGGAATGTCCGGCTGCACGAGCGTCCTCGGGTCGACGCGGATTACCGGCACGGCGACGAAGCCCGGCCAATTGCGCGTCGGTGTGCTCCTTCCCGTTCCCGGCATCTGGCGGCTCTTCCTGCAGTGCAAGGTGGATGGACGCGTGCTGACGGCTCCGTTTACGCTGGTCGTGCGATGAGGGCCTATGCAGCCAAGGCGCTTTCCCGGGCCGTCGCCGCGGCACTCGTCGTCCTCGTGGCACGGAGCATTGCGTACGCGATCGCTCCGAGCCCTGCCGCGCGCGTGCTCGAACACCGTGCGGGTGGTCCGACCCTCCCCGTGCTCACGCTCGTCGCGCTCGCACTCGGCGGTTCGGTCGCGATCGCAATCTGCTGGCTCGTTGCTTTCGGTGTGCGGGAACGTGCGCTGCTCGAACGACGCGCGCTCGCCGTAGCGACGCCTCGGTTCCGTCTTGCCCGGATGGTGGCGCTGGCGCTGGGCCTATCGGTCGTCACCTCGGCCGGAGGCGGGCTCCTAGAGGCGTACCTGCACTGGCGCGCTGGACTCGGCTGGCACGGTGTGCAGTGCGTCTTCGGGCCCGTTCACCGCGATCTCGTGCCGATCGCGACTTCGCTTTCGTTCATCGCCGCTGCGCTGCTCGCCGCCGCCGAGCACGTTTCTGCGTGGATGCGACGTACGTTCGCGCTTCTGCGCGCGATGCCGCTGCAATTCTTTCGGCGCACGGCTCCCGCGTGCCTTGTTGTAGAGGCGCCGCGAGTTTTGCGGCGTGTCGGCAACAGCCGGTGCCGCGCGCCGCCCGCATTCTCCTGACGTTCACTTCGAACCGAAAGGAGAAGCATCGATGAAGTTGTTGCGCGCGAGGACGCGCTTTGCCGTTCTGTCCATGGCCGCAGGTGGCGGGCTGGTGCTCGCCGGCTCAGCCTTCGCCCATGCGCACGTGAGCCCTCCCCTCGTGGTGTCCACGGAAGCGCAGGTGTTCACTCTGGCCGTACCGACCGAGGAGGAGAACGCGGCCACGACCAAGATCGAGCTCACCCCACCGAGTGGGTTCTCGATTGACTCGTTTGCACCCGTAGCGGGCTGGAAGCGCGAGGTGCAGTCGACAGGAAGCGGGGAGGAAACCACGATTCAGAAGGTCACGTGGTCAGGCGGCAACGTGCCTCACGAAGAGGCTTCGATGTTCCAGTTCCTCGGATCCACCGACGCGGCGAAGACGTACTCGTTCAAGGTGCGCCAGACGTACTCGGACGGAACGGTGGTCGATTGGACCGGTCCTGAATCCTCGGACACCCCTGCGCCGACGATCCAGGCGAAGTCCTCGCTCGGCGGCGGTGGGGGAAGCAACACGCTCGGGATCGTGGCTCTTGCGCTCGCCGTGCTTGCACTCGTCGCGGCGGTCGCCGGTCTCGTCGGTAAGTCGGGGCGGCGCACGCTGGCGTGATCCGTCGCACGCGTATCGCGTTGCTGCTCATGGCGGTCGCGGGAGCGCTTGCGCTACCCGCGGCCGCCTGGGCGCACGCGGTGCTCGTGCGCACTTCGCCGCTGCCCAGCTCGGTCGTCAATCGGCCGCCGCCCGTCGTCCTCCTGACTTACTCGGAGGCGGTCGAACCGCGCTTTGCGATCGTCTCGGTGACGAACGCGGCGGGCCGGCAGCAGCTCGCTGGGCCGCCGCGCCGATCCCCCGCGGATCCCAGCACTCTCGTCGTCCCGCTCCACCATCTCGCGCAGGGGTGGTACCTCGTCTACTGGCGGGTCGTCTCCGTAGACGGCCATCCGGTTCGGGGTGCGTTCACTTTTGCAGTCGGCCCCAATCCGGGACCCGCGCCGCAGTTTCCGGTGCCCTCGATCTCCGAGACAGCTGCGACACCGAGCCTCGTCACGGCCCGCGCGATCGTCTTTCTGTCGGTCATGGCGGCGATCGGCCTCTTCCTCCTGCGCATCGCGACCGCGCGGCCGGTCGTGCGGCGCGTCTCGGAGACACGCCTCCGCGCTGTCTCGATCGCCTTTGGGATTTCGGCGGCGATTGCGTTGATCGCGACACCCGTGTACGTCGTCATGGCGACGGCGCAGTTCGCGCTCCGCTCGGTCTTCGACCTCGGCAACGTCCTGCCGCTCGTACGCGACTCGGCGTTCGGTCGAGGCTTCCTCGATCTCGAGCTCACCTTTGCGCTCTTCGTGCTCGCCGCTGCGCTCGCGCTCTGGGCCGACCGGCCCGAGCGTGCGCAGCGTTCGATCGCCGAGCTGCTCTCCGTCGCGGGTGCGCTCCTTGCCGCGGCCGCGACGCTGCTCATCCCGGGACTGTCCGGCCACGCTGCGCAAACCTCTCCCCGGGGGCTGTCGGTGCCGCTCGACTGGGTCCACCTGGTCGCCGGCTCGGTCTGGATCGGTGGCCTGATCGGCCTGCTCGTGCTCTGGTGGAGCCTTCCCGTCGCTCGTCGCGTCGCGGGCCTCATCGTCTGCGTGCCGCGGTTCTCGAATACCGCCTTCGTCTCGGTGCTTGCGCTCATCGGCTCCGGTGTCGGCGCCTCGATCATCCACTTGCCGACCTTGTCGTCCCTTTGGCAAACCTCCTACGGGCAGGCCCTGCTCGTCAAGATCGGCTTGCTCTGCACCGCCTTGCTGCTCGCGGCGGTCAACTTGCTCGGCACGAAGCCCCGGCTGGCTGCGAGCCACGATCGTCCGGAGCTCGGCACCGGAACGGCGGCGCTGTTACGCAAGTTGGTGTCGGGAGAAGTCCTCCTGGTTTCGGCCGCAGTCGCCGCGGCTGCCGTGCTCTCGAGCCTGCCGCCTCCCGCCAAAGCGCTCGGTACCGTCGGTAGTGCTGTGGCGCGTGTCGGACCCGGTCCGGTAGCGGAAGTCGTGAACAAGAACGGGTACCGGCTCGCTCTCCACATTGCCCCGAATCGCGCCGCGGCGCCCAACACATTCGCGATCGGCATCACCGAGGGCGGCCGGCCGCTCCGCCGTGCGAGCGTGATCGCCGGCTTTGCGATGCTCGACATGGAGATGGGCACCCAGACCCACGTCGTGCCAGAACGCGCACCCGGGCTCTACGAGCTCTCCACCCCGGCGCTCGTGATGGTGGGACATTGGGGGCTGTCGTTCGAGGTCACGCCGCCCGGCCGGCAACCGTTTACCGTCGTCTTCGTCGACCGCACAACCGGATGAAAAGCGTTCCCGTACTGCTACTGGCCTCCCTCGCGGCGCTCGCCGCTGGAGTGGGAGCGTGCGTCGTTGTCATCCTTCTGGCGGTTGACGCCCTTGGCTAGGCGCCTCGTCGTCCTGATCGGTGTGGCCGCGTGCCTCAGCGCACCCTCGCTCGCCCGGGCGAACGGCGACCCGGCCAGCGACTACCTCCTGACGCAGAACGTCTTCCTTCCGTTCACGACGAAGATCGACCAGAACAGCGTCAAGCGCCTGGACGCTCTCTTGGTCGAAGCGAAGTCACAACGTTTCCCGATCAGGGTGGCGCTGATCCTGAGCCCGGCGGATCTGGGCACGGCGTTTTCGCTCTTCGGCAAGCCGGAAAAGTACGCCCGGTTCCTCGGGCTCGAGCTGTCGTTCGTCTATCGCGACCGCCTGCTGGTCGTGATGCCGACTGGCTATGGGTATGCCGTCAAAGGCGATCCCGATCCGAAGGCGAGCGCGGTGCTGAAGATGCTGCCGGCTCCAGGGCGTAGTGCAACGAAGGAGGCCGATGCGGCGATCGTCGCCGTGCAGAGGCTCGCCGCCATGGAGGGCCATCGACTGGCGGTCCCCAAAGTCGGTGGCTCCGCAGGCCGGGATCGACTCACGATCGCGGCGGCAGCGACTGCCGCGATCGCGCTGATTGCCGCGATCGTGCTCTATCGCCGCCGTGAAAGGGAGGTCGGGACCTAGACCGCTTCCGGCTTCGCCCGTACGCTTCGGAGCGTGACAATCTGTCCGAGCTGCGGCCAAGAGAACCCGCCGATCGCAAAATTCTGCCTGGCTTGTGCGGAGCCGCTGTCCGAGCGGTCGCACGGCCTGCCGGAGGAGCGGAAGGTCGTCACCGTGCTGTTCGCGGATCTGGTCGGCTTCACCGCCCGCGCGGAGCGTCTCGACCCCGAAGACGTGCGGGCGATCCTGACGCCGTACTTCGCCCGGGTCCGCCGCGAGATCGAGTCGTTCGGAGGCACTGTCGAGAAGTTCATCGGCGATGCCGTGATGGCCGTCTTCGGAGCGCCGGTGGTTCACGGCGACGATCCGGAACGCGCGGTGAGAGCTGCCTTGGCGATGTGCTCCGCCGTCGAGGAGTTGAATCGCGCCGATCCCGAGCTCGAGTTGAAGATCCGCATCGCGGTCAACACGGGTGAGGCTCTGGTGTCGCTCACTGCGAGCGTTACGCAGGGCGAAGGAGTTGTCGCAGGCGACGTCGTCAACACGGCTTCGCGTCTGCAGGAAGCCGCTCCGGTCAATGGGATCCTCGTGGGCGAAGAGACATACCGAGCCACGCGATCGGTCATTCGTTACCAGGACGCCGAGCCGGTTGTCGCCAAAGGCAAGCAGGAGCCTGTCCGAGTGTGGCGCGCTCTTGCCGCTTCGGCCGGCCCGGGAGAGCGCGCCGCCGGACGAGTCCCGATGTTGGGACGAGTGTCGGAGCTGGCTGCGCTGCAGCGGATCTGGGACAACGTCCTCGCAGAACAGCGGCCGCAACTCGTGACGCTGTTCGGGCCGGCGGGCATCGGCAAGACGCGGTTGGCCAGCGAGTTCGCGGAGCTTGCAGGCGCCGGGGGCGCGCGCGTGATCAAAGGGAGATCGCTTCCCTACGGGGAGGTGATCCCGTATGGGGCCTTCGCTACCCAGGTGAAGCAGGTGGCGAAGATCTTCGACACGGACGAGGCGGCAGCTGCCTGCGTGAAGCTCGACCAGGCCGTGGCGGAGCTGCTGGACGAAGAGGCCCGAGAGACCAGCGCGCACATCGCAATGCTGATCGGCATCGGCAAGGGAGGCGACGTCGGCAACCGCCAGACGCTCTTCTTCTCCGCCCGTCGACTGGTCGAGGCGCTGTCGAACGACCGACCCACTCTGCTCGTCTTCGAGGACATCCACTGGGCAGATGCCGGCATGCTCGACCTTCTCGAGGTGCTTGCCTCGCGCGTCCGTGACGTTCCACTCCTCTTACTCGCGCTCGCCCGTCCGGACCTGCTCGAGCGGCGCCCGGGTTGGGGAGGAGGGCTGCCTGGGTTCACCGCCTTGCCCGTCGAGCCACTCGGCGAGGAGCACGCGAAGGAGCTGGCAGCCCAGGTCTTGCTCCACATGCACAAGGCCAGGCACGAATCCGCGGAGATCGGCCTCATCGGCGAAGGCAATCCTCTCTTCATCGAGGAGCTGGCGGCGTCGATGGCCGAGGACCCGACTGCGTCGACCTCAGAGCTGCCGACGACGATCCGCGGCATCGTGTCGGCCCGCCTCGACGCGCTTCCGCCCGGTGAGCGCGCGGTGTTGCTCGATGCGGCGGTGATCGGAAAGGTCTTCTGGACGGGGGCGCTGCAGCGAATGTCGTCGGGAGAGCTCGACCTCGCGGAGCTACTCGACTCGCTCGAGGGGCGAGACCTCGTCCGGCGTGAGTCCGTCTCCAGGCTGCGCGGCGACCAGCAGTTCAGCTTCAAGCACGACCTGATCCGCGACGCCGCGTATGCGACGCTCCCCCGCCCGCAACGGCGCAAGCGACACGGGCAAGTCGCAGCGTTTCTGGAAGAGACGACGTCGGAGATCCCTGCGGCCGCGTCAGCTCTGGCACAGCACTGGCGGGAGGCCGGGGAGAATCGCCGGGCGGGCGAGTATTTCGTCATTGCGGGCGACCAGGCCGGGCGCGGCTGGGCGAAGGAGGAGGCGGTCGGCTTCTATCAACAGGCGCTGGATCTCATCGCTGACGGGGATCCGGAGCTCCGACGCAAGGTCACTCAGCGGCAGGCCGTGGCCGTGCTCATGGTCGCCCACGTCGCCGATGCGGAGCTGCTGGGGCGCAAAAGCCCCCAGCTGGCCGAGGAGCGCTAGTCCAGCGGGAAGTCGTCCGGCGTGACGTCGCCCGCGACCTCGTAGACCCCTTCGACATCGTGTAGACCGAGCTCGCCGGCGTGGGCCCGGACGATCTCCTCGGTCGGCGCCTCGTAGATGCAGTAGGTCTTGACGGTGCCGGCGCTGTCGACGACCACGTGGCTGTGCAACCACGTGATCTCCGGATAACTGTCGATCGCGATCCTCTTCGAGCGTCGGCTGACCTCGGGCATGTCTGCTTCGCCGACGTGGAACTTCCGTTCGATCAGGAATTTCGTCACGGAGCGAAGGCTAGTCCCTCCGGGCCGGCTTTGTCCACCGCAGCGCCGTAGGCTCTCAGGAGAAACTTAAGTTCTCCTGCTCTCGTATATGACTCCGTGTAAGCGAAGGAGGGGAGAAGACGTGACCGAGCTGCCCACCGACCTGCCCGTGCCCTCGCCGGCGGAGGCCAGGGACCGGCTCGAGCAGGCCCTATTCGAGATCCGGCGGGTGATTGCGGGCCAGGACGACATGCTCGAGCGGGTCATCGTCTGCCTCCTCGCCCAGGGTCACCTCCTCATCGAAGGAGTGCCCGGGCTCGCGAAGACCCTCACGATCAAGACGACCGCCGGCGTCCTCGGAGGGTCGTTCGCACGGGTCCAGTTCACGCCCGACCTCGTTCCCTCCGACCTCGTCGGCACTCGCATCTACCGCCCGGGCGAGGGTGCCTTCGAGACAGAGCTCGGCCCGGTGTTTTGCAACTTCCTGCTCGCGGACGAGATCAACCGCGCGCCCGCGAAGGTTCAGTCGGCCCTCCTCGAGGTGATGCAGGAGCGCCAGGTCACGATCGGGCACACGAGCTATCCCGTTCCGGACCCGTTCCTCGTGATGGCGACGCAGAATCCGATCGAGTCCGAGGGGACGTATCCGCTGCCAGAGGCTCAGATCGACCGCTTCATGCTGAAGGTGCTGATCGACTACCCGGAGCACGACGAGGAGCTCACGATCGTGCAGCGTCAGCTGGTCGCAGCGCCCGAGCTGCGGCAGGCGCTCTCGCTCGAGGATCTGCAATCGCTCCAG
>JBBWZE010000350.1:0-16816 GCA_039648845.1 Actinomycetota bacterium | reverse complement strand
GCGTCTTCACCACTGCTTCGAGAGCGGCACTGACGGCGTTGCGCGAGGGCTTGAACTCCGACTGCCAGCAGTTGAACACGTCGATCGTTTGCGCCAGCACGTGGTCGAGGATCGATGTGCCGTTGGCGAGCAGGAGATGCCCCATGACTTCGCGGCGATATCTTTGCTTGCCCTTCTCCGTCACGGAGAGCGCCGGGACGTGACTGTAGTCCGACGCCCCCCGAGGTCGCTTCAGCTTCGTGAGCATGACGGCGAGGCTGGCCCCAAGGAGGACGTCGACGATCTCGGAGACCCTGGCCGTGTCGATGGTCGGCAAGTATTCCGCCAGCTCCCCTGGCGTGAGCTTGCTTTCCTGCCCCAGGCTCGCACCGGTACGGCGGGCGTTCTCGACATGTCCGGACATCAGCAACGCGAGGATGACTTCTTCGAGGTCGAAATCCGCCGGCGTCACGAGGGCGGGATGTCGCAGCCCACGAAGGCGGAGGAAGCGCTCGTGCGTCTCGCAGCCGAGAGCTGTCACCTCGAAAAGCTCGTCCGTTGTACCCCGGACGGTGGCGTGGACAACGAGGCCCCGCTCCTCGAACTCGCGAAGGGCGGAACTGATCTCCTCGACGGTTGCGTCCAAGCGGTCCACCACGGAGTTCGCCGCAACCATGCCCCGTACGCGCGGCTCGAACACACCCAGGCAGAGCAGCCTCTCCCCAAGCTCGGTGGTCGGAACGTAGTCTGACATCTGGTTCAGCTCTTCATTCGCCGTGGTGGCGCCGCTGCGCATCGGCGCCGTCGGTGTCGGAGGCAAGTGGTCGCGGCTCACCCGCTGGAGACTTCGTCGCCTCGATCATGGCGTGGTACCGGTCGAGCACGGCGGGATCCGACTCGGCGCGGTCCAGGAACGATTCGGTGTCCGAGATCATGATGAGCGTCGTGGGCATGTACCCGCGAAGCTCCTCGATGGCGGCGAAGACGATGCCTGCGTTCGCGGTGAAGGCCTCAGCCGCGCGTGCTTCGAGGGCCGCACGATCCGCGTACCCCTGCTGCATCGCTCGGGCGATGGCGTGTCGAAGTGGCGCCTCCGGATCGGTAGTGGGGTCCGTCGCGAGACAGGCTTCCGCCTCGTCCCAGAGCTGATGCACGTGCCAGTCGATGGCCTCCTCCTGCGTGTACGAGCTGTAGTCCTTCGAGGTGTTGCTCCGCGCCCAGGCAGGCAGCAGCGCCTCCTCATGCATCGAAACCATCTGCGCCATCAGCAGCTGACGAAAGAGGAGGACGAAGTTTGGGAGCCGGTCCGGTACCAGCGGCACGTCTCGCGCGAGGATCTCCCTGACCTTCGCCTTGCCCATCTCGGCCACCATCATCACCGGCTTGAAGACCGCGTCGTGAAAGTCCACCGTGAGCGATTGCACTTGTTCGGCGGTCATCGAGGCGATCATCGCGGGCCGCATCCCCAGCAAGTAGCCCTGGCCGAAGAAGAGGCGATCGGCTGCGGGAACCGATTGGACACGCTCAACGATGTGCGCGACGTCCTTCCCAGAGAGAAGAACAAGGCCGTTTCGTGCCATCGTCTTCTCGACGGCGGCGTCGACTTGATCCTGGCTTGCGGCGACGAGCACCTCGAAGAAACGGGCATGCACCTCGGGTAGGTCGCGAAGCTGGGCGGTGATCTCCAGGCCATCCACTCCGCGAACCTCCACCCGCGAAGGGAACGAGCGCATCACCGAGTCGCGAACCAAGTCCCACGTCAGTCCCTTGAACGCGGCGAACTCTGCGAGCAGGGTGACGACGTGGGGGCGCACCGCGTCCTCCGTCCAGCTCGCTGGCCACCCGTCGAGCAGCTCCGCCGCCGGCTCGGTGAAGCCGGACGACGACCACAGCTCGAACTGGATCACCTCGCCACCGAGCACGCTGGGCTTCAGGCTGTAGTGGAGGGCGACCTTCGCGAGCGCCTGAATCGTCGAGGTGAGGTCGACTCGGCTCGCCTGCCGCTTGCACTGCACGATGCCGCGCAGCTTCCGTTGAGCGTCGAAGACTAAGAGGTCTCGGCCACGCTCTCCGGTTCCCTGCATCAGGCGAACGAGGTCACCGGCTCGCATCGGCAGTGCGCGCTTCATCTCCCACGCCAGGATCTCGAAGCGTCGCCCGGAGAGGTGATTGAACGGCAGCGTGTCCGGGTCGACCTGACGGCGACGAGGCTCAGAGTCCGCTTCATCTCCGACGCCGACCGACTGGTAGCCGGGAAAGTAGTCGCTCGTCGGCACGCCCGCATCGTAGCGCGGCGTCGAGCGCGCCGACGTGCGTCAGGTCGACGTGCGGAAGCGGGACGCCCACTCCTCTTGTCGACTGGACGAAACTTCCAGCTCACGCATCCGCGCGAGCATCGCGTCCGGGAAGGCTCGAATCGTCTCGGTGAGGTTGCGCGAACTCGCTGCAAGGGCGGTTCTCAGGAGCGTTCCTGCGCGCACGAAGAAGAACAGCTCGACGCCGTAGAGGCGCCTCGCTTGGAACGCGAGTTGCTCCTCGTCGAGCGGCTCATTGCCCTGGGCCAGGGCGATGATGAAACCGCGTCGCACGCCCGCGCCGCCGAGCTTCTGGGCGAAGAGGAGAATCTCCGCTTCGGTGGCGGGACGCTGCTTGACCTCCGCCGCCGCCGTCTGTGCGGCGCCGTCGAAGGCGCCCACATCACCCGGCCACTTGCTCGACGGATCGTTGATCTTCTTCGTTCGGACGTCGGCGAAGACCAGGTCTGCGACCGCCGCCGTGATCGCCTGGCCGACCTTGCCTCCCTCGGCGTCGCCGCGCACGAACGCGTCGAGCGCTACGACAAGATCCGGTACGGGGAGTGAGCCGGCTCCGAGCGAGACAACGCGCGAAGACGCCGTTGCTTCGATGCGCACCCGGAGGAACGCCGCGAGCGCTTCGAGCGCAGACTTCCCTTCGAGGAAGTCCACCTGTGCCAGGCACTCGCAGAGGTACTCCAGCTCGGGCACCGCCTTCGATTTGACGTCGAGCTTCGTGCTGATCCGCTTCGCGCGTAGGAAGGGCTGGTTGTTGAGCGGCTCGGCGCCGCTGCTGCGCAGGTCGATGCCTGCGTTCACGCAACAGGGAACGAGGATCTCCTTCGCGACCGTGCGGGCAGAGTAGCTCTTGTGGGACTCACTCTCGCGCAGCGAGAAAGCGTCGATGTGCCGGTCGGCGGCCTTCGCGAGAAGAGCTGTGCCGAGCACCGGCGTGAACGTCTTGCTGGTTGCTAGTCCGACCCTCCGAGTCCGATCGAGCCACTCCTCAGGCAGAGGACCGTCGCCAAGCGCGAGCACGAGGGCCTGCCCGAACTTCACCGTCGCGTCCTGTTTGCCGATGGTGATCCCCAAGGTCGCGGCGGCCATGGTCGCCCGTCAGCTTCAAGCCGGCCCAGAACGTGGCTGCCGACGACGCGATACGGCAGCTTCCACGACGCGAGCGGCTGCGACAGGATCTGCGAGCAGCTCGGACTCCCAGAATCGCAGCACCTCCCAGCCTGCCGCCTGCAGCAGTTCCGTGTTGTTGGCGTCGCGCTCGACGTTGCGGCGGATCTTCGCGGTCCAATACGGCGCGTTGTGGCCCGCCTGCAGCTTAGCCAGTCGAGCAACCAGATCTCGTCCGTGCCAGAAGTCCCCGTCGACGAAGACGGCGACGCGAGCGGCGGCGAACACGATGTCCGGTTTGCCCGGGAGGTCGCGTCGTGCGACGCGGTACCGAAGACCCAGGCGCCAGAGCGCGCGCCGGAGCTGCAGCTCGCAGGCCGTGTCGCGCTTGCGGCTCGAACCTTTCGCGGCGGCAGATGCTCTCTGGGAGGAAGGCGTGAGACCGGCGTAGCTCGGAGCAGTCTTCGGCCGGGCCGACATGCCGCGAACGTACGCGATGGCCGTCAACTTGGCCGACGCAGACGTCCTACCTGACGATGGTCAAGTGGCCGTTCCCCGAGCCGGTTTGGCGCAGGACGTCGCGGCCCGCACGGGCGGAGTTCTCCGAGTCGTCGACGCTGGCGCTGGTTGGCCGGCGGCAGCTGAGGTTCAAGGCATCCGTGGACCGGTGCCGGTCTCGCTCCACGTGGGCACTGTTGGGTTGACGTCCCGGGGCCGGGACGACGTCGAGCGCCGCTACCAGAACCCCGCAAGCTGCGAGCCAATCACGCAGGCGCATGGCGCCCCCGTTCTCCTCGGACTGTGGTTGGAGGAAGGTGCGCCCGTCCTTGTCGCGCACGATGCCGTTCGCAGGTTGGGGCATGGTGGAACCCGCGTTTCGCTGTTCGTCAGCCTCGACGCTCTGCGTACAGCGCGCGTCTCAGGGTGGCACGAATACAAGAACAGCACGGGGGAGAGGATCATCACCCTCGCCCCGGAGATGTTCCCGGTGCTTGCTGAGATGATCGCGGAGGGATGCATCCCGCCGGAACAGGACACGCGAAAGCTTCTCGCGGCTGCCGAGGCTTCGCCGCTCGATCCGTCGAGCGTTGAACGCGCTCGGCGGGGCGTTTCGGTCCTGGTTCGAGACGCCCGGTTTCGCCACGCGGTCGTCGAGGCATACGTCGGGCGTTGCGCGATGTGCGGCCTGGGCCTTGGGATCGTCGAGGCCGCGCACATCGTTCCGGCAAGCGTTGTCGGCTCGACGGACGCGATCGAGAACGGCGTGGCCCTCTGCCCCAACCACCACGCGGCGTACGATCGCCACCTCATCCTCGTAGATCCATCCACCTTCCGGATCGTGGTCAGCCCGGCAGTCCACGGATCGACGGCGCCAGCAGATCGCGCCTTCGTGTCCTCGACCTTCGCTGTCCTGCACGTTCCGTCGGACCCCGCCGCGAGGCCATCGGTCGAGATGCTCGTCTACCGCAGCAACCACTTCGAGGACGCGTATCGCGCGACGGGTTGCATCTAGGCGTTCCCCTGGGGTTCAGCGCGCATCGAAGCAGGTTCACCCGCCCCGATCTTCATCACCACCTCGTTCAGCGCGTAGTGCACGAAGTCGCGTCCGAGAGATGTCAGCACGTAGGCCTCCGTGTCGTCGAAGGCCGACTTGAGTTGTCTTCCGTGGCTCGGCTTGGCGCGTGGCTTCTTGAGAAAGTTGCCCTGGCCGTCAGTCTGACGGTGCTGACGAACCACGCTGCCGATGCTGAGATCACGAACCAGCAACTTGAAGAGGTCCGCCTCAGAAGAGTCCTCGCGTACCTCCTTCCCGTGGATCTCGTCCCAAATTTCGCTGCGCGTGCTCATGGGGTGCTTGTAAAGCACGCGGACGACTTCGAGATGGGCCTCGCTGTAGTCGTCCACCCACTCCAAAAATCGGCGAACGAAGTCGTCGCTGCTTTGAGAATCGCAGGCGGCGTTGGTGAGCACCCGCCGAACCAGCTCGCGCTTCTCGTTCGTCTCTGCGCGATCCCAGACGCGAAATCCCTTCCGCACCAGAGCGAGATAGTCGTCGTCCTTCAGGCGCTGCTGAGCGCGTTCACCGGCCTTGGCGACGTCGTCCACCATCCGCGCGACGGTGGCTTCGAGCTGACGGAACCGCTCCTCATGCTCCTCGATCCACCTCCGGTGCAGCTCGTTCGTTCGCTCCTGTTCACCCTCTGCCCATCGAGAGATGCTCGCCGAGATGATGACGCCGACCCACGGCAACACACCGAGGATGGCGAGGTAGAAACGAAGATTTGCGTTCGACTTCGGCGCGGCGCTCGCTTCGACGAGCGCCTCCGAAGCCTCTGCTTCAAGGTCGGCCTCTTTTGCTACCCGCAGCAGCTCGCGATCAGACATGGGACCTCGACTTCGTGTCAGCTCTCCTGCCCGGGGCCCGCATTCCCGGCTTCAACATCATGCCCGGCCGTCAGCGTCGCCGTCGCGTCCGCAAGAGTAACGTCGGCGCACAGCTCTGCGCGGCTGATGCTGACTTCCTCCGCCTTCCCCAGCTTGCTTGCTGAGGGCGCGTCCGCGATCCAGATGATCGCCACGTAGATGAGACGTCCGCCGACGCGGAGGAAGCGCCACCCGTCGGCCTCCTCTAGGTCGAGCGCAAGATGACGGCGCGAGTCGGAGTAGATCACCAAGTGTCCCGCAGGCTCCTGGTAGTCGTCGCAGTACCGGGCGACCTGGTGAACGCCGGAAGCGAGCTTCCGCTTCACCTCGGAGGGGGTGTCTGAGCTACGCACGAACTTGGCATCGACGACCACGTACCTGCCGCCGGGCTCCCGCAGCACAACGTCCACTTCGCCGCTGCCGGACGAGGGCTCGACGAAGAACTCCAACGTTTGATCGAGGAGGTACTCGTACAGGTCATCGGCGAGCGCTCGCTCCCCGCTGCGCCCATCGCTCCCAGCTGCGAGGTCGCGAAGCCGCCGCCGCTGAAACCACTCAGCTCGCTGCCGATACTTCCTGATCAGCGCGAGGATCACGTTCCTAGAGTCGAGGTTCTCGTCGAGGTGTTCGAAAAGTCCATCGAGAGCGACGTCCCGAAGCGTCAGCAGCGCATCGTCCGCGTTGATCTTGTCGTTCCCCGTGAGGTGCTCGGCCAAACAGCGGACAAGAAATTCGTCGCCTCGCGGCCGCGCGTCTCGCGCAACGGCCTCGGTGATGGCAAGGCACACCGCTGCGTGGCTTTCCAGCGACGTGGCGGCATAGAAACCAGGATCGTAGCTAACCCGTCGAACCCCCGGGTCTTCACGAAGTGAGCCCAACTCGCGCCCGATCGTGACGATGCGATCAACTGCAGCGTCGTCACGGAGGCGCAGCGCGTGAAGGTGTCCGGCGAGGACGGGATGCGAGGTGAGCCATGCGACGAGCTGCGCACACGTGGCGGAGAACAGCGCGGGCGGACATGACTGCGCCCGCCGAAACCGCGAGCGCAGGACGTAGCGTGTTCGCTGAACGACTTCTTGATCCATCACACACCCAGCTTGAAGAGCTTGCCGAGCGACGCATCGAGGCGTCGCACCATCTGCTGGACGGCGCCGAGATGGTCGATCAGCAAGATGTTCGCGTGGCATCCGCGACACACGGCGACGTCCCTGCGCAAGACGAGTCTCAGCGAAACCCAAGTGTGGAGCGAGCAGCGCGGGCAAGGCACCTCAAACTCGTGCCGCTCCAAGCTCCTGAAGGAGCCCGTCACCTTGATCGAGAACATGTCCGGTCGCGGCGGTCGGAAGCCCGATGAAAAGTCCTACGACTCATGACGGCTGCGCTTCACCAGTTCGGGCGAGCGCACCGTACCCAAGCCCCGTACCGGGGTGGGCGTCGTGATCTCCGACGAGTGGATGAAATTTGCGCGGAACAGGCTTCAGCGGCGTGGGTGACGGTGCCGGCGACCTGTCGGGCGGGAGCAGCTGCAGGTCGCCCTTCGGGCGCTGGTTGAACAGCTGCCGGCGGATCTCGCGCCCGAGCACTTCGGCGAGCAATGACGGGACGGCGTTTCCCAACTGCCGTTGCTGCGATGTCCGACCCCCGGTGATGACGACGTCCGACGGGAACGTCTGCAGGGCGCACAGCTCGCGCACCGACAGGCGTCGGTTGTCCCAGTGAAAGGGGCCCACCGCAGGTCCCGGCTGCGCCTGGATCGTCCACGACGGCCTGTTCTTCGCCAGCTTCAGCAAGAAGCTCCAGAAGCGGCGCCTCCATCCGAAGAGGCGCATGCCTTCACCGCGCTCTGTGTGATGGAGGTAGTTGCTTCCCTCGGGGATGGACGGGAGCAGGTCCGCCCACTTCCCCCGGATCGCGAGCTGCTCGCCCTTCTCTGGGACGATCTTCGCGAGGGCGTCCCATGCGGTTCGGTGTGTCGGCAGCAGTGGAAGCACCTGCTGGTTTGAGGGTTCGCTTCCGTCGGGGATCGCGCGATATCTCGCGGGCGGAAACTGGAATCTCGTGCCGTTGTGAGCAGCGATCATGATCACCCGCTCTCGTAGCTGTGGCACGCCGTAGTCGGCGGCGTTGAGGACCGCGAACACGGGCTCGTACTGGCTCTTCGTGCGCTTGTTGATCAGGTCGATTTGGCTCATCAACAGGCGCAGTCCCTCGTCCTTGCCTGCGAACGCGAGGCCCTCCACGTTCTCAAGCATGAACGCCCGAGGCTGAGCCTCCTCAACGATCCGCATGTACGCCGACAGCGTGTGCGCGCGAGGATCGTCGAGGCGCAGGCTGTCGCCGCGTGACCAGTACCCGGCCTTGCTGAAGGGCTGGCACGGAGGGCCTCCGACGAGGAGGTCGACGTCCCCCTTCTTCAGCTTGGCCCGGCGGAGCAGCTCGGGCGTCGGCACGTCGAAGACGCTCTCCTCGATGACCTCCCACGAGGGTCGGCTCGCGCGCAGCGTGGCGCAGCAGTCTCGGTCGAACTCCAGTGTGGCGGCTGTTTCGAAACCTGCGGCTTCCAAGCCGTAGTCGAGCCCGCCTGCACCTGAAAAGAGGCTGATGACACGCGGGCTCATCGTTCCCCCTTGGCCGGCCACGACGCGACGGTCTCGGCGGCAGTGAGCACGGCGGGCTCGTCCCATCGCGCCTGCTGGGCGGCAAGATCCGACCCTCCGTGGTCGTTCAGGTAGAGGCTGGCCTGCTCAAGAAACCAGCCCTTCAGATTTCGCCCCTCGCCAGCGAGGCGTGAGTGGAGGGCCCTTTTTAGGGCAGGTTCCACTTCCAACACGATCCGGCCGCTGCTTCCGACTGCCATTCGGGGCATGTGACATGACGTATGTAACGTAGTCAAGTGTTCAGCTCCTCGCTCCGCTCCGGCCCTTCTCCGGTGCGCCTAACCCGGGCGGGCGGGGCGAGGTCGTCCCGTCCCGCCGGAGCCAGCGTCGTCCCCTCAAGGAACCGGCTCGTGCCGCTATTTTCGACGGGACCGGCGCGATCACGCCGATCCAACCTCAGGCCGCTTCGTGAGCGTCCTTGGCGTCCTTGTCTGCGCCGACCATCACCCTACCGAGGATGACGTCAACGCCTCGCTGCGCGGCTGCAGCCGCCCCTACGACGAGCCTTCTGTCGTCCTTGAGGCGTTCCAGCCAGCCGGCGACGTAGGCCGCCGAGTCCTCGATGAGGGCGGGTCCAATGCCGGCTTCGCCCGCCAGGAACGCACTGCCGATCTCGGCGACCAGCTCCTCGAAGCTGTACTCGTGGGACCCGAACACCGCGCCGCTCGTCACGCCCGGGCGAGCCAGGCGATGCTGCGCGCCGGTCGAGTGCATCAGCTCGTGCCAAAGCGTCCCGTAGTAGTGCTCCAGCGACTTGAACAGCCGTCGGTCCGGCACGTTCACCAGGTCGGCTGAAGGCGAGTAGTACGCGCGCGGGTCGCGATGTTGAACGACAGGGCCGTTGGTGTACCTCTCCGCCACCATCTCGCAGGAAGGGAGGGGACGAAAATCGGTGGTGCTGGGCGCCGACACGCCGTCGACCTGCGACACGTTGAAGACGGTGGAGTAGCGCACGATCATGCGCGGACGCTTCGAGTCCTCGTCTTCGTCGTCCCTTCGCGCGAAGAACAAGACGGGCACGCCCTTCTCCCCCCGGCGGACGTATCCCCCACGACGGACGGCTTCGCTGAAGGTCAGCCACCACGGCGACCAGTAGGGCTGACACGACAGCATCAGCGCGTTGATGCCCCGGTAGGGCTTGCCGCTCGTGAGGCTGCGCGGTGCGCCCGCGACCCACGGCCGCCGCCACGGCACGCACCCCTGTTCCAGGAGAGCAACGATCCGATCGGTGATGACCTCGTAGACCTTGTTCATGGTGCGTCTTCCTCCCAACGAAAGCGACGACAGGGAACGACGGGCCTGAGCTCGAGGGCTACGCACCTCGAGCCAGGCCCTCGCGACAAACTCATTCGGCGAGCAGCTCCGCTCGCGCACGGGCGATCCGCCTCGACGCGTTCGCCTTCTTGGGGGACCGCCGCCCCGTGACGATGCGCCCGACGACGACCGACGACCATCGCGCGGCTCTCCGGGGTCGATGCCCCTCCGCATCGAGGGTCGATGCGATCGCGCGGTACGAAAGCCCGGCCGTGCGCAGCTCGTGCATCCTCGCGATGGCGGCTCCTTCCTCGTCGCAGATCGCGAGCGCAGTACCCTCGGCGTTTGGCCGCCGGCCGTAGCGCGGCTCGCTCGCGTAGGGGCGGTTCGTCGCGTCCGCACGACGCCGCCCGTCGAGCAGCCGTGTACGGATCCCCTCTTTCTCCAGCTCGGCGAACGTCGCCAGAATGTTTGTGAGGAGCTTCAGCAGCGCCGCCCCCATGCCCGAAGCACTGTCGACACCGTCCGCGATGGCGACGACCCTGACCCCAGCGTCGAGCAGGACCGCGAGGGTTTCCTGTACGTCGATCGCGTTGCGCCCGAGCCGGTCGAGCTTGTACACGACGAGCGCGGCGCCCGGAGCATGGTCGAGGGTCTGCCGGAGCGCGCGACGGAGGCCGGGCCGCTCCATCGTCGAGCCTGAAAGCCCGGCGTCCTCGGCAACCTCTACGAGGCGGAGCCCCTGGTACTCCACCCAACGCTCGATGCGCTCACGCTGCATCGCGAGCCCATCACCATCGAGCACCTGCGACACCGTCGAGCAGCGCACGTACCCGATGCACACGACGTCCGTCATGTGGTTTATGTAATACTGAAACAGTCGAGGTCAAGGGTCCATGGCGTGGCGCTACTTCAGACGCTGCGCCTTGGCGGGTGCTCGCGGTGCGCGCCGGGCGACCTTTCCGCCTTGGTCTGACAAGAGCCCCCGACGCTGAGCCTCCGCCCTGAGCAGCCAGCGCACGACCGACGCCGCCGTGACGTCGACGCCCTCGGGAGCCAGCTCTGCCCGGCGGGCCTCGATCAGGGCGTCGAGCGCGGCGCGGTCGACGTCAGCCAAGCGCAACGTGAGGACGGAGTCCCGGACTGCGGCACGGTCTTCGCGAGGTGGGCGTCCCATGCACATTTCCGTAGTACACGCTGCGTCGTGACGCGAACGGAAACGATCCGAAACCGCTTGTGCAAGCGGTTCCAACGCTTCGAATGACGCGGCGAATCACTTCGAAAACAGGTCGCGCAGGATCGCATCAAGGATGGCGCAATCAAGTGGCCTTGATTCGAGATCCAGCAGTCCACGACGTTTCAGGTCGGGAACAAGCTCCCGGTAGATCCATCGTTCATTCTCACGCTTCGTCAGCTCTTCCTCAGTCAATTCATCTTCATCGAACATCGCGCCTCCACGATGGATGGCGGAATATTGCCAGCGCCAGGCAGACCTGGCCGCCGAACTCCGCCCACCCCCGATTCGCCGGGGCTGTGGCTCAAAACGGCGCTGGTGGATGATGCTGTCCGGAGGAGGCGCCGAGGCGCCCCCCTCCGATAGATTCGCCGCACCGCCTACCTACGGTAGGCATTTCGCTTCGCAGTGATCACGGGTCGCACCCACATGGGCGGCCAAGCAATCATGGATGCAACGGCGCTGCGCCGCTGCGCGCTCGTCCTGGACGCGAGTCTTCTGCTGCGTCTTCAATTGGGCCAGCGCCTGCTGCGTCGCAGGCCATTTCTGGCGCGCTTGCGCGAGCTTCGGCTGGAGCGCCGGGCTGATCTTCCAAGTCTTGGCGCCGAGCATCTGGTCACGCACCGACGATTCCTGGGCCTTGGTGACATCGCCCCGTACGAGTTGAACCACCGCTGGGTGAACCTTGCCGTCTTGGGCGGGCCACACCTGGCCCTTCAGCTGCTTCTCGGTCAGTGCCACCTGGAAGCAATCGGCGCTCGTTCCCTTGAGGCATCGGTCTGACTTCCCGGTGGCACCCATCATTCCCGACAAGCCGTAGACGAACTCCGCACCGCCGAACATTTCCAAGGCGAAGCGCGTCTCGGGGTCTGGCGCGGCCAGCTGTTGCTCGGTGCGCCTCATGGCCTCGACTTCTTCTGCTGCGAGGTACTGCCCCAATGAGACCTGCAGCACCTGCGCGGCCACCTCGGGCCAGGGCTCGACCTCGGCCGCTAACTTTTCCGCTGCCACGGCGCGATTCGCCCTGGTCACAGCAACCTGCCTCTCCCAGTCGCGGCGGCCCCTCTCCTCTGCCGCAGCGTTCTCCGCCTCCTCGGCGGCCTCCGCGTCTTCCGCTTCCTCCTTCGGAGGCGCCACGCCGTCGCGGCTCTCGTGTCTCCGCAGCTCGTTCTTGTTCGCGGCGCGGCCCTCGCGCGCTGCGGCCTCGCACGCCTGGTCCTGCTTCGCGTCGAGCCACGCCGACAAGTCTCCCGAGTGCCCCGGTCCGCGAAAGGCGTTCCGCCAGTAGGTGCAGCGCTCCGCCAGCGGTCGACTCCTTGGATCTTGTGCCAACCACCGGTCGGCACGCCTTGACGCCTCCGAGTCGAGTGCGAACTCCCTCGCTCCTACTGTTCGGGGAGGGGGGCTGCATGCCGCGAGAATCAGCGCTGGGATGGCCGCAAGGGACAGGGCAGACGTGTTCGTTCGATCCTTCACGAGCTTCCTCCCGAGAGTCCTACGGATGATGAACACGGCGCCGGCGCGAGTCGCCGTTGGATCATATATGATCTCGTCCAGGCGCCGTCATCGCTGGACTCTCTCGGCGCGTTGCCGACCGCGCCGAAGACCGCGCACCACAAGACGGCCCGCTTCCGCCGCGCAGCGGGGGCGCTGGCGAAGCGTGTGCGCGCCCTGCGCGAGGGCAAGGGCTGGACAGTGGAGAAGGCAGCCGAGCGCCTCGGCGTTGAGCCAGCGCACGTCCGACGGATCGAGGGCGCGCGCGCGAACCCCACCCTCGCGCTCCTGGTGTCTGCTGCTGCCGCGTTCGGCATGCACGTCTCGGAGTTGCTCGCGCCCGACGCCGCCGGACGTGACCCGTAGCTTCCAGGGGCGGTCGTTCGCGCGGACGAGGCGGCTGAGACGGTGATCCTTCGGGCGCGGCCCGGGCCGACGGCGCGCGGTGGCGCTGGGCCAGATTTTTCTTTCTGCAAAATCTGCCATGGGCTCCCTGCGGTCGCCCATGATCGAGACTTGGTCTCGTCTCCTTCTCTCTTGAGGATCACTTACCCCTCCGGGGCAAGCTGGCAAAGCTTCGCTTTGGCGGCTTGTCCGGAATTTAGGGGGCGGAGGGGAAGGGGGAGCTACCGCGTCAGCGGTAGATCCCCCGTGGGGAGGAATTCCAGGTTCCCTACCTAAGGGAATCGTTCCCCGGAACCGGTTCACCGGCGGGCGAGGCAGAGGAGGACGGCAGAAAGTATATCGTTTGCTTTCCTACCTTCTCAGAATCCACGAGTCCCTCGGCAACCAAAGCCTCACGGGCTTTCTGGACGTCCTCAGCTCGACCCGAAGCCGCCTTCTTGAGGGCAGACGCTCCGAGTCGGCCGTTCTTTCGGAGCGCCGCGATGACACGCTCCCTGGCGGTCGCGGCAGGCAGAATCGGCTGGCCGTCGAAGGCGCAGAACTTCAGACCTTCGGTCCGTCCGATCTGCGGCACCACCGCGCCCACGTCCTCGATTCGGAATCTTGCGCCTCCGAATCGAATGCTGCGGTTCTTGGTCTGCGTCACGCTCACCGAGCCGTCCTTTTCGCTCGTCAGCTGCAGCATTGTGCCGACAGCGTCGAATATGCCGCTGTTCCCGCGAGCGCTCTGGCGTTCATCGCTCCTCTTGCCGCTCCGCTTTCCCTCGTGGTGCAGCACGAGAATGGTGCAACCGGTGGCGTTCGAGACGCGGGTGAGGGAATCTAGGGTATGGCGAATCCCGGAGTCATTCTCGTCGCCACGCACCGCCGCGCGAAAGCTGTCGAGGATCATCAGGTCGAATCCCTTCGCGGCGAGCTTCAGGGTCGCTTCCGCGTCCTCGTCTTCGAGGCGCAGCGGCGGAAACTCCGCGTAGCCGATGGCGGCAAAGGCTTGCCAGTCAATCCCATGTCCCGTTGCAAGGCGGCGGTAGCGGATGCCGCTCTCCCTCTCGCCCTGCTCCAGATCCAGGTGGACGACGCGCCCCTTCCTCACCTCGTACTTCCCGAGCAATGGGCGGCCAGTCGCGACGCAGAGCGCCATGTGCTGGGCCAGCAGCGTCTTGCCCGAGAATCCGTATCCAACCAGCATGTTCACCGTGCCCGGTCCCAGCCCCCAGTCACGCACCACGAAGGGCACCTCGGGCCATTCTGTCGAGACGACGTCAGAGACGAGTCGAAATGTGCCAAGACCCTGGGGCCAGGAAGTAGCGGAGGAGACGGGGGTGTCGGCGGAATCATAAGGTGCCACGGTGTTGCTCTTTTCGTTTTGGCGCCACTTGCCCGAAAGGACCTGTGTCGCTGTGATGAAAAGATCTGATTCGCCTCCTCGCGCGCTCGACGACTTCCTCCTTAGTTCGTCCTTCTCGTCTTCGCAGAGCATGTCGAACAGCAGGTTGCACCAGTTGTCGAAGCCGCCTTCTCCGATGACAGGTCGATCCTTGCTGCGCGAATAGAAGGAAAAACCGTCGAGCAGCCCGGGGCGCTTCCTGGAAGCTCTACGTTCGACAGGAAGTCGAACTGGAGGTGCTGATCGCGGTGAAGAACAGAATCCGAAGCGCACGAAAATTGAATCAGTGCGCAGCAGCGGCCAAAGACTTGTCCGTGGACGAGTCGGCGAACATCAAGGCGGCGGACCAGGGGCCGAACATCATGTCGGTGGATGCGTCGCCGAACGTCATGTCGGCGGATGCGTCGGCGGACCTCATGTCGGCGGATCGGTCGCCGAACATCATGTCGGCGGATGCGTCGGCGAACGTCATGTCAGTCGACGACGCGGCGAGCATCGAGTCGGATGGGCCGAGTTGTGCCGACGAAAAAGACTTGACGAGCAGCGACGAGCGCCAGCGGCAGTTGCGCGCTGAGGCTCTCCTCACCGTCGACGACGTCGCCGTCCTGCTCCGCCTGAGTTCGAAGTCCGTCTACCGTCTCGTCGAGCTGCGGCACCTGCCCGGCGTTCGGCGCATCGGCCGCCGCGTCCGGTTCTTCCGCCCCGAGCTGCTAGCTTGGATGTCGGGCCAGGAGAGCGCGCGACCTCGGAGGTCGCGATGAGCGTGAATCGCAGGAAGGACGGACGATGGCGAGTCGACGTCGTGGGTTGGCAGGGAGGGGAACGAACCCGCATCCGCAAGGCTGCGAAGACGAAGGAGGAAGCAATCCGGATCGAGGGTGGGCTTCGCGCGAAGCTCGTCACCGGACAGACGGTCGCACCAACGAAGGTTCCGACGTTCGCTGACTGGGCGAAGGAGTTCCTCGACGTGTACGCGACCACGAACAACAAGCCGAGTGAGGTGGCGACCAAGAAGACGCTGCTCGCCCATCACCTCGTGCCCGCCTTTGGCAGCGCGCGGCTTGATCGCATCGGTGTCGCCGACATCGAGAAGTACAAGGCTGCGAAGCGCGCTCTCGGGCGGGCTCCGAAGACCGTGAACAACCACCTCGCGGTGCTGCGGCGGATGCTGCATGTCGCAATCGAGTGGGGGCGAATGCCGGGGCCTGCGCCGAGGGTCGCCTTCCTGAAGGTGACTGCGCCGGACATCACGTTCCTGAGCTTCGAGGAGAGCAAAGCGCTGCTGAAAGCTGCGGACGCCGAGTGGCGTCCGATGGTCCTCACCGCGTTGCGGACCGGTCTTCGCATCGGCGAGCTTCTCGCGCTGCGATGGGACGACGTCGACCTCGCCAGCGCTCGCCTCCTCGTGCGCCGGAACGTCTACCGAGGTGCGTTCGGCAGTCCGAAGGGCGGACGAGAACGTCAGGTGTCGCTGTCGCCGGAGACGGTGGCTGCGCTACAGGCCCTGCCCTCGCGCTCGGTGAAAGGCTTCGTCTTCGGCAGTGGGCACGAGGTGCTCACGCCCGGCGAGGTGAGGTGGCCGCTCTGGCGGGCTGCGGACGGGGCCAAGCTGAAGCGGTTCAGCTGGCATGTGCTGCGCCACACCTTCGCATCGCATCTCGTGATGCGGGGCGTACCGCTGAGCGGCGTCCAGGGGCTACTCGGCCACCGAAGCATCGTGATGACGGAGCGATACGCACACCTGACGCCCGAGGTGTCGACGGATGCGGTTCGTCGTCTCGACGAACCGGCGCCGCTGGGAGCGGCGCCGGAAGGTCGGGGCCCGATTGGGGCCCGGTTCTAAGCAAGAAGGGCACGTTTGCCCGAGGAAAAGTGGTGGAGGCGGTGGGAATTGAAGCCACGGGCGGCATCTTCAACAGCGCGCTTTCCTGGCCGAAAGTCGCTGGTTTCGCCCGGTTGGTCGTCCACCGACTCCCCAGGAGTCCCCGGGAATCCTCCTCCTTCCAGGGGCGTCGGGTCCCGGTTGGGACCCGGAACAGCCTGCTCATCGGAGCCAGCCGCGCCGACGGAGTGCCGCTTCCAGCTCGGTCATCAGCGGGACCTGCGCGCCCTTCCTGTCCGTAAAGGGGTGCCGTCGAACCTGCGCGATGTCGAACGCGTATCGAGGGTTGTTCTCTTCAAGGTCCGGTCGAGCCTGCGCGAGAAGAATCACCTGGGTCGCATCCTTGCTTGCGAGGGCGTACCCGACCTCGATCAGCACGTTGTCGTTGGGCCGCAAGCGCCCGTCGTAGGCTGTGACGGGCGTCAGGTCGGCGACGAAGAATTCCGCCGCCCTGATCTTGTCGAGCAGCGCAGAATCAATCCGCACGGCACCGTCGCCAGCCTCGGCGGCCTCGACGACCTTGAGTGGCCGCGTCAGTCCCGGCCGCCCGTTGAGCGTCTTCACCACTGCTTCGAGAGCGGCACTGACGGCGTTGCGCGAGGGCTTGAACTCCGACTGCCAGCAGTTGAACACGTCGATCGTTTGCGCCAGCACGTGGTCGAGGATCGATGTGCCGTTGGC
>JBBWZE010000331.1:0-22944 GCA_039648845.1 Actinomycetota bacterium | reverse complement strand
GAAACTTAAGTTCTCCTGCTCTCGTATATGACTCCGTGTAAGCGAAGGAGGGGAGAAGACGTGACCGAGCTGCCCACCGACCTGCCCGTGCCCTCACCGGCGGAGGCCAGGGACCGGCTCGAGCAGGCCCTATTCGAGATCCGGCGGGTGATTGCGGGCCAGGACGACATGCTCGAGCGCGTACTCGTCTGCCTCCTCGCCCAGGGCCACCTCCTGATCGAGGGGGTGCCAGGGCTCGCGAAGACCCTCACGATCAAGACGACGGCGGGTGTCCTCGGAGGGTCGTTCGCCCGGGTCCAGTTCACGCCCGACCTCGTTCCATCCGATCTCGTCGGCACCCGCATCTACCGCCCGGGCGAGGGTGCCTTCGAGACCGAGCTCGGCCCGGTTTTCTGCAACTTCCTGCTCGCCGACGAGATCAACCGCGCGCCCGCGAAGGTGCAGTCGGCGCTCCTCGAGGTGATGCAGGAGCGCCAGGTGACGATCGGACACACGACGTATCCCGTTCCGGACCCGTTTCTGGTCATGGCGACGCAGAACCCCATCGAGTCCGAGGGGACGTATCCGTTGCCGGAGGCGCAGATCGATCGCTTCATGCTGAAGGTGCTGATCGACTACCCGGAGCACGACGAGGAGCTCACGATCGTGCAGCGTCAGCTCGTCGCCGCCCCCGAGCTTCGTCAGGCGCTCTCGCTCGAGGATCTGCAATCGCTCCAGCAGGCCGTGTTCGACGTCTACGTCGATCCGGCGCTGGTCAGCTACGCCGTCCGTATCGCCACCGTGACTCGAGAGCCCGCGGCCCACGGCATCGCGGAGCTGAAGGACTTCATCGCTTTCGGGGCCAGCCCGCGGGGGCCGATCAGCCTCGTGCAGGCGTCCCGCGCGCTGGCACTCGTGCGGGGCCGGGACTACGTGCTCGCCGAGGACCTGCAGGCACTCGCGAAGGACGCGCTGCGCCATCGGCTGGTGCTGACGTACCAGGCGCTCGCGGAGGAAGTGACGCCGGACGCGATCCTCGAGAAGGTGCTCGACGCCGTTCCCGTTCCCAAGACGGACATCGCCTCTTTCGGCGCGGCGTGATTCGGCCGCTCCACTCCGAGCCGACACCCGCGCGGCCGGGGCCGGGGCCGCTGCCGGATGCGCTGCTGCGCGCCCTCGACGTCAGCATCGGGCGCAAGATGCAGGGGCTGCTTGCGGGGGATTATCGCTCGACACTCCTCGGCGACGGAACCGAGCTGGCGCAGGTGCGTCCTTACGTTCCGGGCGACGACGACGTGCGGAGGATCGACTGGAACGTCACCGCGCGCACGAGTGTCCCACACGTCCGCGTGCATCTCGCGGAGCGTGTACTCGTGACCTGGCTCGTGCTGGATACCTCCGCGTCGATGCACTTCGGCACCGCTGACCGCCGGAAGGCGGACGTCGCCGAGGGAGTTGCGATCGCGGTCGGCCATGTGGCGACGAGACGCGGCAACCGGCTCGGATTCGTGACCTTCGGCGACGACACGCCACGAACTCTTCCGCCCAGACAGGGGCGGCTCGGACTGCTCGGGCTCCTGTCCACGCTGCGGGATCAGCCGAGTGCGGAGAACGCCGGCGCGACGGCGCTCGGCGAGGCGCTCCACCGGACGGCGTCGCTTGCCAGGCAGCGGGCGGCTGTCATCGTCGTCAGCGACTTTCGTGGTCCGCTCGACTGGCGCCGGCCGCTGCTCGAGCTCGCCGGACGGCACGACGTCATTGCAGTCGAGATCAGGGACCCGCGCGAGCAGGAGCTGCCGAACGCGGGTGTTCTGTGGCTCGTCGACCCCGAGACAGGACGGCAGCTCCGCGCCGATACGCGCAGCGAGCAGCTCCGTGCTCGTTTCGCCGCGGCGGCCGCGGCAGAGCGGGCTGAGCTGGCGCGCGCGTTCGCCGCAGCCGGAGCGCGCCACCTCGTGCTGACGACCGCGGGCGACTGGCTGCGTTCGTTTGCCGTGTTCTTGCGCCTGGGGGCACGTCGATGAGCTTTCAATCTCCGCTTGCACTGATCGGTCTCGTGCTCGTACCGGTGTTGGTGGGGCTCTACGTGCTCCGCGAGCGGCGCCGGCTGAGCTACGCAACGCGCTTCACCGCCTCGGCCTTGCTGCCCAACCTCGTCGATGCCGCTCCCGGCTGGCGCCGGCATCTGCCGATCGCCCTGTTTCTCGTTGCGCTCACCGCGATGATCGTCGGTGTCGCGCGGCCGCACGCGAGCGTGAGCGTCCAGCGCGAGGAGGCGACGGTGCTGGTCGCGATCGACTCGTCGCTCTCGATGAGCTCGCAGGACGTCCGGCCCTCGCGACTCGCCGCCGCGCAGCAGGCAGCGGAGGGGTTCGTCAACGGGATGCCGAAGAAGTTTCGAGTCGGCGTGATCGGGTTCGCCGGCCGCGCCTACGTCGCCGTGCCTCCGACGGAGGACCGCGAGTTGGTGCGTAGCGCGCTGAAGTCGCTCAAGTCGGGACAGGGAACGGCGCTCGGCGACGCCGTGGCGCTCGGGACACGTCTTGCGCGAGCCGAGCGAACCAGCGACGGGCAGATCCCCCCGACGGCGATGCTCGTCATCTCCGATGGGGCCCAGATGAGCGGACGGACGACGCCGGACGTCGCGGCAGCGCAGGCGAAGGCGCTGCACATCCCGGTGTACACGGTCGTTGTCGGTACGCCGGACGGGGTCGTCAACGTGCCGGTCGCCGGTGGCTACCAGGCACAGCTGCGAGTGCCCCCGAGCCCGGAGACGCTCCAAACGGTCGCACGCGTCACCGCCGGCCAGTTCTTCACCGCGCCGGATGCAGCGCGTCTGCGTCAGATCTACGAGAAGCTCGGTTCGCGTCTCGGTCACCGGCGCGAGAAGCGTGAGATCACCGATCTGTTCGCCGGAGGCTCCGCAGCGTTCCTGGTGTTCGGCGGAGCATTGTCGGCACTCTGGTTCAGGAGGGTGCCGTGAAGCGGCTTCTGGTGGTGGCAGCCTTCCTGGCTGCGGTCGCAGGAATGAGTGCTTCTTCGGCGGGCGCGACGAACGAGTGCCGCGGATTGCCGGTGTGCGTCCGTGTTGCCGGGCCCTGGGTCGTCGTGCCTGCAGCGCCGACCACACCGCGACCGCGTGTCGATTTCCAGCTCTCTTGCCCTCGCGGTTACGTGATCGGTGGGCTGGACGCCGAACTGACCGACCGCGCAATCGACATCGCCTTCCTCGGCAAGCTCGGCAGTCCCGTCAACCCGGGTGTGACGACTGCACGTTCGGCGCTGTTCCGGGGCACCTACACGGGGAACGCGCCAAAAGGGCCGAGCTTCCGCCCGCATCTCGGTTGCCTGCCCTCGTCGGGCGGCGGGGCCGGGCCGGTGCCGCGCAGGACGTTTGCGGCTTTCCCGCCGGGAGAGCCGACGACCAGCCGGGTGCGCACCGTGAGCCTCCGTCCCGGCCTCGTGAACGCCGCCGTGTCGTGCGCCGGGAGCGAGCACTTGATCTCGTCCTGGCACGCCGTCGCCTTCTATACGCAGTCGGCGCCGCCTGAGGCGCTGATCCGGAGCGTGAGCGCCACGCGCAGCGTTCAGGGCCGGCGCGTGGGAGTGCGGGTCCGTTCGACCGCGGCGGTGCAAGGTGTCCGGGCGGTCGTGCAGGTCGGCGCGGTTTGCGGTGGTGGCTCGTGACGTTCGAACGTCCTCTGCTCCTCCTGACACTCCTCGCCGTTCCGCTCGCGGTCGCGCTCTATGTCCTTTCGGAGCGCAGGCGGATGCGTTACGCGATCAGGTTCACGAATCTCGACGTGCTGGCGAGCGTGGCAGGCAGCCGTTATCGCCGGCGGTTCGTACCGCTGGCGCTGTTCCTGCTCGCGCTGGCGGCGCTCTGCATCGGGATGGCTCGTCCGCGGCATACGACGCTCGTGCCGCGGGACCGCGCGACGGTGATCCTCGTGATCGACGTGTCGCGCTCGATGGAGGCGAAGGACGTGAAGCCGAATCGGATCGGCGCGGCGGCCGCGGCCATCCGCACGTTTCTCGGCCGCGTGCCGGACCGGCTACAGGTCGGTCTGATCGCCTTTGCGGGCGATCCCGCGGTGGCCGCACCACCGACGACGAACCACGATCTCGTCCGGAAGTCGCTGGAGACGATCGAATGGTTCCCGAGCTTCGGGGGCACGGCCATCGGCGACGCGCTCGCAGCCGCGGTCAAGCTCGGCCAGCAGGCTGTGGGAGGGCAGAACGGCAATCTCGCGTCGGCGACGGCCGCCACCCCCGAGACCGAGACTCAGGGCCTCGTCTCGATCCTGTTCCTCTCGGACGGCGCGCAGACGCGGGGCGACCTCGAGCCGCTCGAAGGAGCCGATCTCGCCAAGGCGGCCCGGATTCCGGTGTACACGGTCGCGCTTGGTACTCCGAACGGCACGCTCAACTTCAACGGCGGTGGCGGCGGTGGCGGTGGCGGCGGTTTCCCGGGAGGGCCGGGGGCATTTCCGGGCGGCCGGCGCGTGCCGGTGCCACCGGATCCCGACACGCTCAGGGCGATCGCCTCGCGTACGGGTGGTCAATTCTTCGCCGCGCAGAGCGCGAAGTCATTGCAGTCGGCGTACTCGAACCTCGGCTCTCGTCTCGGCCGCAAGCCCGGCCAGAGCGAGATCACCTACGGCTTCCTGGCGGCCGCGGCGTTGCTGCTCGTTGCTGGCGGCGTCCTGTCTGCGCTCTGGTCGCCTCGCCTGCCGTAGGCACGGATCGACGGAGGCGTGTCGACTTCCGACGCGTACCGGTGCCAGGCACGGGTACGCAACGATCAAGGAAGCGTGACGAGACGCACGTTTCCGCTGCACGCAGGGCGAACGTCCCGGTGCCAGGCACGGGTACGCAATCGTGACGCGCCTGTCACGCGAGTGGCGCGTTCAGCGGCCGGCGCTGCGGCGGATGCGTGCACGCCGAGGCGCGGCATCGTCCGGAAAGACAACGTCCTCCGCTCGAGCCTCGTCGCCGTCACCGTTGACCTGGAACGTGACCGCCATGCCTGCGACCCGTCCTTCGGGCGGGCCGTTCCGGAAATCGCGGCCCTCGACGCGCAGACGCTCTCCGCCCGCCGTCTCGATGAAGCCGTGGCCCTTTTCGTTGTTGAACCAGAGCATGTCGCCGTTCATTCGACCACCATCGACACGCTGCACCGATCGAGCGTCTGCCGTCATGGAATCATCCTCCTCAAAGGGGCGCGCGCAGATGCTCGCTCCAGTCAACACACAGGATAGCGGCGAAATCCACAGGGGCGGCGGTCCGTGCCGCTACCCTCGTCGAATGCCGCTTCGCGAGGATATTCGGGACATTGCGATCGTCGCCCACGTGGATCACGGCAAGACGACGCTCGTCGATGCGATGTTGTGGCAGTCAGGTTCCTTTCGGGCGAATCAGGAAGTAGCCGAGCGGGTGCTCGACTCGATGGACCTCGAACGCGAGAAGGGGATCACGATCCTCGCGAAGAACACGGCCATCCGGCGCGGCGGGGTCAAGATCAACATCGTCGACACGCCTGGGCACGCCGACTTCGGCGGCGAGGTCGAGCGCGCGCTGACGATGGTGGACGGCGTCCTGCTGCTCGTCGACGCAAGCGAGGGGCCGCTGCCTCAGACGAGGTTCGTCCTGCGCAAGGCGCTCGAGTCGCGGCTGCCGGTGATCCTCGTCGTCAACAAGGTCGACCGCCCGGACGCGCGTATCGAGGAGGTCGTGAACGAGGTGTACGAGCTGTTCCTCGATCTCGACGCAGACGAGAGCCAGATCGAGTTTCCGATCGTCTACGCAAATGCACGAGCCGGCCGGGCCGGGCTGGAGCCCGACGACCTCGCCGACGACCTGGATCCGCTCTTCGACGTGCTACTCGAAAGGATTCCCGCGCCCTCCTACGAGGAGGGGCATCCGTTGCAGGCGCATGTCACGAACCTCGACGCTTCTCCCTACCTCGGGCGACTCGCACTCTGCCGCATCCGCGAAGGGACCATTCGCAAGGGTCAGCAGATCGCCTGGTGTCGCGCCAACGGCGAGATCACGCGCGTCAAGGTCACCGAGCTCTTTGTCACAGAGGCACTCGACCGTGTCGAGGCCGAGGAGGCCGGGCCGGGAGAGCTGATCGCGGTCGCGGGCATTCCCGAGGTCACGATCGGCGAGACGCTTGCCGATCCGGACGATCCGCGCCCGCTGCCTGTGATCGGAGTGGACGAGCCAAGCCTCGCGATGACGATCGGCGTCAACACCTCGCCGCTTGCCGGCCAGGACGGCACGCGCCTGACGGCGAGCATGGTTCTCGCGCGACTCCAGCAGGAGCTCGTCGGGAACGTCTCCCTCCGCGTGCTCCCGACCGAGCGGCCCGATGCCTGGGAGGTGCAAGGGCGCGGCGAGCTTCAGCTCGCGATCCTCGTCGAGCTGATGCGCCGGGAAGGCTTCGAGCTCACGGTCGGGAAGCCCCAGGTCGTCACCCGCGAAGTGGAAGGAAAGGTGCAGGAGCCGATGGAACGCCTCGCCATCGATGCGCCGGAGGACTACGTCGGTGTGATCACCCAGCTGCTCGCGCTCCGGAAGGGCCGGCTCGAGCAGATGGTGAACCACGGCACCGGCTGGGTGCGGATGGAATACGTCGTCCCTGCGCGAGGCTTGATCGGTTTCCGCACGGAGTTCCTGACCGAGACGCGCGGCACGGGCATCCTCCACCACGTCTTTCACGCATACGAGCCCTGGCAGGGGGAGCTGCGCGTGCGGCCGACGGGGAGTCTGGTCGCCGATCGCCGCGGCCCTGCGACGGCTTTCGCACTGCTCAACCTGCAGGAGCGTGGACAGCTTTTCATCGCGCCCGGCACCGAGGTCTACGAGGGCATGGTCGTGGGCGAGAATGCGCGCGCCGAGGACCTCGACGTCAACGCGACCAAGGAGAAGAAGCTCACCAACATGCGTTCGTCCACTGCGGACGAGCTCGTCAGGCTGATTCCGCCTCGCCTGCTGTCGTTGGAGCAGTCACTGGAGTTCCTCGGCGACGACGAATGCGTCGAGGTGACTCCCAAGAACGTGCGCTTGCGGAAGGCGGTGCTGTCGGCCCAGAGGCGCCAGACCGCCACCTCACGCAAAGCGCGCGGCCTCGCGAAGGTCTAAGCGGCGGTTACCACTTCGAGCGTCGGCCGCGGCGGCTCGTGTACATGAGCTTCGCTCGCGCCGACTGCAGGCCTGCCTCTTCGAACTGGGCGCGATGACCGAGCCGGCGGGCGACGTGGCTCGTCTCGGCCTGCTGCTCGGGCAGGACCAGTGTGATCGCCTTGCCGCTGCGTCCCGCCCGGCCCGTGCGGCCGGTGCGGTGCACGTAGTCCTTGTCCTCGCCCGGCGGATCGAAGTTGATCACGTGCGTGATGTCGTCGAGATCGAGGCCGCGTGCCGCGACGTCGGTGGCGACGAGTGTCGTCACCTTGCCGCTCTCGAAGCGGGAGAGGGCGCGCTCGCGCGCTCCCTGCGACATGTCGCCGTGCATCGCGACGGCCCTGACATCGTGGCGAGCAAGCTTCTGGACGAGCTTGTCCGCGCCGCGTTTCGTCCGTACGAAGACAAGTGTCAGGCCCTCCGACGAGTTGATCTGCTTCACGAGCGTCTCGACCTTGGTGTCGGCGGTGACCGGAACGAACTGGTGCTCGATCTCGCCCGGCTCCTGCTCCTCGGCAAGCGCCGCTTCGAAGCGGGACGGGCTGTTCGTGTAGTTGCGCGCCAGCTCGCCGACCGGACCGTCGAGCGTGGCCGAGAAGAACATCGTCTGGCGATTACGCGGCAGCCGGCGGACGATGCGATCGACCTGCGGCTGAAAGCCCATGTCGAGCATCCGGTCTGCCTCGTCGAGGACGAGAACGCGGACGTGCGAGAGATCGACGAGACGACGCTCGGCGAGATCCTGCAGGCGTCCGGGTGTTGCGACCAGAACATGCGCGCTCTTCGCGCGCTTCGCCTGGGCGTTGAGCGGCACGCCGCCGTAGACCGCGGCCACCTTGAGACCCTTGGCCGGCACGAGGGATTCGAGCTCTGCGCTCACCTGAGCGGCGAGCTCGCGTGTCGGGACGAGAACGAGTGCCGACGGACGGGCGTCGGCGGTTGTAGTGCGTTCGACGATCGGCAGGGCAAACGCAAGCGTCTTCCCGGATCCGGTCGGAGATTTCGCGAGCACGTCGAGCCCCGCCAGGGCATCCGGCAGGACGAGGGCCTGGATCCGGAACGGCTCGTGGATGGAGCGAGCGGTGAGCGCGTCGACGACAGGCGGCGACACGCCAAGCTCGCGGAAAGATCGCTGCATGAGTTGTTCGACTCCTTCTATGGGTTCGAGACTTGCCTACCTCGAAACACCCGAAGGAGGAACGAGAAGCTCATCTCACCGGGGCGCCGTATGCGACCCGTGAATACAAGGTACCAGTTACTCCTCTCGGCAGGAACGCTACGCTCCTTGAATGGCCGGCGACCAATCCGATGCACTGACCCTCGCCCAGAAGGCGCAGCTCGAAGCCGAGCTCGCCGAGCTCGAGGGCCCGCGTCGCACGGAAGCAGTGCAGGCGATCGCGACCGCTCGGAGCTTCGGCGACCTGTCGGAGAACTTCGAGTACCACGCGGCGAAGAACGAGCAGGGCCTCCTCGAGCGGCGCATCACGATGCTCCGCGATCGGCTCGAGCGCTCCGTGATCATCGACGAGAGCGACGTCGACGACGACACGGTCGGCGTCGGCACGAAGGTCGAGATCGAAGACGAGGATGGCGAGCGGATGGAAGTCGAGATCTCTAGCGTCGGCGGCGTGTCGCCGGACTCACCTGTCGGTCGCGCGCTCATGGGACGCAAGGTGAGCGACGAGGTCGAGATCCAGGCGCCGAGCGGCGCTTGGCGCGCCCGCATTCTTTCGATCGGCCGTTAGTCGAGCGTCGGCAGCGCGTGGATCTCTGATCCTCGCCCTATATTGAGCCGGAATGACCACAAGGCGTTTCTTCGCGACGTACGCGCTCGGAGTGTTCCTGCTCGGCACGACTTTCGTGCCGGGCGCCTCGGCGACCGCGCCCGCGCTTCCCGCCTCGTATCCGGCTGCGGGTGAGCTCGTTGCCACACGCGTCGCGGTGAGGACGCGTCCGGACAGTAGTGCGAAGATCGTCCGTCTGCTGCAGCAATTCCGGTCCGACTACCGGCTCCAGATCGTGTTGGCAGTCGGCCAGGCAAGCGCGGCGGACGGGGGCGCGTGGTTCAAGCTCAACCTGCCGATGCGACCGAATGGGACGGTCGGGTGGATACCGGCAGCCAGCGCGGCGCTCAAACCGACACTAAGTCGCATCGTCGTGCACCGCGGGCTCAGGCGGATCGAGCTGTATCGGGGCAGCAAGCGGTTGCTTCGAGCAGAGGTGGCAGTTGGTGCGCCCGGCCGCGAGACTCCGCTCGGCGAGTTCTATGTGACAGCACGTTTCGTACCGGACGATCCGTTTCTCGGGTCGTTCGCGCTCGAAACGAGCGCATACTCGAGACTGACCGAGTGGCCCGGCGGGGGGAAGGTCGGCATCCATGGCACGAGCAAGCCGTGGCTGCTCGGGCAGGCGGTGTCGCACGGCTGCGTACGCGTGTCGAATCGGACCGCGCTCGCACTACGGCGGCTGGCGCCGGTCGGGACGCCCGTCTCGATCGTCGCGCGCTAGCCGGGCTACAGGGCTCCGGCGAGAAACGTCGCCGCGCCAAGCTTCCTGATGCGGTAGCCGTGATCCTGAAACGTGTAGTGGCTCGTCAGCCGCTCCCAGCCGCCGCCGGGACGGGTCGCCACGCTGACCGAGCCGAAGCGGTAGCTGAATCGGTTGCAGACGAAGGATCCTGCCCCCCACGTCTCGGTCGTCGCCATTGGGCGCCAGGCACCATGGCTGCCCGGGAGATACACCGGTTCACCAACCGCCCGGTCGTCCACGAAGACCCGCCACCAGCTCCGCCGGCTCGCCAACTCGACAACCGCGACCTTGTGGATCGACCCGGCAGGGACGCCGAGAGCGACCTCGTGGTACTGGGGTGCCTGGTGGGGTTGGGCGACCTCGTAGTACAGGCTGCTCGTCGATGTTCCCGGGAACGCGCTGAAGCCGACCTGAAGCCACTCGTCGCTCCCGTTCGGGCCGGCGCCCGGCCCACCGACCCCGACCCACCCGGCCACATGTCCGCTGAGCACCTCCGGCGCCGCGACTGCCTGGACCCATGCCGCCACGCCGTAGGCGCGCTGACTCGAGCCGAGACCTGCATAGGCGTAACCGCTCGAGCCGCACGCAGCCTGAGCCACGCTGGGTGCGGCAAAGCTGATCGAACCGAGAGCGAGCGCTGCTGCCAGCGCCCTGAGAAGCAGCCTGGGCAAGGAACCTCCGACTGAGCGGCCTGCGACAGAAATCCGTCGCTTGCTCAATCGGATGGGCCGGCTCGGACTGGCGTACCTCGTTCGAGTGATCGCGGCCGCCTTCAGGTTGGGACAGCAAGGGCGTGTCGCGCCAAAGGGCTAGATCAACTAGCCCTCTCGCCAGTCCTCCGCGTTCCTAAACCGGGCTATCACCCGTCTGGGGAGATTGCGCCTTCCGGGCGCGCAAGCCGTTGGTGCAATCCAAGCGAGGGGGAAGCTCGAGTGAGAGGCAAGAACAGAACCGGTCAAACGCGGCCATATGCCGCCCGCGCCAAGTGGGGAATCTCGATCGTCGCGTTGCTTGTCCTGACGGCGATCGGCGCCGGCTCGTCGTCCGCGATGCGGTTCGTCAATAGCTCGCCGAGGCACTTCTCTGCCACACCAGTGATCACGGCGAAGCAGCACGAGGGGCAGAAGAGCGACCTCAGCTACTCGTCCGGGAACATCACGCAGTACAAGGAAAGCGACACGATCAACTTCCGCTTCACCCTCACCGGTTCCGAGGCTTCCGCCGGTCAGGTGCAGGTGCGGTTCACCGAGAACGACGGCGATTGTCTCTTTTTCTCCAACTACTTCGTCCTTGGAGCAACCACGAACATCAGCGGAGCCACGCCGACCGTCGGCGTCGCGTCTGGTCCGACCGCCAGTGCGGGGGAGTGGGTCGTGACGCTCAACGTCTCGTTCTCCGGGGAGGGTGCCGGCGTCGTCAACTACCAGCTCAAGCTCTCGAACGAGGCCGGCGACTGCAACGGCTCGTCGCAGCACAGCCGCCTCACTCCGGGCGACGGTGTCTCTCAGACAGGCCAGCAGAACGTCCCGGTCCCGGCGAACCAGATCATCGAGCTCCCGAGCATCACCGTCGCGAAGCAAGTCGATCGCGCAGACGGCGCGGGATTCGTCGCCGCCACCGCGGGTGAGTACTGCTTCACACTCGACTCCGGGGCATGCACGCCGACCGACTCGAGCGGACAGGTTGTCTTCACCAGCGTCACCGATGGAGCCCACACGATCACCGAGAGCGCCAATCTCGCGCATCCTGGCTACACGTTCGACTCGGGTGTGGGGACGAATTGCACGTTCGCAGGCGGCACCGCGACCGCGACCGTCGCGCAGGGCACGACGGCGACGAACGCCACGTGCACGTTCAAGAACAAGCAGACCGCGCCACCCAATGTGACCGTGACGAAGTCATGTCCGAACGGCGCGGCAAATTCGAGCGACCGCTTCCAGGTGCGCCTGAACGGCGTGGACGCCGGCACGGCACTCGCCTGCGGCGGGAGTCTCGACGTCAATCCCGCGGCGGGCCAGGCCTATTCGATCACGGAGAACGCTGCAGGAGCGACCGATTTCGCGAACTACACGAGCTCGCTGAGCTCCGGCTGCTCCGGCACGCTCACATTCGGCGGCACGGCGACCTGCACGATCACGAACACGCGGAAGGCGGCGCCGAAGGTAACCGTCACCAAGTCGTGCCCCGAAGGCGCGGCGAGCTCAGGGGATCGCTTCCAGGTCAAGTTGGACGGTGGCAACTCCGGTGACGCTCTCGCTTGCGGCGGCAGCGTCGATGTGGCAGTGACTGCCGGGCAGGCCTATGCGATCACCGAGGCCGCCGCTGGGACGACGAATCTGACGAACTACACGTCAGCGTCCAGCGTCGGCTGCTCCGGCACGCTTGCCCACTTCGGCGATTCAGCCAGCTGCACGATCACGAACACGCTGAAGGCGGCCCCGAAGGTGACCGTGACCAAGTCGTGCCCCGGCGGCAAGGCGAACGACGGCGACCGGTTCCAGGTCAAGCGAGACGGATCGAACGTGGGCACGGCGCTCGATTGCGGCGGCACAACCGACGTGACCGTCGCCGCCGGCCAGGCCTACGCGATCACCGAGGGCGCGGCAGGTACGACAGACCTCGCCAACTACACGACGGCCTCCAGCTCCGGCTGCTCAGGCACCCTCGCCAACTTCGGCGATTCGGCCATCTGCACGCTCACGAACACGCTGAAGGCGGCGCCGAAGGTGACCGTGACCAAGTCGTGCCCGGGCGGAAAGGCAAACGACGGCGACCGTTTCCAGGTCAAGCTCGACGGTTCGAACGCCGGCACGGCGCTCGATTGCTCCGGAAGCAGGGACGTGACCGTCACCGCCGGCCAGGCTTATGCGATCACCGAGGGCGCGGCCGGCACGAGCGACCTCGCTGACTACACGACAGCGCTCAGCGCGGGCTGCTCCGGCACGCTGACGCACTTCGGTGACACGGCGAGCTGCACGATCACGAACACGCTGAAGGCGGCGCCGAAGGTGACCGTTACGAAGTCTTGTCCCAACGGGAAGGCCCACGACGGCGATCGTTTCCAGATCAAGCAAGGCGCGGCGAATGTGGGCAACCCCCTCGATTGCGGCGGGAGCGTTGACGTGTCCGTCACCGCCGGCCAGGCGTACTCGATGACGGAAAGCGCTGCGGGGACTGCCGATCTGGACGACTACACGACGACATCGAGTGCCGGCTGTTCCGGCACGCTCGCCAATTTCGGCGGCACCGCAACCTGCACGATCACGAACACACTGAAGGCGGCGCCGAAGGTGATCGTGACGAAGGCATGTCCGGGTGGCAAGGCGGCCGCCGGCGACCGGTTCCAGGTCAAGCGAGACGGATCGAATGTGGGCACGGCGCTCGACTGCGGCGACGCCACCGACGTGACGGTCACCGCGGGCCAGGCCTACGCGATCACCGAGGGCGCAGCGGGTACGACCGATCTCGCCAACTACACCACGACATCGAGCGCCGGCTGTTCCGGCACGCTCGCCAACTTCGGCGACACAGCAAGCTGCACGATCACGAACACACTCAGGGCGGCGCCGAAGGTGACGGTCACGAAGTCCTGCCCGAACGGCGCCGCCGGCACGGGTGACCGCTTCCAGGTCAGGCTCGACGGCCAAGATGCCGGCGATCCGCTGGCTTGTGCGGGTAGCAGGGACGTCAGCGTCACAGTGGGGAAGCCCTATGCGATCACCGAAGGGGCGGCAGGGACGACCGATCTCGCGAACTACACGTCGAGCCTGAGCGACGACTGCTCCGGCACGCTCGCGAACTTCGGCGACACCGCGACCTGCACGATCACGAACACACTGAAGGCAGCGCCCAAGGTGACCGTGACCAAGGCCTGCCCGAACGGCAAGGCCAATACCGGCGACCGCTTCCAGGTTGAGCGCAACGGCACCGACGTCGGCACAGCGCTCGACTGCGGTGCCGAGTCGAACGACCACACCGAGGTGGCCGTCACCGCCGGTGTCGCCTACACCATCACGGAAGGCGCGGCCGGTACGACCGATCTGGCGAATTACACGACCGCGTCCGGCGAAGGCTGCTCGGGCACGCTCGCGCATTTCGGCGACACCGCGGCGTGCACGATCACGAACACGCTCAAGGCGGCGCCGAAGCTGACGGTGATCAAGCATGTCGTCAACAACAACGGTGGCACCAGGAACGCGGGGAACTTCACGCTCACGGTGACCGGTGCGAGCCCGAGCCCGGCCTCCTTCGCGGGCAGTGAAGCGGGAACGGCCATCACGCTCCAGCCGGGCCCCTATGCTGTCAACGAGGCTGCGGTGAGCGGCTATTCGACGACCAAGTCGGCCGGCTGCGCCGGCTCGTTTGCCCACTTCGGCGACACGGCGACGTGTACCGTCACGAACGACGACACCCCGGCTCCCCCGCCACCGGCAGGCGTTCCCGAGATCGATCTTGCGATCACGAAGGCGGACAGCCCGGACCCGGTATCGGTCGGCGCGCTCCTGACCTACACGCTGACCGTCACGAACAAGAAGGGCGACACGGCGAACAACGTCGTCGTGACCGACTCGCTGCCGTCCGCGGTGACATTCGTCTCGGTGTCCTCGACGAAGGGGAGCTGCTCCGGGACGAATCCGGTCAGCTGCAACATCGGAACGGTCGCCTTCAACGAGCTCGTGAGCATCATGATCGTGGTGCGGCCCTCCAATCCCGGAACGATCACGAACACTGCGGTCGTCACAGGAAGAGAGCACGAGCATGATCCGTCTGACAACACGGCGTCGGCGGCGACTCTGGTTCAGGGCGCGTTCGTTCCGCCGAGTGTTTGCTACGCGTTGACGGTGACGCCGCGAACGCTCACGGTCGGCAGGACCACGACCGTCCGCATCCGCGTCCGTGAGGCCGGCAAGCCGGTGAAGAGTGTCCGCGTGGTCGTCACCGGCCGGGGAGTGGCGAAGCGCGCGAACACGAATGCCAGCGGCCTTGCGCGCTTCGTGATCACGGGCAGGAGCCCCGGCATCCTGCAGGTCCGCGTGCCGGCACACGCCACGTGCCGCACGCAGCGCATCGGTGTGCTCGGCGTGTTCACTCCGCCGGTCACCGGTTAGGGGGAGGTTAGGTCTGCCGCGCCCCGGCTGAGACCGGGGCGCGGCAGTCGCCTGGCTACCTGATGCGCCGCAAGACGGACACCGCGGCTCGCCGGAGCCGTGGTGACACGAACCGTCGTGCGAGACTGCGGGCGTCGAGGGTCGAAAGGCGGTACGAGTCGAGCTCTCGGAGGTCCTCGACGCTGAGCTCCAGCCCCTGTCCACCGACGTTCTCCTCGAGGTGCGCCGTCGACAGCGTGCCCGGAATGGCGACCAAGACGTCTGAGCGCGCGAGCAGCCAGGCGAGAGCCACCTGTGCCGGGGTTGCTCCATTCCGAGAGGCGACGGCTCCCAGCGCGGCGTGCGCACGCGCGAGCGAGCCCTTCGCCAAGGGCTGCCAGGGGAGGTACGCGAGGCGCTCGCGCTCGCAGTAGTCGACGACTTCGTCCTGGACGCCGCGAGCGGCGAGGTTGTACTCGTTCTGAACGGAGACGATCGGAACGATCTTGCGCGCCGACTCGACTTGCTCCACTGTCACGTTGGAAAGGCCGATGTGGCGGATCTTCCCTTCGATTCGCAATTCGGCAAGTGCGCCGACGGACTCCTCGAGCGGCACGGCGGGGTCGACCGCGTGCAGCTGATAGAGGTCGATCCGATCCAGACGAAGTCGCCGCAGGCTGCCCTCGCACGTCGCACGGAGGTGCGCGGGCCGACCGTCGGCATGAAGCTGCCACGGCCCTTCTCGGATCGACCCGCCCTTGGTCGCCATGACCACATCACTCGGGTAGGGATGCAACGCCTCCGCGAGCAGCGTCTCGCTCACCTCGGGCCCGTACGAGTCGGCTGTGTCGAAAAGCTGGACTCCAAGATCGAGGGCGCGGCGAAGAAGCTGCTTTGCCGCAACGGGGTCCGGAGGGTCTCCCCAGCCCCCCAGCCCGGTCAGAGCCATGGCCCCGTAGCCGACGCGGCGCACACTCAGGTCACCGCCGATCGTGAAGCTGGACGACGTCAAGACGGAGAGAGCGTAAAGATCGGTCCCGGCTGAAACAATGAGAGTCGTGTCCGGCGCGCCGTCAGACGAGATGTCATACGAGGCCGACCTCGAACCGGTCGATGACGCTCAGGCGCTGGCCGAGCAGTTCGTCGACTCCTTCCTTCCCCGCGACGAGGTCCTCAGGGTCCTGGACATCAAGGCCGGGGAGCAGCGTTTCGAGATCAGGCGGCCCATTTACGTCGTCGGCGTGGACGTGCTGCAGGCTGAGCGGGGACGACGGCCCGATGCCGACGAGCATCGCGTCATGGACCTCGAGGACGTCGAGCTCGAGCAGGAAGAGTACGACATCGTCCTTTGCGTCAATGTCCTCGAGCACGCTCGTGACCCACTCGCCCTCTTTGCTTCGGTACGGGACGCGCTCAAGACCGGGGGCACCTTCGTGGCCGTGCTGCCGAACGTCGTCTCGCTCAAAGGCTTCCTGACGCGTCTTACTCCTCGGCCGGTTCACCGCTGGTTCTACTCTCACATCCTCGGCGCCTCGCCAGAGAGTCATCCCGCTCCATCGGTCCACTCACTGAGTCTGCGACCCACCTCGTTGCTGGCGCACGCTCGTTCCAGTGGCTGGAAGGTCGAGTACTTCCGCACATACGAAGGCCCTGTGCAGAAGTCGGTTCGCCGCCGGTTCGGCATCGTGGGCCGACCTTGGCAGGCCCTCGTCGTGTTGACCCGGATGCTGACGTTCGGGTTCCTGTCCGCCGAGGAGACGGGAATCGTCGCGGTGTTCACGAAGATTCCCATCTGATTTCGCTGTATTGACGCGTCGCGAACGGTTAGTCCACCATGTGGGCGCCATGTCCCATCCCTTCCAGGACATCGATCTCTGGTTGGTCGACAGCCTCATGATTCCAGCGAGCCTGCACGACGTGGAGGGCCGCTTCCTGCGCGTGAACGAAGCAGCAGAACGCGCCTCCGGCAAATCGAACGCCGACTGGCTCGGGCGCCATTTCCTCGAGCCGGTGCCTCCGGAAGCACGCGAGGGCGTCGCGGCGCAGTTCCGCCGCGCCGTGGAGCGCGGTGAGCCGACTGACTTCGAGACCGTCTTCGTGGACGCCAGCGGGCATCTTCGCGGCGTGCGGGCGCAGCACCTGCCTCTGCGCTCCGGCGGTGCGATCGTCGGCGTTCTCATCCTCGCGTTCGATGCGCGCCGCCCGCCCTCCGGGCTCATCGCCCCCGAGCCTCAGCCGCAGCTGACGCCGCGCCAGCACGAGATCCTCGGCCTGATCGCCGCCGGTCTCTCGACATTCGAGATCGCGACGCAGCTCACGATCTCGCCCGAAACGGTTCGCAACCATCTGCGGAGCATCTTTTCGGAGCTGCAGGTGCACACTCGGCTCGAGGCGATGGCGGCGGCTCAGCGCCTCGGGCTGCTTGCTCCGCCGCCTCTCAGCCCGCTGGCGCCCGACGCGGGTGCTCACCCAGGCTGATGCCCCCGGCCTGAGTCGAACAGGCGCACGCGCTTTAGGAGAGCGCTGCTCTATCCACTGAGCTACGGGGGCGCGGCCACCAGTGTAGGAGTCGATCGTATCCGGCACTCCCACGGCCGCCCGCCTCAGACGGCGATGACGACCTTTCCTCGAGCGTGTCCTTCTTCCAAATACCGGATCGCCTCAGGGACCTCACTCAACGGGTACTGCCTGTCTATGACGGGAGTGACTTTTCCGGCTTCGACGAGCTCCTTCAAAGCGACCAGGTCATCGGTGTTTCGCTTCGCCACGAACGAGACGAACTTCCGGCGCCCGAACCGCGACAGCGAGAGCGCCTTGAGCATACGAGCGCCGATTCGGAGCGAAGAACGACCGTCCCCTGCGCCGCACATGACGAGAATCCCATTGGACCCGAGGAGCCGCCTGCAGTCCGACAACGACCGGTAGCCCGCCGAATCGAAGATGAGATCGTACGTCTTACCAGTTCGGGTGAAATCCTCCCGGGTGTAGTCGATGACCTGGTCGGCTCCGATCGATCGGACCAGGTCCACGTTCCTCGTGCTGCACACGCCGGTCACGTCCGCTCCGAATGACCTGGCGATCTGCACCGCGAACGTGCCCACACCTCCCGACGCACCGATGATCAGGACCCTTTGCCCCGGCTCGATCTGTCCCTTGTCGCGAAGTCCCTGCAGCGCTGTGAGTGCCGCCAGAGGCACGGCCGCTGCCTGCTCGAACGTCACGTTGGCCGGCTTCAACACGACTCCGAGCTCCGAAACGGAGACGTACTCGGCAAGAGTCCTGATGCTCATGCCGAACACCTCATCGCCTGGCTGAAATTGCGTGACGCTTCTGCCGACCGCTTCGACGCGTCCGGCCACATCGGCTCCCAAGCCGGTATTCTTCGGCTTGGCCAGTCCTCCGGTCGCGCGCATGAGGTAGGGCATGCCTCTCATGCTGTGCCAGTCGAGTGGATTGACTGAGGCCGCGTGGACTCTGACCAGCACCTGATCGTCCCTGACCACCGGCCTGTCGATCTCCTTTAGCTCGAGGACGTCCGGTGAACCGTACCTGTGGTAGACGGTCGCCTTCATCGAGTTCTCATCCTGCCGTAGAGGGTTGAATCGCGCCTCGGATGGGGGAGCGTGGCGCAAGTTTCGCCGCCGGATGGCGACTGACCAACCGTAGGGCCCAACTCACCCCGTCGAAGGGATTCCAAAGTGCGTAAGCGATTGAGCAGCATCTCCCGCCGTTCGCTGGTCGGCGCGGCCGTGGGTCTCGCGTTCGCCGCCGCTGCGGGCGTCGGACTTGCGCAGATCACGACCGGCGCCACTCTCAACACGGCAACGACCAGCACGACCGCCTCCCAGACGACCACGGGAACGACGACCGGCGACCGCGAAGACCAGTCTGCGGACGACCAGGATTCACAAGGCAATGACTTCGAATCGGAGTCCGACGAGCACGGCAAACAGACCTCGACGGCTCTGAGCACGACCTCGACCACACCGCTGCTGACCACGGCCACGACCACGACCACGACCGCGGGCGCCCTCGGCGCCGGCCAGCAGAAGATGGACGTCTGCCACAAAACCGGCAACGGCGGGCAGCACACGATCAACATCGCCGCACCGGCCGTTCCCGCCCACGTGGCGCACGGCGACTCGATCGGCCCGTGTGCCGCAGCCGCGGCGGCAACGAGCTCCACGACGACCACCGTTCCGCTGACGACCACCTCATCGACGACCACCTCGTCGACGAGGAGTCACGGTCACGGCTCGCCAAAGCCGAAGAAAGCGAAGAAGACGCACGGCTCGAGCCACAAGAGCGCCGGCTCCACCGGCCACGGCAAGAGCGGGGGCAAGGGCCACGGAAAATAGTCCTCCGCACGTTTCCGATCCGAGAGCCCCGCAGCCGCGGGGCTCTCGTCGTTTTCGGGGGCGATACGCTCCGCGGGTGATCCGCGAGCTGCTCGAAGCACGTGCGGGCGAGGAGTACCAGCTCTACGCACGCACGATCAATCCACAGTTCATGCGCGTGCTGAAGACGATCGGCTTCGATCGCGTCTGGTCGCGTGGCGAGGGCCAGTACCTCTACGACTCCGACGACAGCCGTTATCTGGATCTGCTCGGCGGGTTCGGGATGTTCAACGTGGGGCGGAACAACCCGCGTGTCCGTGCGGCGCTGACCGAGATGCTCGAGCTCGACACCCCCGGTTCCGTCCAGCTTGGCGTCTCGCTCCTACCGGGACTCCTGGCCGAGGAGCTGCTAAAGCGCACACCCGCGCGACTCGAGCGTGTGCTCTTCACCAGCTCGGGAACCGAGGCGGTCGAGGCGGCGCTCAAGCTCGGGCGTGCGGCGACTCGGCGCACGCGGGTGATCTCGACCGACCACGCGTTTCACGGGTTGACCCTCGGCTCGCTTTCCGCGAACGGGGATCCGCACTTCGTCGAACGCTTCGGGCCGCTGCTGCCCGGGTTCTCGCGGGTTCCATTCGGCGATCTGGACGCCCTCGACCGTGAGCTGCTCAGCGACGACGTCGCGCTCTTCCTCGTCGAGCCGGTTCAAGGAAAGGGCGTGAACCTGCCCCCGGACGGCTATCTCCAGGGTGCGCAGGAGCTGTGTCGCCGCCACGGGACGCTCTTCGCAGTGGACGAGGTGCAGACGGGTTTCGGCCGCACGGGAAAACTCTTCGCATTCGAGCACTGGGGGCTCGAGCCCGACATCGTGACGGTTGCAAAATCGCTCTCCGGTGGCTACGTCCCCGTCGGCGCGCTACTGATGGCGCGGCAAGTGTACGACGGCGTCTTCGATTCCCTCGAGCACTCGGTCAGCCACGGCTCGACCTTCGCACCGAACGACCTCGCGATGGCAGCCGGGCTCGCAACGCTGCGTGAGCTGGACGATGCGAAGCTCGTGGGGCGGTCCGAGCAGCTCGGCCGGCGGCTGCTCGAGCTGACGCAGCCACTGGTCGACGCGCACGACGCCGTGAAGGAAGTTCGTGGCCTGGGCCTGATGTGGGCGATGGAGTTCGGCGAGCCGGAATCCGGGAGCCTGGCGTGGCGGGTGATGGAGCGGATGCAGGCGGGTCTGTTCGCGCAGCTCGTAGTCGTCCCGCTCTTCACGAAGCACCGCATCCTGAGCCAGGTCGCAGGCCACGACCTACCCGTGCTCAAGGGCCTGCCGCCGCTCGTCTTGTCGGAACAGGATCTCGAGGACTTCGCGACGGCGCTGGACGAGGTCATCGCACGAGCCGCCCGCCCGACGCGGGTCGCCGGCCTGGCGCTCAAAGCAGCGAAGGCTCGCTGACCTAGAGATCTGCGATCTCGGCGTGGCGCTCGTTGATGCACTGGCGCGCCCAGATCTCCGCCAGCGTGACGAGCCGCTCGCAGAGTTCCTTCCGCTCGCCGGGATCGGCCGGCACGTTCTCTGGTGAGATGGACACTCGGACCTGGTGCAGGACGACCCCCGCATCCTCGGAGACCTCGTGGCGCTGCTCGCCGACGATCGAGATGTCGCCGGCCTCCGGGACCAGGAGCTTGCCGAGCTCCTCGAGCTCGGCGGCGGTCGCGTCGCGGCCTGCGAAGACACCGAAGTTGACTCGGATCTCCAGGCCGGCGGGCTCCTGCTCGACGGCGAATGCGATGACGTTCTCGACCTGCATTACGAGCCGTATAGCCGACTCGGTGCCGGGCTAACCCTCTCGGGGCTCCCACCTGAAAGTGCCCAATGCCACAGCCATTCCGAACAACCCCCAGCCGCCGAGGACGGCGATGGCCAGCGGCTTGTCCCAGAGCTGCTGGCCGTGGAGGTAGATGCCCTTGATCAGGTCCAGGAGGTACTTCAGCGGAAGAACGTCGCCGATCGCGCGGAGCACCCGCGGATAGTGACGGGTCGGGCCGAACGATCCAGTGAGGAAGGCCATCGGCAGCACGATGACGTTGAGGACCGCAGACGACCCCTCGAGCGAGCGGATGAAACCGGTGATGGCCAGGCCGAGCGCCGCGAACGCCGCGGCTCCGAGCGCCAGTGCCAGTACCAGTGAGAGCAGGTGGCTCGGCCACGGGGTCGACTCGAGAAGCCGGCCGAGCACGAAGAGCGACGCGACCTGAATCGCAAAGACGATCATGATCGAAACGAGTACGGCGGTGAGGTACACAGCCGGTGGAAGCGGTGTTGCGCGGATCCTTTTCAGGATGCCTATCTCCCGTCGGGAGACGAGCGTGATCGCGAGCCCGGCGAAGGCGGTGTTCGCCGCGCCGTAGCCGATCATCCCGGCGAGTAGGACCCACGGCGCGGGGCGGCCGTCGATCCGGCCGTTGTAGACCGCCGTCAGAAGTGCGAAGAGCAGGATCGGGAAGAGGAAGACGAACACTGCCGACTCGCGGCTGCGCCAGAAGAGCCGCTGCTCCCACCGCAGTTGATGCCGGAAGAGCCTCATTGCCGGTGCTCTGCGGTCAGTGCGAGGTAGACGTCTTCCAGCGTCGGTCGGCGCACGGAAAGGCCTTCCAGTTCACGTCCTTCGGCCACCGCCTCGGCCGTCAGCTTGTGCAACAGCTTGGTGGGCTCGGTCGTGCGGACCACGACGTCGTGCCCGTCCCTGCGGTAGCGGATTTCGGTCTCACTCGACCCGCCCGTCAGTTCCGCGGGCGTGCCTTCGCGAATGATCACGCCTTCCCGCAGGACGGCGAGGCGGTCGGCGAGTTGTTCCGCCTCGTCGAGATAGTGCGTCGTCAGCAGGATCGTCTTGCCGAGCGAGCGCAGCGAGCGGATCATGTCCCAGGCTGCACGCCGCGCAGCGGGATCGAAACCCGTCGTGGGCTCGTCGAGGAAGACGAGATCGGGATCGCCGACGAGCGCAACTCCGAGGTCGAGACGTCGTTTCTGACCCCCGGACAGCGTCTTCACTCGTGCGTCGCGTTTTTCGTCCAGTCCGACGAGCGCGATCACCTCGTCAACGTTGCGTGGCTGTTCGTAGTAGCCGGCGAACATCCGGTGCGTCTCGGCGACCGTCAGGTTCGGCCAGAGCTGCGAATGCTGCAGGACGACGCCGATGCGCTCTCGAAACGCCGAGCCGGCGCGCTCGGGATCGAAGGCGAGAACCTCGACGTCACCCCCGTCCCTGGTGCGGTAGCCCTCGAGGATCTCGATCGTCGTCGTCTTCCCGGCGCCGTTCGGGCCAAGAAGGCCGAAAACCTCGCCCTCCTTGATCTCGAAGCTGATGCCGCGGAGAGCCTCGGATGTTCCATAGGACTTCCGCAGGTCGCGGACGGAGATCGCGCTCACGGCCGCCGGGTCACGCGATCATGGTAGAGGATCAACCTGTGCCCACCCTGCGCTACGTGGTCGCGGACGTTTTCACCGATGTCCCCTTGGCCGGTAACCAGCTAGCCGTCTTCACCGACGGTCGCGGCGCCGACGACGAGACCATGCACAAGCTCGCGCGCGAGATGAACTTCTCCGAGACGGTTTTCGTCCTGCCTCCGGAAGCCGGAGGTCATGCGCGGATTCGGATCTTCACGCCGGCGCTCGAGTTGCCTTTCGCTGGGCATCCTGTGCTCGGCTCGGCGTTCGTTCTCGGCATGCCGCTGCAGCTCGGTGAGATCCGCCTCGAGACAGGCGCGGGGATCATTCCGGTGACGCTCGAGCGCGAAGGGGCGAGCATCGTGTTCGGTCGGATGCAGCA
>JBBWZE010000322.1:0-7394 GCA_039648845.1 Actinomycetota bacterium | reverse complement strand
GCTGGCAATCTCTAACTCGGCCGACATGAGCGACGAGCAGACCGATCAATGACGGCACGGTGCGAGACACCGGGTCCCCGGAGCGCTCGAGCAACGTCTGGCACGCCGTCAGCACCGCGACGAGGTCGCGCTGCCCCCACGCGTCGGTGAGGTCGTAGCCCGGCACCTCCGCGCAACCCGCGGCGAGCTCCTGGACCTCGCGGACACCGACGGCGTCACCTCCCGACCAGGTCGCGAGCTTGTCCACCTCGGACGCGAGCTCCTCCGGATCCTCCCCGACGATCTCCACGAGCAGGCGAACCGCTTCGGGGTCGACCGCCACGCCGCGCTCTGCGAACTGCTTCGTCACCCATTCGGGCACTCGGCGCTTCGGGACGTCGTAGACGAGCAGGTCTCCTGCCTTCGCGCACGCCTTGCCGAGCGGCGAGTCCTTCTTCAGCTCCGCAGCAACGAGCGCGAGGACGGTGTCCGGCGCAGGACTGGCGAGGTAGGCCGCGACGGCCTTCACGTCGGCCGCCTTCCAGCGCTCGACCTCCTCCACGATCACGAGCCGCCGGCCACCGCCGAGTAGTCCCATCGAGTTGCAGGCCGCGACGGCATCCTCCCCACCGGATTCGTTCGCCGAGAGAAGCTCCACACCCTCCTCGCCGATGCGGTCGCGCAACCGGCGGAGGGCGCGCTGGATCTTCGGCCGATCGCCGCCGGTGATCAGGTACACAGGCTTCAGCTCTGTCGCCATTGCGGAGGACAAGCATAGGCCGCCGCGAGGAGGGCACCGGCGAGCAGCACGAGCAGCGCTCGCGTCGACGTGATCTGCGCGATCGGCAGACCGCCCACGAGCCGCGCAACTGCGACGAGATAGGCCGCGCACCAGCCGTTCAGCCACGCGAGCGCGGCGGCTGCACTCCCGGAGAACGGGGCGATTGCGGCCGCTCCGAGGGCAAGCCCGAGGAGCGGTGCGACGACCGGCGCGGCCAGCGCGTTCGCAGGGACGGTCAGCAGCTGGACGGAGTGGAACTGCAGCCAGGCAATCGGAGCCGTCGCCAGCCCGCAGGCTGCCGAGATCGCCACGACGAGGCGCAGTGATCGGCCGAGCGGGTAGCCCTCGAGAAAGCGCTCGAAGCGCGGGACGAGCACGAAGATCGCAAGCACCGCTGCGAAGGAAAACTGGAAGCCTGCATCGAGTAGCGTGTACGGGTTCCACGCGAGCAGCACGATCGCCCCGAGAAACAGCAGATGCCAACGGTCCGCCGCCCGAGCGGTGAGCCAGGCCAGCGAGCCGAGCGCGCCCGCGACGCCTGCGCGGATCACCGAGGGTTGCGCGCCCACCGCCAGCACGTACGCGCAGATCGCCGTCAGCGCGGCGAGCTGCCCAAACACACGCGGCAGGCCGACGAGCCACACAAGCAACAACGCGCTCCCCGCCACGAGAGCCACGTTCTGCCCCGAGACGGCCAGTAGATGGAAGAGCCCGGAGGCGCGGAAGCGACGCCGTAGCTCGTCCGATAGCCCGCTGTCCTCACCGAGGACGACGCCCTCGACCACGGCCGCGCGATTGCCGGGCAGCCCACGCGCGACCGACCTCTGGAGCTGCCGTCTGAGAGCGTCCGCAACGCCGCCGAGCCCGCCGCGCCGCCCCACGATCCGCCAGTCGTCGACGAGGAGCACGACGTGCACGCCGTGACGCCGGAGCCATGTCCGCTCGTCGAACCCATTTTGTGGTCCACGAGGCGCCGTCACCCTGACGAGCGCTTCGAGGATGGCGCCCTGCGGGGGCGCTCGTCCGAGCGGCAGCTTCAGCTGGACCGGCTCGCGCAGCTCTCGCCAGGCGAAGCGCGTGACGACCGCCGGTGCCCGCACGTCGTACTTTCCCCGCCGCACCGCACCGGTGACCGTCAGTCGCACGCGGCCGGCGGTCTCGAGGTGTGACGAGAGCGGGCTGCGGTCGAGGGCATCGAGGCGCGCACTTCCCCACCACCAGCCCGCGAGCGCGAGTGCGATCGCGAGTAGCCCGAGACGGCGATGTCGATGCGACACAGCTGCGGCACCGCCCACCAGCGCCGTCAGAACAACGCCCAGCGCCGTTTGTGCGCGCGCGAGGTTCGCGGCCGCGAGACCCAGGCAGAGCGAACCTGCCAACACGCGCGACCTGTGACGGAGAGCAAGCTCGCTCATTGGGCGGCCTCTGTGGGAGCGAGCCGAAGGCGAGCGACATTCACGGTGCGACCAGACCGCGGAGCGTCTCCAGCCGCGCAGGGCCGATCCCAACGATCGCATCGAGCTCGTCGACCGAGCCGAAAGCGCCGTGCTGCTGCCGGTAGTCGAGGATCTTCTGAGCGGTCACTGGTCCGACTCCCGGCAACGCGTCGAGCTGCTCGAGCGTGGCGCTGTTGAGATGCACCGGACCTGTGGGTGCAGCCCCGCCGGGCGCCATGACGGAAGGACCGGCGACCCCGCGTCGCGGCACGACGATCTGCTCGCCGTCGGCGATCCGCGCCGCGAGGTTGAGCAGCTCGATCTGTGCCTTCGGCGTCGGGCCACCCGCGCGTGTGACCGCGTCCGCGACACGCGAACCGTCCTTCAGCCGGTAGAGCCCGGGCCGCCGAACGGCGCCGACCACGTCGACGAACAACGTCGCCGCAGAGGTGTGGCCTGCGGGCGCGGCCACGCGCACAGGCGGCGGTACGGCCGGGCGCGCAGGCCGCAGCAGCAGCTTGCCGGCAACCACGAGCAGCACCAGCGCAACGACGCCTGCAACAAGCGCGCGCCGCCGGTCGAGTCGGATCTCGGGCATGTCGCCAATCGTGGCGACAGCGACGTCACGGATCCGTGTCGGCTCTGCGTCGAGAGTGTGCCGTTTTGACTAGCCGACGACGAGGTTCACGAGCTTGCGGGGCACGACGATCGTCTGCCGAATCTCCGCGCCGTTCAACTGAGCCTGCACCTTCGGCGACTCCTTCGCGCGCGCGACGAGCTCGTCCTCCGGCAGGTCGGCCCGAACCTGGATGCGATCGCGGACCTTCCCGTTCACCTGCACCACCAGCTCGAAGGTGTCCTCTTCGAGCAAGGCGGGATCGGCCTGTGGCCATGGCTCCTCCCATAGGCGCTCGTGTCCCAGGCGCTCCCAGAGCTCCTCCGCCACATGCGGCGCATAAGGCTGGATGAGCGAAACCGCCGTTTCGGCGGCAAACCGAGCGGCGGGATCGCCGGGAGCCTTGGCCAGCTCGTTGACGAGCTCCATCACCGTCGAGATCGGCGTGTTGAACTGCTGCCGCCTGCCGAGGTCATCCGTGGCTCGCGCGATCGTACGGTGAGCCTTTCGCGCCAGCGCGCCGTCCCCTTCAGCGCCGCCCACCGGCAACTCGGCCGCTTCGCCGACGACACGCCAGAACCGCCGGAGGAAACGCTGCATCCCCTCGACACCCGACGGGGTCCACTCCATGTCCTGGTCGGCTGGGCCGATGAACAGGATCGACAGACGGGTCGCATCGGCGCCGTACATTTCGACGAGCTCGTCAGGTGTGGCGGCGCCGCCGACCCGCTTCGAGATTTTCGCGCCGCCCTGGGTGACGAAGCCGTTGCCGAAGAAGCGCTTGAAGGGCTCGCGGTGGCCGATCAGCTTCAACTCGTTCAGGACCTTCACGAAGTAGCGGGCGTAGATCAGATGCACGGTCGAGTGGTCGACCCCGCCGGTGTAGTGATCGACCGGCATCCAGTAGTCCGTGATCTCGCGGTCGTACGGCGCGTGGTCGTTGCGTGGATCGCAGTAGCGCAGGAAGTACCACGACGAATCGACGAAGGTGTCCATCGTCTCGACCTCCCGACGGCCCTCCTTGCCGCAGTTCGGGCAAGCCACACGGACCCAGTCCTCGGCCTGTGCAAGCGGCGGAACTCCCTTGGGCTTGTAGTCCTCGACCTCCGGCAGCAGCACCGGGAGATCCTCTTCCGGGACCGGAACGATGCCGCAGTCGGTGCAGTAGACAACCGGAATCGGGCACCCCCAGTAGCGCTGGCGCGACCATCCCCAGTCGCGCAGCCGGTAGCTCACCGCCGAACGTCCGCGGCCGTGCGTCGCCAGCCACTCGACGATCGCCCTCGCCGCCTCCTTGTGGGGCAGGCCCGAGAACTGGGCGGAGCCGACGAGCTTCCCCTCCTCGTCGATGACGACCTTGATCGGTAGGTCGAACCGTTCCGCGAACTCCCGGTCACGCTCGTCATGCGCCGGCACGGCCATGATCGCGCCGGTCCCGTAGTCCATCAGCACGTAGTCGGCGATCCAGATCGGAATGCGCGCGTCGTCGACGGGGTTCGTGGCGAAGAAGCCGGTGAAGACTCCGGTCTTGGTACCGGCGGCGCGCTCTTCGGCGGGTCTGGCGCCGGCCTTGCTGACGTACGCACGGATCTCGTCGCCGTTCGGGGACTCCTCGACCAGCCGGTCGACGAGTGGATGCTCCGGCGCGAGCACGAAGAAGGTCGCCCCGAACAGCGTGTCGGGACGTGTCGTGAAGACCGGGATGTCGATGTCGAGCTCCTCGACCCGGAAGAGGATTTCCGCGCCTTCCGACCGGCCTATCCAGTTTCGCTGCATCGCGAGCACGCGCTCTGGCCATTCCAGATCCTTCATCTCGTCGAGCAGGTGGTCGGCGTACGCGGTGATGCGGAAGAACCACTGGTCGAGCTTGCGCGCCTCGACCTCGAAACCGCAACGCTCACAACGGCCGTTCTTGACCTGCTCGTTTGCGAGCACCGTCTGATCGTTCGGACACCAATTGACGATCGCGGCCTTTCGGTAGGCCTGCCCGGCTTCGAAGAACTTGAGGAAGAGCCACTGCGTCCAGCGGTAGTACTCCGGCTCGTGGGTCGAGAACTCTCGCGACCAGTCGATCGCCCAGCCGAGCCGCTTCATCGTCCGCCGAATCGCTTCGATGTTGCGCTCGACGATCTCGCGCGGGTGCCCGCCCTCCTTGATCGCGGCGTTCTCGGCCGGCAACCCGAAGGAGTCGTAGCCCATGGGGCGCAGCACCTCCGAGCCGGTGCGGCGGTAGAAGTGCGCAAGGACATCCCCGAGCGTGTAGACCAGAACGTGCCCGATGTGCAATGAGCCCGAGGGGTACGGCAGCATCTCGAGGACATACGACTTCCGCTCGTTGCGCGGGGCCCCGGGCTCCGGGTTGGGCACCTTGAAGGCACGGTTCTCCTCCCAGAGCCGCTGCCACTTCGCCTCGATTGTCTGCGCCTCGTACTTGTCCATGGACGTCCTCTAGAAACGAAAAAGCCTCTCGAGTGAGAGGCCGTGGGAGTCGGCGCGGCCTTCGCCACGGTGGCTCCCTTTCCTACAGAAGCAGATCCTTCATCGTGACGGATCGTAGCAGCGGTACAGTCGGATCCATGAGCGACTACACACATCTCAACCTCAAGGACGCCGAGGATCAAGCGCCCAATTTCGGCCTTGGAGACAACCTCGAGTTCCGGATGGCGCGCGTCCCGCTCGGGCTCGAGAACTCCGGGCTGAGCTACCTGAAGGTTGCGCCGGGCTTCCGCTTTCCCTTCGGGCACAAGCACAGGAACCAGGAGGAGATCTACGTGCTGGTCGGCGGCTCGGCGCGGATGAAGATCGAGGAGGAGGTCAGAGACCTCGGACAGTGGGACGCGGTCCGTGTGCACAAGGACACGATGCGGTCGATCGAAGCGGGCGGCGAGGGAGCCGAGTTCCTGGTCGTCGGGGCGCCGAACACCGGTCCGGGTGACGCCGAGGTCGTCCAGGGCTGGTGGAGCGACTAACGCGCCGAACGACCTGATCGAGCTCTTTCCCGACACGGCGACCGTCGAGCACGGCGAACTGGCCGTGGGGGGCGTCCGCGCGTCGGCGCTCGCCGAGGAATACGGCACGCCACTCGTCGTCTACTGCCGCGACACCGTCCTCGCTCGGGCACGCGCGTACGCGCGTGTGGACCGCGAGGCGCTCGTCGTGTACGGGACGAAGGCATTTCCGAACGTCGCGCTGCTGCGCCTGCTGGCCGCCGAAGGCTTTGGGGCCGACGTCTCGACGCGCGGCGAGCTGGAATTCGCGCTGCGCGCGGGTGTGCCCGGCGACCGGATCGTCTTCCACGGAAACAACAAGTCCGACGAGGAGCTCGGCGCCGCAGCGGGTGCGGGCGCGCTGGTCGTCCTCGACGCGCTCGACGAAGCCGAGCGTGCGAAGGCTGCCGGAGCCGCGAGGGTCCTGATCCGCGTCACTCCCGCCATCGAAGCCGAGACGCATCGCGCCATCCAGACCGCGCATGCGGAGTCGAAGTTCGGGCTCGCCGCCGACGACGCCGCCGCCGCGGTGCACGACGCCAGGGCCAGAGGGCTCGACGTTGCAGGACTTCACGTTCACATCGGCTCACAGCTCACGCGCAGCGCCGAGAGCCTCCTCGCCGTGGAACGGCTGGTCGACGTCGCGGTCCATTGCGAGACGGAGCTCGGCTGGACGCCGCGGGTGTTCGACCTCGGCGGCGGGCTCGCGGTCCGGCATGCGCTGGCCGACCCGGCCCTGCCGCAGCCGGAGGACTTCGCGCGGGAGCTGCTGCTGCGGCTGCGCCACCACTGGACGAAGCCCGCCCGCGTGATTTTCGAGCCGGGCAGATCGCTCATCGGGACGGCGGGATTCACGCTCTACCGTGTCGGCGTGGTCAAGCGGACGTCCGGCATTGCCTACGCGGCGATCGACGGTGGCATGTCGGACAACCCGCGACCGCAGCTCTACGGCTCACGCTACGAAGCGCTGCTGGCGAACCGGGCAAACGAACATCCCGCCGGCATCTACCGGATCGCCGGCAAGCACTGTGAATCCGGCGACGTGCTCATCGACGGCGTCGAGCTGCCCGAGCCCCGACGCGACGACCTGCTCGCCGTTCCCGCTACGGGCGCGTACACCCTCGCAATGGCGTCGAACTACAACGGCGTGCCGCGACCCGCCGCCGTTCTGGTCGCAGACGGTCGCGCCGAGCTGATCCGCAGACGCGAGTCGCTCGACGATCTGCTCGCTTTCGAGCCCTAGTGGTCTGACCGGCAACGTTCGCCGGGCCGCTGACCTGGTGCTCGCGACCCAGAAGCGGGCAACGTCGCCGGCCAAACCCCTATCGGCGAGGCTCGTCGAGGACAGGAGCAGGCCCCGATCTTCGACGGCGACGGCGCGGCCGCGCAGCTTGAGCTCGAAGCCTGGATCGGCCGGATCGAACACGGGCGTGTGGCAGCACGAGCCGGGAATCACGCAGGAGGTCGCGCGCCTTGTGCGTGCCGCGGATCATCACCAGCATCAGATGTCCTTGCACGACGCGCGCCTCGACGGGGCTGATGCGCGGGGCCCCGTCCCGGCGAATCGTGCCCATGAGGACGAACCCGAATCGGTC
>JBBWZE010000277.1:0-13836 GCA_039648845.1 Actinomycetota bacterium | reverse complement strand
TGATCGTGCTGGGTGAGGCGAAGGCGCCGCAGACGTCGGGCGAGCTGTAGGAGGCGCTGGTTCGCACCAGGGTCGCGGAGGCGAGCCCGGACGCGGTCGCGCTCTGCGTTTCGGTGTAGTCGGTGCGCGTCCCGATCGTGAAGCTGCCGTCGCTGTCGTAGCTCGAGCTGCCGCCACCACTCGCAACGGTGCCGTTCACCGTCAACGCCCCACCCGCCGGGGCGGTCGAGTCGTCGACGATCGCAACGATGTTGCTCGTCGTCGCGTTGTCGCCGTTGTCCTTCTCGTTCAGCGTTCGCTCCGCGGCGCTGGGGGCGGTGTGCGTGCCCGCGTTCCACTGGTAGGCCGCTGAGGTGTAGTTCGAGCCTGTCGACACGGTCTCGAGGGCGTGCGTCCACCCGCTGGTCGCTACTGCGGGATACGAGACCGAGCCGGGGCCTGACTCGGCATCTGTGATCGGATCCGAGATCGTGAACTGTCCGCTGCCGTTGCCGTTGTAGTAGATCGTGCCGCCGGCACTTGGCTGGTAGGCGACGCCAGCTGGGCTGATGCCTCCGATCGCCTCGGCGCCGCTTGCGGGCGGGTTCGTGTCGTTGGTGAGCCCAAAGGTGAAGCCGAGGTTCTTTGCGCTGGTGATGGTGATCGTTCCCGCAACGGCGGTTCCGCTCGTCGTGACGTTCTGGTCGTACGCCGCCAGGCTGATCGTCGCGCCGTTGTTCGCGTGCACAGGTGACTGCCTCGCGTAGCTCCCGGTTGTCGAGGCCGCCGGCCAGGCGACATCGAGCAGTGTCGTGCCGGTGCCGACCACCTCTTCGGACGCCATCGCCGTGGTGATCGTCGGAAAGGTGAGCGTCGTCGAGTTCGCGCCGGTGGGCGCGGCGGCGGCCTGGCGGATCATGCACGTCGCGCTGGGGCAGGATGTGGTGAGAGTCGTGTCGACGCCGCGGTACACCAACACCTCTGCGACTCCGGCGGCGGTGGTGGTCACGCCGGCCGTCGTATTCGAGTCGGCGGCCAGCCCTTTCCGGTAGAAGGTTGCGTAACCGAGCTTCGTACCGCCGCCTGCGACGACGCCGCCGGAGTTGGTGACGACGGACCAGCCTGTCGGCGTCGCGGGGATCGCGTTGGTCGCCTGGGCCAGGACGAGCACGAGCAGGTCGCCGGTCTGAACGCCTGCCGGGATCGTGACGTTGAACGCGCCGTTGCCGGTCGCTACTGCGCCGGCACTGCGCACGACAGCCGGGTCGATGGTGTAGGGGAGAGGAAGCTTCGCGTCGTCGAGTGCGAGCTCGAGCCACGCCGTTCCGCCCTGCTTCTTGAGAGACCAGTGCGCACCCTTCGGCGTGACGTCTCGCCCTCCGTCGTCGAGGATCTTGACGGGTTGGATCTCGAGATCGACGAGCCGATGCCCGGCGAAGAAACCGACGTAGCCGTTGGCCAGGCGCGGCTTCAGGTCCGAGTCGAGCCGCCAGCGCCAGGTACGACGCCCGTGACGCGCGACAACTCTTAGGCTCTGCTCGACCGACCTGCCGTTGACCGCGACGGCTTCCTGGCCGATCGAAACGTTCCGCAGCGCGCCGTGCTCGAAGCGACGCCAGGAGCCCCTGCCGACGTCCCGTGAGACGAGTGAGATCGATCCGGAGGGCGTTCGAAGATCGAAGCCGCCGTGGCGGATGCGGATCCGGACGCCGTGCGCCGGCGTCCTGACGAGGGGCGCAGCGCCCAGCGGCGGGCCCAGCTCCCTCGTCAGGAATGCCGATGCGTCGTGTGCCTTCTTGCCGTGGAGAGTGGCGAGCTCGGTGACGGCGAGACAGGCGGTGAAGAAGAGCGCGGTGGAGACCGCGAGGAGAAAGCGAGTCCTGGTCTTGGACACAGCCAAGCGCTCGGCTGTCGCCGAGCGCCGATGAGGCCGCAGGTCCGGGAAGCTCGCCATATTCTCCATCCACGCGCCATTGCTGACTCGTGGCTCCGTTTGGAGGGATCGGCTGTGGCGCCGGGGTTCCTGAAGCGCTTTGCGTTTCTAACGAGTGTCTTTTCGTGCAAATCCCCCCTCTGGGGTACTGAAAAGTGCAGATTTCTCACTCGACCTGGCAAGTGAGCGGCACGGCGCCGGCTGATCTGCGCCTGGCCAGGTCCGAGGCGAACGGCGAGCCTAAGGCTCGAGTCGAGGGTTACCCCTGGTTGAAGAGGGCTGCCGCGACCGTCTCGGCCCCGGACCCGCTGGCAAGGACGCTCGTCGTTCCGAGCACCTGGGAGGCAACCGTCGAGGCAGCCGACCAGCAGTGGTCGAGGGGCGGGCAGTCGTGCCGCGCCGCGCCCGCGAAAGCGACGTCGACGTAACGCGGCACCGCATCGCGCCACTGCGCCGCATCATCGATCGTGTCCCATTCGAGCGAGAGCGCTGCAGTCGTCTCGCCCGCGGGAGACACATAGAGCCCTATGCGGCCACCGCCCCAGCCCTCGGCAGCCGCGCCCGCGTCCGGTATTCCGAAGGCGCCCAGCAGGCTGCGGACGTCGAGCTCACCGAACGTTTCGGACGCGCTGAGCTTCCAAGCTCCGATCCGAGTTGGAAGCCGGACGGTGAGCGCGCGCTCGCGCTCGAGGAACTTGTCGATGTGCAAGAGCTGCTCGGTCGTCTGCGGAAACGATCGAAGTGCACTCGCGAGCGCGCGCGACCCGCCGAGGTAACGCAACTCCTTCGCGAGCGCTTTTCCCGGACCGAGGCCCGACTCGACTTGGAGGAAACGCTCGACCGGCGTCCCTCGTGCCGGACTCGCCACGACCCCGGAAGCGAGTGCGGCTGTCCCGTCCACGATGCTCTTAGCGGCGAGCGCGCGGTCGCGGTCGCGTACGCGTAGGCCGGCGACCCGCCTCAGGTTGAAGTTCTGGTCGACGAGGGCGCGCACCAATTCGTTCACGACCCGCGCCCGCAGCGGCAGCGGAGTGCGCCGCAGCAGGAGCGTGCGCGCAGCCGGGTCGTACAAGGCTCGTGACGTCTGGGCCGCCGACGCGATTCGAGCCTGCAGGTTGCGCGGCATCAGCCCGAGCCGTGTGTAGAGCGCCGTGTCGATGTTGCGGAGCGAGCGCGGGTAGTCCTGGTAGGCCGCTCGCAGGACAGCAGAGTCGTACGCCATTGCCGCGAGCTTCTTCTCCGGGACAACTCGGCGGACCGGCAGGCCCGACAACTGTGACGCTCGCTGCAGCAGGCCGGTTCTCGCGGTCGCCGCCGGCGCGCCCGCCGTCGTGAGTGCGACGAGGCCACAAATGACAACTGCAACGATCTTCGCCACACGATGAATATCGGCAGCGAGGCGGACGGCAGGAGGCCGAAACGCGCCCGTAGAATCGAGCGAAGGATGGCCACGACCGAGGATCCGCGCGCGCGGTCCGAAGAGAGCGCGACCGCCGAGTGGAAGCGTGAGCTCTACGACGCCAACCCCGAGCGTGAGGGTGAGCTCTTCTCGACGATCTCAGGCCTAGAGAACGAACCGCTCTACACACCCGAGGGTGTCGAGATCGACTACGAACGAGACCTCGGCTATCCGGGCGTCTATCCCTTCACCCGCGGGGTCTATCCATCGATGTACCGCGGCAAGCTCTGGACGATGCGTCAGTTCGCCGGCTTCGGCACTGCCGAGGAGACGAACGCACGCTTCAGGTACCTCCTGGAGCATGGTCAGACCGGCCTGTCGACCGCCTTCGACATGCCGACACTGATGGGCTACGACTCCGACCACCAGCGCTCCATCGGGGAGGTCGGCCGAGAAGGTGTCGCGATCGACTCGCTCGACGACATGGAGACCCTCTTCGCGGGCATCCCGCTGGACGAGGTGTCGACGTCCATGACCATCAACTCGCCCGCCGCGATGTTGCTGGCGTTCTATCTCTGCGTGGGAGAGGAGCAGGGCGTGCCCCGCTCCAGGCTGCGCGGAACGATCCAGACGGACATCCTCAAGGAGTACATCGCGCAGAAGGAATGGATCTTCCCGCCGGAGCCGTCGATGCGCCTCGTCATCGACATGATCGAGTTCTGCGCGCGGGAGATGCCGCTGTGGCATCCGATCTCGATCTCGGGATACCACATTCGCGAGGCCGGCTCGACGGCGGCGCAGGAGCTCGCATTCACTCTCGCGGACGGCTTTGCGTACGTCGAGGCCGCGATGGAGCGCGGGCTGGACGTCGACGACTTCGCCCCCCGACTGTCGTTCTTCTTCAACGCCCACCTCGACTTCTTCGAGGAGATCGCGAAGTACCGCGCCGCCAGACGGATCTGGGCCCGCGAGCTCAAAGAGCGGTACGGCGCGAAGAACCCGCGCTCGTGGCTGATGCGCTTCCACACGCAGACCGCCGGCGTCTCGCTGACGGCGCAGCAGCCCGAGGTGAACATCGTCCGTACGGCGCTCGAGGCGATGGCGGCAGTGCTCGGCGGCACCCAGTCTCTGCACACAAACTCCTTCGACGAGGCGTTGGCGCTCCCGACCGAGAACGCAGTCCGGCTCGCGCTCCGCACGCAGCAAGTCATCGCGCACGAGACCGGCGTCGTGAACACGATCGATCCCCTCGGCGGGTCGTACTACGTCGAGGAGCTGACCAACCGACTCGAGGCCGAGGCTCACGATTACTTCGACCGGATCCGCAAGCTCGGCGGCGTCATACCTGCGATCAAGGAGAACTTCTTCCAGCGCGAGATTGCCGAGGCGTCATTCCGCTACCAGCACGAGGTCGAACAGAGGCAGCGAATCATCGTCGGCGTCAACCGGTACCAACACGAGGACGAGGACCCGCTCGAGCTCCTGAAGATCGACCCCGCCCTCGAAGGCGAACAGATCGGTCGCGTCCAGGCGCTCAGGGACCGCCGCGACTCGGCGGCCGTCCAGTCGGCGCTCGCGCGTTTGAAGGAAGACGCCGCACATGAGGACCGCAACCTGATGCCGCAGATCGTCGAGGCCTCGAAGGCGTACGTGACGATGGGCGAGATGTGCGACGCTTTGCGCGAGGTATGGGGCGTGTGGCGCGAGACGCCTGTGTTCTGAGCGCTAGGTAAAGCGGAGCAAATATGCGACGCTCTGGGCCCTCTGCGGCGAAACCTCTGTCTACTGGGCTTACTCGGCGTAGCGTGCGTCGTCGCTGCGCATGCGTCGGCCGCGTCGCCGCCGACACGGTTTAGGCTCACGGTCGTCGGCACCGTCCACCAGGAGTGGACCTTCACCGCCGCTCCTGTGGTTAGCGCCGACTGCCGGCGGACGGAAACATCGGAAGGGATCCGCAGCGTGAGCTTCCGTACGATAGTGCCCGTGACCGTGCGGCTGGCGGCCGGCCGTGTGCTCCCGGTCGACGTGCGGAGGATTACCGGAACGGTGACACTCGCAGGGGCCAACACGACGGACGAGATCTGCGGGGGTGTTGGCACCAGCAAGATCGCAGACTGCGCGCAGACCAGGCGCGCGTTCACGGGCGGAAGCGTGCACGTCTCGAGTCCGCGGCGGGGCTTCATCGCGCTGAATCGGATCGCCAACGTTCGGCTCGCAACTGCCGATTGTCCGCGTGAGCCGGCAGACGTCGTGCGCAGGCCGCTCGGGCCGCCGCTGAATCTCCTGCGTCTGCCGAAGGCGGCATTGATGGAGGGACGCCTCGCCCGCATCAACTTGCACGCCTCGCGAACTCAGCGCACGAACTACGGCTTGCCTGAGAAGGGGCGCCTCGTGGAGAGCGTCGGTTGGACGCTGACGTTCGTCCGTGTAAAGAACTGAGCCGGGAGGCCCGTAAACTGCGGGGCGTGGCGAGAAAGATCCGAGTCGTGATCGCGAAACCCGGCCTCGACGGGCACGATCGCGGCGCCAAGATCATCGCGCGTGCGTTGCGCGATGCCGGCATGGAGGTCATCTACACCGGTCTCCATCAAACTCCGGAGCAGATCGTCGAGACAGCGATCCAGGAGGACGCCGATGCAGTGGGCATCTCGATCCTCTCGGGCGCACACATGACGCTCGTCCCGCGGATCCTCGACGGGCTGAAGGAGAACGGCGCCGAGGACGTGCTCGTCGTCGTCGGAGGCACGATCCCGAAGGAGGATTCCGACGAGCTGAAGCAGCGTGGCGTCGCCGAGGTGTTCACACCTGGCGCACCGACGACGGAGATCGTGGACTTCCTGAAAGGCAAAGTCCCCGTTTGATCCGGGTCGAGCGCGAAGAGGCGGTCGCGATCGTGACGATCGACCGTCAGGAGGCGCTGAATGCACTCGATGTCGCGACGCTCACCGAGTTGCGCGACCGTCTGCGCCAGCTCGCAGACGACGCTTCGGCACGCGTGGTGATCGTGACCGGCGCCGGAGAGAAGGCATTCGTCGCAGGAGCCGACATCAAATACATGAGCGGTCTCGACGTCGATCAGGCCAAGGAGTGGGGCGCACTCGGTCATGAGGCGGGGCGGCTGCTGGAGACCATGCCCAAGCCGACGATTGCGGCGATCAACGGGTTCGCGCTCGGTGGCGGTTGCGAGCTCGCGGCCGCGTGCGACATCCGGTACGCGGCGAGCAGCGCGAAGCTCGGTCAGCCCGAGGTCAATCTCGGCATCATCCCCGGCTGGGGTGGGACCCAGCGCATCGCGCGCCTGTGCGGGCTCGGCGTCGCGAAGGAGCTGATCTTCACGGGACGCACTGTCGACGCGAAGGAAGCTCTGCGCATCGGGCTCGTCAGCGGGGTCCACGATCCGGTCCTCGACAAGGCGCGCGAGGTCGGTGCGCTGCTCGCCTCGAAGAGCCCGATCGCCCTCAGACTGATGAAGGAGTTGGCGAACCGTGCCCTTGGCGGCGACCATGCGCAGAATCTCGAGGCCGAAGGTGAGACGTTCGGCGAGCTCTTCTCGAGCGAGGACGCGAAGGAAGGCCTGGCCGCATTCGCCGAGAAGCGCGAGCCGAAGTTCAGCGGTCGCTAAGCGGCGCGTCGCCGCAAAAAATGGGAGCCCCGGTGCCATGGCTCGGCGCAAGGACTCCCCGAGAGCGTCGGGGTGTGGAGACGTACAGACTCACAACCGACGGCACCCTCAGGGGTGTCATCGGCTTCGCGGGGCGACTGGTTGAGAGCGTTTGCCCGCCCGGTTACGGACGTCACACCGGGGCGATAGGAATCGCTTGCCCGCAAATTCCACCTTTTTCAGAACGGCCCCGAGCCCGTGTTGCGACTGATATGACCACAAGCTGGAAAGAGGGAACGCATGTCCATGCGCGCGAGAAGGCTCGCCCGGTCGATCCTCATCGCAGGCGTCATCGCCTGTTTCGCGGCGTTTGCCGGAGTAGCCCGGGCCGCGCTCCCCGGAGTGTCCGCAGTGCCAACCGTCACAGCCGCCACTGAACCCGCCGCCGTGACGACGAGCGCTGCGCTCCCGAGCGCACCGGCACCTAGCGCGCCCGCACCGACCGTGCCCGCGCCGAGCGCGCCGGCGGCGAACGCGACTCCCGTGCCGACGGCGCCGGCTCCCGTGCAGACTGCGGCCGCTCCTGTGCAGACTGCGGCCGCTCCTGTGCAGACTGCGGCCGCTCCCGTGCAGCAGGCCACGATCGCGCCCGTCGTCCAGGCCGCCACGGCGCCAGTGGTGCAAACCGCAGTGGATGCAACGTCGAAGGTCGATGCGGTCGTGTCGGCGGCGACGACGACTGTCCAACCTCCTATCACGAAGGTGGTTGACCGGACTGCCGCCGTTGCACTCACAAGTGCTGGATCCCTCCTCTCGACGGCGGCCGCTCCGTCGCGTGTCGTGGCGGACATCGCTGACACGACGGTCGCCGCGTTGACGAAGACGGTGCAATCGAGCGCCTCAATCGTGGCGACGCCGACGTTGACCGTGGGCTTGTCGCCACGGGCAACCTTGTCGACGGGCGGGACCGCGGGAACGACGGCAGCCTCTCCGCCAAGATCGACGGCCGCCGGGCCTACGAGTCCCAAGAGCGCAAATACTGCGACGGCATCGACGATGTCCTCGACCGCCGACCCGGCCGCGGTCCAGAGAGTTCGCGTCTCGCCTGAGATCGGAAGCAGGCTCGGCGGAGGCATGTGGCCCGCCTGGTCGGATCATCTGACAACGAATGGCCTAACGCCGCGCACGGCTGCGGACGAGGGCGCGAGCGCCCCTTCGCCGCCACCGAATTTGCCGCGGGTGCCTTTCCCGGGCTCCGCGCAGGCTGGTGCAGCCGGCAGCGCAGCCGGTGGCAGTTTGCTCGCTTTCGCACTCTTGCTCTCTAGTTTCTTGCTGGTGATCCCGAACGCGGTCCGATGGCTCCGGCCCGCATTGGCTCTCGGGCTCTCGCCTGCTTATCTCGCCATCGGCGATCGTCCCGGCTAGTTCGGCGCCCCCCGGCTCCGCGCTCATGACTCGGCGCGGAGAGTCGTTGTAACGCCGAACTCAAAGGAGACGTACAAATGAAACGTTTGCTCGTAGTGCTAGTCGCGAGCGCGATGCTCGGGCTAGTGGCTGGGGTGGGACCCGCATGGGCAACCCTCACCGAGCCGCCGAGTGGAACGGAAATACCGTTGCAGTCGGCCACGCAGTCCAACGAGGGCACGAACACGGCCAATCAGACGGCGACGTCTGCGCCGACCGTGGTCAGCGGCCCGAACGTTGCCGTCGCCAACGGCTGGGGAGGCGGAGACACCAGGTCTTCGTGTAACCCCTGCGGCGGTGACGGTGGAACGACCACACAGAACAGCGGAAACGAGGTCGACGCGTCGGCGACCAACAACGCGACGCAGGTGAATGATCAGTCCAACGGTGCCGGTCAGAGTCAGACCGTCGGCCAGGACGGGGGCACTTGCTGCTCGACGAGCTCGGGCAGTGCTGAGCAATCCGCCGACCAGTCGAACCAGGGCACCAACGAGGCTAATCAGACGGCCACCTCGGCACCCGTTGTCGTCAGCGTCCCGAATGTGGCGGTCCTGAACGGGGGTGACGTCCACCAGAACAGCGGTAACGACGTCGACGCCTCCAGCGAAAACAACGCGACGCAGGTCAACAACCAGTCAAACGGCGCCGGTCAGAGCCAGACCGTCGGCCACGGCGGCAGCAGCTGCTGCGAGAAGAGCCCTGGCAGTGCTGAGCAATCCGCCGACCAGTCGAACGAGGGATCGAACAAGGCAAATCAGACCGCTACCTCCGCGCCGATCGTGGTCAGCGGAGGAAACTACGCAATCCTGAACAAGGGTGACGTGCAACAAAACAGCGGCAACAAGGTCGATGCCTCGACGACGAACAACGCGACGCAGGTGAACGACCAGTCAAACGGCGCCGGTCAGAGCCAGACCGTCGGCCACAGCGGCAGCGGCTGCTGCTCGAAGAGCTCGGGCAGCGGCACACAGGCGGCGGATCAGTCCAACTGGGGGAAGAACGAGGCCAATCAGACGGCCACCTCCACGCCGATCGTCGTCAGTGGCCCGAACGTCGCGATCGCCAACGGATGGGGGCACGACAAGTGCGACCCGTGCGGCGAGAGCGGCGGCGACGTCCACCAGAACAGCGGCAACTGGGTCGATGCGTCGGCGACGAACAACACGACGCAGGTGAACGACCAGTCGAACGGCCTTGGCCAGTCTCAGCGGGCCGAGGGTGGCGGCTGGGGCTGCTGCTCGCAGGACGGCGGGGCCACACAGACCGCTGATCAGTCCAACTGGGGTAAGAACAAGGCCAATCAAACGGCCACCTCAGCGCCGTTGGTCGTCAGCGGAGGCAACTACGCCATCCTGAACGAGGGTGACGTCCGCCAGAACAGCGGCAACTGGGTCGATGCGTCGGCGACGAACAACGCGACGCAGGTGAACGACCAGTCGAACGGCCTTGGCCAGTCTCAGCGGGTCAAGGGTGGTGGCGGCTGGGGCTGCTGCTCGGAATACGGCGGGGCCACGCAGACCGCTGATCAGTCCAACAGGGGCAAGAACGAGGCCAATCAGACGGCCACGTCGGCCCCATTGGTCGTCAGCGGCCCGAACTTCGCCGTGTTGAACTTCGGCGACGTCCGCCAGAACAGTGGCAACAAGGTTGACGCGTCGGCGACGAACAACGCGACGCAGGTCAACAACCAGTCGAACGGCCTTGGCCAGGAGCAGCGGGTCAAGGGCGGGGAAGGCTGTTGTCCTCCGAAGGACGACTGCCAGCCCAGGGGCGAGCCGAGGTGCCCGCCCCAGGAATGCCAACCGAGGGAGTGCAAGCCGAAACGGTGCGAGCCCAAGCGGTGCGAACCGAAGTGCGATGAGGACTTCGGAACGTCCCGGAGGGGTTTTGCCGGCTCCCTGAGCTAACGCAACTGGGATGACATGGCCGGTCGGGCCGAAAGGGCCCGGCCGGCCCCATCCCAAACGCGCTTGGCCTTCAGCCGAGCTGGATCAGCGCTGAGCCGAGCACGCCGTCGTCGGCGCGCTGCGCTTTGAGCGTCGCAGGCGCGGGCTGCGTCCACACGACGACCCTGTCGCCCTTCTGGGCGAGCGTGACGTTTGCCACCGCTCGGAACGTTCCGGTGGAGCTCAGACTCTGCACGACGGTCGACTCGGGGACGGTCAGGGCAATTGTCCGGTTCAGCTTCGTGAGCGTCAGTCCCGACGGCCAGGCCTGCGACGTCGAGACGTTCACGGCGAGACGGTCGATTTCCGCCGAGACCACGGTTCCCGTGAGCGTCAGCGCAAAGGGCGTCCCTGCCTTGGCGGTGAAGAGAAGCCTGTAGGCCTTCTGCAGAGACGGATAGGGGCTGACGGCTTTCCCTCCGCCCGGGTGAACCTCGAAGTGCAGGTGCGAGTTGCCGCCGTTCGCGTCACCCGAATCCCCGACATACGCGATCTGCTGGCCGGCCGCCACCTTGGCGCCGTTCTTGACGGTGTACGCGGTCCCCTTGACGCACTTGCCGCGGTTGTCGTTCTTCATCGTGAGGTCGTTGTTCAGGTGGATGTAACGGTACGTCGTGCCGCTCTCGCCGTAGAGGTAGAGCATGCAACCGGCCGAGGCCGACGTCGTCCAGTACTTCACCGTGCCTGCTTCCGCGGCGACCGCCGGCGACTTCTTCTCGCTGATGATGTCGTTTCCCTGATGCGGCCCACCCGCACGGGGCGCGCCGAAGTCGTCGATGTAGGCCACCTTCCCGACGACCGGGAAGATGATGTGCTCCGGCACCGTGCCGGCGAAGGCCACGGACACGACGGCAAGGCCGATCGTCGCGGCGAGGAAGAGAACCCCTCGGGCTGTCGTCCGGTGGCGTCTCATAAGGGGACGGGCGCTCCGGTTCGCGCTCGAAGGGTGGGACGCTAGCAGTCGCCTCGGCACAAGTCAGCCTCAGTAGAGTCCTGCTCCGATGAAGATCGCCGTGTGCGTCAAGCAGGTCCCCGAGGGGCACAGCCGCATCGACCCCGGAACTAAGCGGCTCGATCGCTCGGGCGAAGGTGCCCTCAACGGCTTCGACGCCAACGCTGTCGAGGAGGCGCTGCGGCTGAAGGATGCGACGGGCCAGGGCGAAGTCGTCCTGGTCTCGCTGGGGCCGGCCAAGGCACAGGACGCGCTTCGGAAGGCGCTGGCGATGGGCGCGGACCGCTCTGTCCTGATCACCGACGAGGCGGCTGCGGGATCGGATCTCGTCGCGACGAGCTTTGCGCTGGCGAAGGCGCTCGACCGAGAAAGCGCGGACTTGATCCTGTTCGGGCAGCAGGCCGGTGACTCGGATGGCGCCGTGTTGTGGGCGGCGGTCGCGGACCGTCTGCGTCTGCCCGTCGTGTCGCAGGCAGCTGAGGTCACACACGCGGACGGCCGGCTGAAGGTCAAGCGGCAGACCGAGTTCGGCTACGACGTGATCGAGGCGACGCTGCCCGCTGTTGTTGCAGTCTCGGACGCGATCAACGAGCCGCGGTATCCGTCGCTGAAGGGGATCATGGGAGCGAAGTCCAAGCCTCAGGAGACCGTGTCGCTCTCGGATCTCGGCGTCGAGACTGACCGCGCTGGTCAGCAGGGCTCGCGCACCGAGGTCTTCGCACTGAACGACCCGCCGCCGCGTGGCGACTCGAAGAAGATCGAGGACGGCGGCAACGGCGCGCAGGCAATCCTCGACTTCCTCGCGGAGAAGCGCTTGGTATGAGCACGCTCGTCTTTCTCGAACATCACGGCGACGAGTTGTTGAAGGGATCGCTCGGCGTGCTGTCGAGGGCGGCGGCACTCGGGGACGGCGACGTCGCAGGCATCATCACCGGCTCCAACGTGCGTGGGCTCGCAGACCAGGCTGCGAAGTTCGGCGCTGCCAAGGTCTATGTCGCCGACGACGCGCAGCTGGAGGCGCCTCTGCCTCAGCCGCGCGTCGACGTGCTCGCGCAACTCGTGCGCGACAAGAGGATCGGCACGGTGCTGTTCGGCAACTCCGTGCTCGGCGCGGATGTCGCTGCGGGACTGGCTGCCCGGCTCGACGCCGGCCTGAACTGGGACCTGGCCGACCTCGTGCAGCAGGACGGCCAGCTTGTCGGCAAACGTCCCGCGCTCCAGGATTCCGTGAACGTCGACGTCGGCTGGAAATCCGAGCCGAGAATCGCGCTGTTCCGTTCCGGGTCCTTCGATCCCACGGAGACCGGTGGCACCGCGGATGTAGAAGAGGTGACCGTCGCGCTCGAGGACTTCTCGATGGCGGCCCGCATGGTCGACCAGGCGCATGAGGAAAGCGAAGGTCCGTCGATCGAAGACGCGCCCGTCATCGTCGCCGGTGGGCGCGGCCTGGGCGGTCCGGAGAATTTCACCCTTGTCGAGGAGCTCGCGAAGGCTCTCGGCGGCGCGGTCGGCGCGACGCGCGCCGTCGTGGACGCCGGCTGGTACCCCTACTCCACGCAAGTAGGCCAGACCGGCAAGACGGTGTCGCCGAAGCTCTACATCGCCTGCGGCATCTCGGGTGCCATCCAGCACAAGGTCGGCATGCAGAGCTCGGGTGTGATCGTCGCGATCAACAAGGACCCGAATGCGCCGATCTTCGAGTTCTCGGATCTCGGCGTCGTCGGCGACGTGCACGAGATCGTGCCGAAGCTGACCGAACTGGTCAAAGCGCGCAAAGGGTCGTGACGAAGCCCGCGGACTTCCGGCCACCGTTTCGGGCGGCGGACTACATCGCGGCGCCGAGCGATCCGCCGGAAGAACGCATCGAAGTAGGTGTCCTGATCGTCGGCGCGGGGCCGGCCGGGCTCGCGTGTGCGATTCGGCTCGGTCACCTGCTGGAAGACGCTCCGGAGATTCGCGAACGGCTGGGCGAGGTTCCTGTAGCCATCTTGGAAAAGGGCAAGCAGGCGGGCTCACATCTCCTTTCGGGCGCCGTGGTCAATCCGCGCGCGCTGCGCCGCCTCTTCAAAGGCCGCAAGCGCATCGACGAGATGCCCTTCTACGGGCCGGTCGAGCGCGAGTCCGTCTACTTCCTGACGAAGCAGAGCGCGCTGCGCATTCCCGCCCCGCCGACCATGAAGAACGAGGGCAACTATGTGGCGTCGTTGTCGCGACTCGGCCGCTGGCTCGCTGAGCAGGCGGAAGAAGCGGGCGTCATGCTCCTGCCCGAGACGGCGGCGGAGAAGCTCCTCGTCTCGGACGGCCGGGCACGCGGCGTGAGGACGGGCGACAAGGGCCGCGGACGCGATGGGCAGTCGTTGGGAAACTTCGAGCCGGGCTCGGATCTGGTCGCGAAGGTCACGGTCCTCGCCGAAGGGACACAGGGACATCTCACCGGCGTCGCGCTCGAGCGCTTCGGCCTTGCAGGCGAAAAGCCGCAGGTCTGGGCGCTCGGGGTGAAGGAGGTCTGGAAGGTCGCGCGCCCACTCGACCGTGTGATCCACACCATGGGCTGGCCGCTGC
>JBBWZE010000231.1:0-23570 GCA_039648845.1 Actinomycetota bacterium | reverse complement strand
GCTCGCCGAGCTCTAGGACGAGCTCACGGCCGGCAGATCTCAGCGTCTCGTAGACGCCGGTGAGCATGCGGCGCAGCCCGTCGGCTCCGTACACGGCGAGCAACCGCAGCCGGGCCGGATCGTCGCTGGCGCAGAACGTCGTCAGAGCGGCGGCAAAAGCCTCGCCGCGCAAGACGCGTCCCTGGCTCTCGTCGAGAACGCGAAAGCGCGGATCGACCCCGGCGGCGAACGGATGAGAGCGGAGCAGGCGGTTGCAGAAGCCGTGAATCGTCGAGGTCCACGCACCGTCGAGCTCGCGAGCGAGGTCGGGCCGCCCGCGCTCGATCAGTCCGGCGCGGATCCTGCTGCGCAGCTCGCCAGCCGCCTTCTCGGTGTACGTGAGCACGAGAATCGAGTCGACGTCGATCCCTTCGTCGCACACGGCGCGCGCGAAGCGCTCGACGAGCACCTTCGTCTTCCCGGTGCCCGCGCCCGCAGACACGAACACGAGCCCGCGCGCATCGACTGCGTTTTGCTGTTCCTTGTTCATGCGCGTTTGATCCGGCACATCGGCGCAAGCTCGCACCACGTGGGGCAGTCCCCGCCCTTGGGGTCGTGCCGCACGTCGCCGGTGTGAATCCGTTCGACGATCCCGACGGCGAGCTCGCGCGCGCCTTCGACCTTGGCCCAGAACTCGTCCTCCGGGAGGTAGTCGTTCTTCGCGAAGCCGGGGATGCCGTCCTCGCGCGCCTCCGCACGCAGCAGCCCGCGCGCCTTGCGCTCGCCCGAGAGTGGCCGATAGAGACCGCCTAGCGGCTCGACGCCGACGAGGTCACGCAGCACGAGCATGTAGAGCGGAATCTGCAGACGCTTCTCGGACTCGATCTGTTGTGCGGAGTGCGCGTACTTCCCCGCCTTGTAGTCCTGGACGATCCCCCGGGCGCTGAACGGGTCGACGTCGATGCGGTCGATCTTTCCCGAGAGGGTGACGCCTTCTGCGAGCTCGAGACCGCGCTGTAGCTCCGGCGCGGACCGTTCCGATCCGAAGAGCACTTCGAAGCGGCGCGGAACCAGGGGCATGTCCGCAGCGGCCTCTTCGCGAACGAACGCCTCGAGGTCCCGCCAGAGACCGTGGCGGAGCTCACGCCTCTGGAGATCGGTGAGCTCGAGCCGGACACCTTCCACGGCGTGGTCCAGGCAGAGCCGTAGGAAAACGACCGCGTCCTCGACGCGATCCTTTTCGACCCGATCCGCGCCGAGCTCCCTCGGCAGGCCGGAATAGAACTTGAACAGTGCCTGGTGCGCGACCGATCCGCGTAGTCGTGCATCGACGCGCGCATCGATGCTCTTCGGATCGATCAGCCGCTCGAGGAACCAGATGGAGGAGCAGTCCGCGAACCGCTCCAGCTCGGTGACTCCGAAAGTCGACCTCGCCGCCAACTCGGCCAGGACCTGCGGATGGGTCAGGCGTGTCGGCCTGTCGAACGCACGCAGGGCGCGCGCGAGCCGCCGGTCCCAGCCGTTCGCCGTCGCGATCGCGTCGGCCGTCACGCTGTCAGCGGCGGCACGAATGGCGACCGCCCGCAGGCGTTCCCTGTCCGTCGGTGCCTCCTCCAGCGGCCACGTGAGCGCGGACAGCGGGCGGCGCCGCGTCCAACGCGCAACGTCGTCCTTTGGAAACACAGCTTGCACCTCGTCGCAGAACGGGCTCGGCTCCCGCGGGCTGCCTTCTTCGGTTGCAGCCTCGCGAACGAGGTACAGCCGCCTGCTCGGCCGGGTGCACGCCGTGTAGAAGAGATAGCGGTCACGCGCGACGTGGTCCGGGCGCGTCAACCGCGCGCGCGAGCGCTCGTCGAGCTCGCGGCGTGCCTCGTCGCCGAGGAAGGGCGACTCGTGGCCACGGCGCGGGAGGCTGCCCTCCTCCAGGCCGAGGAGAAAGACCACCTCGAACCGTCGCGTGCGGGCGCGGAGAAGATCGATGACGGCGATCCGTCCTGCCTCGCCGGTCGAAGACCGCCGGACCTCCGCTCGTTCCACCGCGGCGAACACTTCCTCCGTCGAGAGAGATCCTTCGAGCTCGCTCCAGCCCCGGAGCTCGTCGACGAGCCGCATCACCGCCTCGTGCGCTCGAATGTCCTGGCGCGAGAGCTCCCCGACCGGAGGCGCCTCCAGCCCATATGCCGCGCGCAACATGAACGCCGCGAGGCCTGCCACCGCATCGAGTGGTGAGGCCGCAGATCGGAGCGCCTCGAGGACGGGCAGCGGCTGGCCGTCGCGCAGCCTGATCGTCTCTTCCTCGACGCGCTCCGGCGAAACGACGGCCCGCCCCCGCAGGCGTCCCTCGAGGAAGTCGACGTTCTGCCGCGTCAAGCTCGAATAGGGCGAGCGCAGGAACGCGTAGAGGTCGCCGCGCTCGCCCCCGAGCCACACAAAACGAAGCAAGCTCAGCAGCGCCTGGCCGTACGGCGTCTTGTCGAACCGCGCATAGGCCTCGAGCGCATACGGAACACCGAGCGTGCCGAGTGCCGTCTCGAGCGGCGCCTGCCACCGCTCGAGCGATGGGCAGACGATGCCGATCTGGTCCGCCGCGACGCCGGATCTGAGCAGCGAGAGCAGCTCCTCGCCGACGAGCTCGAGCGCGCCGCGCTTGCCGGCGCTCTCGAAGAAGCGGATGGCGCCGTCGATCAGCGGCGCTTGCGGCACGGACTCGGCGAAGAGGGTGCGCTCGAGATGCGCGAGCGCCGGCTCCGCAACCTGGTCGAAAGCCGGCTGCAGCTCATCGATGCGACCGTCTGCCAGGCCGGTCAGATCGTCCATGGTGCGGCGCAACGACGCGAATGCAGCGCGGCCCGGCTCGTAGGGCATCGAGACTGTCACGTCACTGCGGCCGGCAAGTGCCTGGAGCAGCGCCCACTCCGCGCCGGTCAGATCCTCGAAGCCGTACGCGAAGACGGGCTCACCGCGCCACGCATCGAGCTCGCCGGCAACGCGTTCGGCCGCATGCCGGCGCAGCAGATCGCGGTCCCACATGCCGAGGCGGTCGAGCTCCGCGCGGTAGGCGGCGTACAGTGCCGCCAGCTCGCCGTCCAGGTCGTTCGGGTCGAGCAATCCGGACTCGAGCTCCCCGACCGTCGCGAGCAGCGCATCCGCGAACCCACCGAAGCGGGCCGAACGCCCGAGACCGTTGAGCGACTGACCGGCGAGCGCGCGACGGATGACGAGAGCCCGCTGCGCCTCGGTCGCAACGGGACGCGACTCGCTGCCACCGCGCCCGAGCCGCCTGAAGAGATCGTCGAACGTGCCGATCGAGCCGCCGAGGAGAGCGGGCTGGATGGCGAGCAGGTCGCGCTCCACGCGTTCGACGTCCGACCGGTTCGGCACGATCAGATACGGCTCCCGAGGCAGCATCTCGAGATACCGGCGAAGCAAGAGCGCAACCTTCCCGGCGTTGGCCGGGCCGGTGATGAGGTTCAGACCCAACTGACCTACTCTAGTCGGGCGTTCAGACGACGCCCGAGCCGCCGCACGCTCGGAGCGGGAAACCAAGGCGCCGACTCGGGGCGCCGCATAGAGGCCGTGCGGGCTCCGCCCGTGCGGCCGTCCTAGGCGCCGACTCGGCGGCGCCGCATAGAGGCCGTGCGCGCTCTGCCCGTGCGGCCGTCCTAGGCGCCGACTCGGCGGCGCCGCATAGAGGCGGCCGTGCGGGCTCCGCCCGTGCGGCCGTCCTAGGCGCCGACTCGGCGGCGCCGCACAGAGGCCGTACGGGCTCCGCCCATGCGGCCGTCCTACGCGGCAGTCGTCTTGGGACGACGGCCACGGCGCGCGACTGCCTGGCCGGGCATCTTGCCGGCGCAGGTGTCGCAGAGATCAGCCTGTTTTGAGCCTCGGCGGGCGTCCGTGAAATTGATCCGCATCACGGCCCCTTTTGCCTCTTCGACTTCCTTGCCGCAATCGTCGCAGACCAATCTCGTAACACGTGCCACGGATTTCCTCCCTGTCGAGGCGATTCAACTACGCCTGAGCCTAGCGGAAAGGATCGGGAATCAAGCAGCCGCTCGTGACTGCTTAATTCGCCAGGAACGGAGCAGGCTCAACAGGGCTTGTTCCTCGCGGTCGAGACCTAAATCACGTGCACCTACCACACGCAAATGGCGAGGACGGAAATCCTCGATCGTTGTCGCATCGAGATACTGATCGATCACCGCGGGACTGACGTACGAGCTGCGCGCTACCGCGGGCGTATTTCCGAGCTGTTGTCCAACCGTGCGCATGACCGCAGTAATCGCGCGCTTGGCCTCGGCTTCCGTCTCGGCCGGGCCGCGTTCGGCCAGGGCGATGGCCGCGATCAGCGTGCCGCCCCACGTCCGGAAGTCCTTGGCCGTGAACTCCTCGCCGAGGTACGCTCGTACGTAATCGTTCAGCCTCGAGCCGGTGAGGGCGCACAAGCCACCGTCCCACTCGTAGCGGAAGAGCCGGCCGCCCCGGGGCAGAGCCAGTAGCTCGCTGATCGCATCCGCCAGCTCCTGGTCCACGAGCGTCGTGCGAACAACCGACCCGTGCTTGCCGCGGAAGTCGAACGCAATCCGGTGCCCACGCACCCGCACATGATCCTTCCGGAGCGTCGTGATGCCGAATGTCTTGGATGCCTTCGCGTAGCGCTCCGTGCCGACGCGGAACCACCCACGGTTGATCAGGCGCGTCGCGATCGCGGAGACACGTTCACGATCAAGAAGACCGTTGTCCATGTGTTCCGACATGGCCGCCCGCAAGTCCGGCAGGCGCTCGGCAAAGCTAATCAACCGGTCGAACTTGGCCTGCTCCTGCTGTGCCCGAAAATTCGGGTGGTAGATGTACTGCTTGCGTCCGGCAGCGTCGACGCCCGTGGCCTGGAGCTTTGACGACGCGCTGGCCGAGATCCAGACGTCTTTCCAGGCAGGCGGGATTACGAGCGACTTGATTCGCCCGAGCTTCTCCTCGTCGACGATGCGATTCCCGCGTGCGTCGATGTAGCGGAAGCGTCCGCGCGATCCTTCGCGTCTCCATCCCCCCTTCCTCGGCATGCTCCCCGCTAGTGTCCGGACCCGTGGACGCCAAAACGATCGTCGTGCTCGAAGGCGACGAAACCGGGCAGGAACTGTTGGAAGAGGCACTGCGGGTACTCGCGCCGGGGGTGACCGGGCTCGAGCTCGAATTCCCCCGCTTCGACCTGTCGCTGACCTCGCGGCGCGCGACGAAGAACAGGGTCGTGCACGAGGCCGCTCAGGCGATCAGAGAGCACGGCCTCGGCCTCAAGGCCGCCACGGTCACGCCCGAGGGGCGTGACGACGTCGGCTCGCCGAACCGGATCCTGCGGGAGGAGATCGGCGGGAAGGTGATCGTGCGGACGGGGCGGCGCATTCCGGGCGTGGTGCCGTTCGGCGGCGTGCATGCGCCGATCTCGATCGTACGAATGGCAGTCGGAGACGCATACGGAGCGAAGGAGTGGCGCGAAGGCGCGGGAGACGACGAGGTGGCTTTCCGAACGGAGCGCATCGAGCGGCACATCTGCCGCGCGGTTGCGGAGTTCTCGTTCCGTCAAGCGGAGCAGGTGGGCGCAAAGGTTTTCGGCGGGCCCAAGTACACGGTGAGCCCGATCTACGAGGGGATGCTGAAGGAGGAGATGGACGCGGCGGCCGAGCGACATCCCGAAGTGCCGTACGAGCCGCAGCTCATCGACGCAACCTTCGCGTTGCTGATCGCGTCGGCGGGCGACCCGCTGGTCATTCCGGCGCTCAACCGTGACGGCGACATCCTGTCCGACCTCGTGCTGCCGCTCTTCGGGTCGATCGCCGGCTCCGAGTCGCTGGTCGTCGCGTTCGAAGGCGATTTCGAGCCGAGGGCGTTGATGGCGGAAGCGGCGCACGGGACGGCGCCGTCCCTCCTCGGCAAGAACGTTGCGAATCCGATGGCGATGATCCTCGCCGGCGCTGCGCTCCTCGCGTTCGGAGACGAGCAAGCGCAGCAGGCCGGGCGGGCGATCCGTGAAGCATGTCTGGAAGCCGTCTCGCAAGGGATCCGCACCGCCGACCTCGGCGGGCATGCGGGCACGAGCGAGTACACGGACGACGTCGTCCGCCGGGTGAAGTCGAAGCTCGAGGTCTGGGCTGCGTTGTAGCTACATCGCTGCGGCGTCGGCGAGGGCGCCGGCGCCCCACGCATCGAGAAACGCGTGTGCGAACGTCGGGTCGAACTGCGAGCCGGCGCAGCGATCGATCTCACCGAGTGCACGCATCGTCGGCAGCGCGCGACGGTACGGACGCGTGGAGGTCATCGCGTCGAAAGCATCGGCGACCGCGAGCAGCCGTGCCCCTTCGGGAATCTGCGTTCCACGTCGTCCGGTGGGATAGCCACCGCCGTCCCAGTGCTCGTGGTGGTAGAGGACGTACGGCAGCGCGTCTCGCGCCGGCCCGACCGGGCTGATCAGCTTCGCGCCGGCGGCCGGATGAGTCCGGATCTCGGCGAGCTCCTCGGGCAGCAGTGGGCCGCGTTTGCGCAGGAGCGCCTGAGAGATCGTGATCTTGCCGATGTCGTGCAGTGGCGCTCCGACCTCGAGCGTTCGGAGCTGCCGCTCGTGCCAGCCGAGCCAGCCCGCAAGGCGTCTGGACAGGAACGTCACGCGTGCGCAATGCGCGGCTGTCGAGGGATCGCGGGCAGCGAGCGCGGAGGCGAGGTCGGCCAGCATCGGCTCGGAGTCATTCCAGGCCGCGAGGCTTTTCCCTTCAGTGAGGGGGCACTACCGCCAGATGCCGGTCACCGGCGCGACGTGAGCCGAGCGGCCGAGGAGCGGCAGTTCCCATGCCTGCTCTACCGTGCGCAGGATCCCGTAATGGCTCGTCACACGCGTGAAGCGGGAGCCCGACCTGACTGCGGTCCCGAGCGCCAGCGCGGCCGTATGGCCGCCGCCGCGGATGCTGGTGGCGCCTTCGTCGAAGACCACGAACACGACGGTTTTCGGCAGCTTCAGGAGCTTCCCGACCTGGCTTCGCAGCCACGCGTCACCGACGGAGACCGAGCAGTCGTGCATCGAGTGGCAAAGGTCGGGAACGACGAGCGAGAAACTCGGCAGCGTTCCCGCACGGAGGTCGGGCGCCAAATGGGTAAGCGGCACGAGGCGCGCACGGCGGGCCGGATTGTCCGCGATGTCGCGGAAATAGGCGAAGGGATTGTGCTTCTTCGCGTAGCGGCCCTTGAACCCGCCGAGAAACCCGGGCGCAGGCAGACCTTCGGCGTAGGTCTTCCACGTCCGGCCCGAAGCCTCGATCGTGTCCGCCAGGTTCTGCGCGTCGACGACACAGTCGGTGCAGTCGGTCGTGATCCCATGCGCCGAGCCCGAAACAAGCGCAAGGTAGTTGGGCAGACTCGGATGCGTCACGCCGTAGTAGCGCGTGAGCTTCGCATACCGCCGCGCGTAAGAGTTGAACGTCGGAGCGGCGCGGTTGCCGAGAACGCTCGTCGCCTCCTTGTTCTCGAAGACGATCACGACGACATGGTCGAACGCGGGCACCGGGGCGGCGGCGGTCGCCCTGCCGGCGAGCCAAGCGCACAGCGCCAGCAAGCAGACGACAGCTTTCATGTCTGCTCCGCGCGGCGCCGCACGAGGTGCACCCCGGTGATCACGAGCACGATTGCGACGCCGATGGCAATGCCTCCGTACACGCCGTAGCGCGCGATCGCATCGGCGGCGGCCTTGCCGGCGTAGAACGCGATGAGCCCAACTGCGGCTGCCCAAACAATGCCCCCGAGCGCGTTCCAGAAGAGGAACTTCCACCACGACATGCGCGTGATCCCCGCCATCCACGCGCCTGTTACGCGAACGCCTCCGAAGAAGCGCGCGAAGAAGACGGCCTTCCCTCCGTGCCTCTCGAAGAATTGTTCGGCCGGCGGCATCACCCGGTCGGCAATCCGCTTCATCCACGCGTAGCGATAGATCAGCCGGCGACCGAGCTCACGTCCGAGCCAGTAGCCGACGTTGTCCCCGACAATTGCAGCTGCGGCCGCGATGACGATCACAGCGGTGATCGCGAGGTGGCCCTTGGATGCGTAGACGCCCGCCGCGATGAGTGCGGTCTCTCCCGGAACCCAGAGGCCTGCGGACTCGAGGCAGACGATCCCGAACAGGAACCAGAGCCCGTAGTTCACGATGAAATGAGTCAAGGTCGGGCAGGGTACGTAAACTCGCGCCGTGCGAATCGGCGTTCCGCGGGAGGTCGAGCCGGGCGAGCGCCGAGTGGCGCTGGTCCCCGACGCCGTCTCGAAACTGGTCGCAAGCGGGTTTCACGTCGTCGTGGAGCGTGCCGCGGGAGTGGCTGCATCGTTTCCCGACGAGGCGTACCGCGACGCCGGTGCAGACCTCGTCGATCAGGCATGGGATGCGGACGCAGTCGTGAAGGTACGCAAGCCGACCGCTGATGAAGCGCAGCGGTTGCACGACGGGCAGGTGCTCATCGGGTTCCTCGAGCCGCTCACAGATCCAGCCGGTATCGCGTTCTTGGCGCAGCGCGGCGTCCAGGCCTTCGCGATGGAGTCGATTCCCCGCACGACACGCGCGCAGCCGATGGACGCACTCTCCTCCCAAGCGACCGTGTCCGGCTACAAGGCCGTGCTGTTGGCCGCGGAGCGCCTCCCCCGGTTCTTCCCGATGCTGATGACCGCGGCCGGCACCGTCGCTCCCGCAAAGGTGCTGGTGCTCGGAGCCGGCGTCGCGGGTTTGCAGGCGATCGCAACGGCACGCAGGCTCGGAGCGGTTGTCGCCGGCTTCGATGTGCGGCCGGTCGTGAAGGAGCAGGTCGAGAGTCTCGGGGCGACGTTCCTCGAGCTAGGCGTGCGCGGCGAGGAAACTGCGGGCGGTTACGCCGGCGAGCTGAGTGCGGACGAGCAGCGCAGACAGCAAGAGGAGCTCGCGGAGCGGATCCCGGACTACGACGTCGTCATCACGACCGCGCTCATTCCCGGCCGGCCCGCGCCGAAGTTGATTCCTGCGGCGGCGATCGCCCGGATGCGCCCCGGCTCCGTAATCGTCGATCTGGCAGCCGAAGCGGGTGGGAACGCGGAATCGACCGAGCCGGGTGAGATCGTCGAACGGGACGGTGTAACGCTGGTGGGACTGACGAATCTCGCGTCGACGATGCCGTTTCACGCGAGCCAGCTGTACGCACGCAACGTCAGCGCGCTGCTGCAGCACCTTGCGCCGGAAGGCGAGCTCGCGCTCGACTGGGACGACGAGATCACAGCGGGAGCGTGCGTGACCCGCGAGAAAGTCGGGGCCTCGTGAGTCACGGTTTGTTGCTCACCTTCGAGGTGACGATCCTCGTGCTCGCGATCTTCCTCGGCTTCGAGGTCATCTCCAAGGTGCCGACGCTGCTGCACACGCCGCTGATGTCGGGAACGAACGCGATCCACGGCATCGTCATCGTCGGCGCGATGCTCGTGGCCGGCCTCGACCACAAGGACACGCTCACTACTGTCATCGGGCTGATCGCCGTCGTGCTGGCGTCGGCGAACGTCGTGGGCGGCTTCGTCGTCACCGACCGAATGCTCGAGATGTTCAAGAAGCGGGAGAAGAAGCCCGAGCCTTGAGTCGAGAGGTCACGAATCTTCTCTATCTGGTCACGATCGTGACGTTCATCCTGGCGTTGCGATTCCTGTCGAACCCGGCGACGGCGCGTCGTGGAAATCAGATCGGCGCCGGAGGGATGCTCGTCGCGATCGTCGTCACCTTTCTGCAGAAGGGCGTCAACAGCTACTGGGAGATCATCGTCGGGATGATCGTCGGCGGCACTTTCGGCGCCGTCGCGGCGCGCAGAGTGCACATGACCGCGATGCCGCAGATGGTCGCGCTCTTCAACGGCGTCGGCGGCGGCGCTGCCGCGCTCATCTCTCTCGCGGAGTTTCACCTGCGTGCCCCCGATCCGGGAACGCTCCAGACGGACATCAGCTCGTCGATCGTGCTCTCCGCGATCATCGGAAGCATCTCCTTCGCCGGCTCGATGATCGCCTTCGCGAAGCTTCAGGAGTTGATCCGTGGACGGCCGATCACGTACCCGCTGCAGCAGTTCGTCAACGGTCTCCTCTTCGCCTCCGTTCTGGCCGCGGGCATCGCGGTCGCCGCCGGCGCCGAGCAGCAGTGGTTGTTGTGGGCGATCCTCGCGGGCGCGTCTGTCTTCGGGATCCTCTTCGTCTTGCCGATCGGCGGCGCGGACATGCCGGTCGTGATCTCGCTGCTGAACGCCTTCACCGGCCTCGCTGCGGCGGCAACGGGATTCGAGCTGGAGAACAACGTCTTGATCGTCAGCGGCATGCTCGTCGGCGCATCGGGAACGTTCCTCACGATCATGATGGGCCGCGCGATGAACCGGTCCGTCGCCAACGTGCTCTTCGGCGCGTTCGGCCAGCTCGCCCCTTCTGCTCCAGGCGCCGCTGCCGGCGGCGATGGCGACGCACAGGTTCGCTCGACGACCGTGGACGACGTCGCCGTGATGCTCGGTTACGCGCACAAGGTCGTCTTCGTGCCGGGCTACGGCATGGCGGTCGCCCAGGCCCAGCACGATGTTCGCGCACTCGCCGATCTCCTGGAAGCGCGCGGCGTCGAGGTGTCGTACGCGATCCACCCTGTCGCGGGTCGGATGCCCGGCCACATGAACGTCTTGCTGGCGGAGGCGAACGTCCCCTATCCGCAGCTCAAGGAGATGGATGAGGCGAACGCGGAGTTCCCACGCACCGACGTGGCTCTCGTCATCGGCGCGAACGACGTCGTCAATCCCGATGCCCGCAACAATGCCGGCAGCCCGATCTACGGGATGCCCATCCTCAACGTCGACAGCGCGCAGCAGGTCGTCGTCCTGAAACGGAGCATGAACCCGGGCTTCGCCGGGATCGAGAACCCGCTGTTCCTGAATCCGAAGACCGTGATGCTCTTCGGGGACGCGAAAGAGTCGATCGACAAGCTCACAACCGCCGTCAAGCACCTCTGAAACTACGATCCTCGTGGTGATCGCGAAGGTTTTGTTCTGGTCCTCGCTGGGTGCGCTGGCCTGGACCCAGCTCGGCTACCCGCTCTTCGCGGCGGCATTGGCCCACGTTCGTGCGCGGCCGGTTCGCAAGCAAGACTTCACTCCCTTCGTCAGCTTGATCGTCGCCGCACATGACGAGGAAGACGTCATCGAGCACCGGCTCGAGAACCTGCTCGCGCTCGACTACCCGCCTGACAAGCTAGAGATCCTGGTCGCGTCCGACGCCTCCGACGACCGCACCGACGAGCTCGTCGAGGCGAAGGCGGCGAGCGAGCCGCGGATACGCCTGCTGCGCTGCCCGCGAGAGGGCAAGGTCGCGGCCCAGAACCGGGCCGTCCGTCAAACCCAGGGTGAGATCCTTGCGTTCTCCGACGCCAACGCACAGTGGCAGCCGGATGCGCTACGCAAGCTCGTGCGCAACTATGCCGACGCCGATGTTGCCTACGCGTGCGGCTCGAGTGTCTACGAGGCTGCCGACGGGACGAACCGCGAAGGGACGTACTGGCGCTTCGAGGGCTGGCTACGCCGCAACGAGTCGGAGCTCGGCTCGATCACGGGTGGGATCGGAGCGATCTACACGGTGCGCCGCTCGGACTACGTCGACGTGGATCCGCGCTTCGGTCACGATCTGGCGTTGCCGTATCTGATGGTCCAGCACGGGCGCCGTGCCGTCTACGACCCGGAGGCGCTCGCATCGGAGAAGCCGTCGCGCGACCTCGAGGACGAGTACCGCCGCAAGGTGCGCATGTTCGAGCACTGCTGGCTGATCGTCCTCCGCGGCAAGATGCTGCGCGGGCTGGGACCGACCTATCTGCTCGAGGTCGTGTCGCACCGCCACCTGCGCTACGCGAGCGGTTTGCTGCATCTCGTCCTGCTCGGCTCGTCGATCGCGCTCGTGGGGGAAGGGGCCGTGTACCAGGTCGTACTCGGGGCGCAGCTTGGGCTGCTGCTCGCAGCCGCCTTCGGCGTCGGGATCGCGCGCTACTACGTGCTCGTCACCTGCGCGACGGTGGTGTCGCTCGTCCGGTATCTACGGTTCGGCGTCCCGGCGGTCTGGGCCAAGGCGGAGGGAACACGGTGAACCGCGCACTCGACGCTGCAGCCGCCGGGCTCGGGCTGGCGGTGGCGAGTCCACTCCTTGCCGCGGCAGCGGTCGCGATCAAGCTGGACGACGGTGGGCCCGTTTTCTACCGGCAGCGGCGGGTCGGCCTGAACGGAGAGGAGTTCGAGCTCGTGAAGCTGCGGACGATGGAGGTCGGGGCGGAGCAACAGGGCGCCGGCTTCGCCGTCAACAAAGGCGATCCGCGCATCACACGCGCCGGACGCCTGCTGCGGCGCCTCTCCATCGACGAACTGCCGCAACTCTGGAACGTCGTCCGCGGTGACATGAGCCTCGTGGGCCCCCGGCCCACGCTCGCGTACCAGGTCGAGCGCTATTCGCCGCGGCAGCGGCGCCGGCTCGAGGTGAGGCCCGGCATCACCGGCTGGGCGCAGATCCACGGCCGCGCGCAGCTGCCTTGGGACGACCGGATCGAGCTGGACGTCTGGTACGTCGAACATCGTTCCCCGTGGCTCGACCTGAAGATCATCGTGCGCACACCGCGGGCGCTCTTCGCCGGAACGTACAAAGGCGACACAGGAGGTTGGTCGCGGTGATCCCGTTCTTCAGCGGAGCGATGGTACGTGAGGCGGTCTCGCCCGAGCGTGCGCTCGAGGCGGTGCGCGCCGCGTTCGTGGCGTACGCCCGCGGCGAGTGGACGATGCCGCCGAAGGTCTACGTTCCCGCGTATCCGGAGGGCGACTTTCGCGCGATGCCGGCGTTGGGTGCGGGCCATGCGCTACTGAAGTGGGTGACATCGTTCCCCGGGAACCCGGCGAAGGGACTGCCGACCGTCACCGGGCTCGTGCTGCTCTCCGATGCGACGAACGGGATGCCGAAGGCGGTGCTCGACGCCGGTGCCGTGACCGCTCTGCGCACGGGCGCTGCGGCGGTGCTCGGTGCCGAGACACTCGGGCGAGCGGATGCGGAGACCGCGTCGGTCATCGGGGCCGGCGTGAACGGCGAAGCCGCCGCCCAGAGCTTCATCGCGCGTGGCCGCCATGTCGAGCTGTGGGACATCGACCGGGCGCGAACCGAAGAGGTGGCCGAGCGGATCGGAGCCGGGGTCGCGCCGGGCCGGGACGAAGCTCTCTCGGCCGATCTCCTCGTCACGGTCACTCCGGGCCGGAGCATCCTGTTGGAGGAGGGCTCACTTCGTCCCGGTCAGCACGCGAGCCTCATGGGAGCGGACGGCCCCGGCAAAGCCGAGATCGCAGTCGAAGAGCTGGCCCGCGTGCACGTCTTCTGCGACGACTGGGAGCAGGCGAGCCACAACGGAGAGCTCGTCCATGCGGTGGAGGCGGGTCAGCTGCAGCGTGACGATGTCACCGAGCTGGGCAGTGTCCTGGCGGGTGAGGCAGAAGGACGGCGCAACGACGACGAGTCGACTGTCTTCGACTCGACGGGTTTGGCGATCCAGGACCTGGCGATCGCACTTGCGGCAATCGAGCGCGCCGACGAGCTGGGTCCCCCAGGTATCGAGCTCTAGTCGCACGATCGAGGAAGGAGACGCCATGTCTGGACCGTTCATCTTCATCGCCACCAACCGGCTCAAGACAGGGAAGCTCGACGACGAGAGGGCGAGAGTGCCAGGCCTCGTGGATTTCATCGAGGCGAACGAGCCACGGCTGATCGCGTTCAACGAGTACGTCAACGAGGAGGGCACCGAGGTCGCGGTCGTCCAGGTCCACCCGGACGCCGACTCGATGGCCTTCCACATGGAGGTCGTTGCCGAGCGCGCCGCAACCGCATATGCGGAGACGGTCGACGCGACGACGGGCATTCAGGTGTTTGGCACACCCGGCAATGCCGTCGTCGAAATGTTGCGACGGCAGGCCGGAGCCGGTGTGCCGCTGAGCGTCAAACCCCACCACCTGGGTGGATTCACGCGTCCCTAGTTACACATCCGGCACGAATTCCTCGTCCGAAACGGGCATCTGTTGGGGTCAGACCCGAAAATGTGACGCCGGTCGGACAAGAGCGCGCCGGAACCGTGACATGACTGGCCCGCCCGGCTATTTCGTTGCACATTCGGCACGGATTCCGTGTTCGAAACGGACATCCATTGGGGTCAGACCCGAAAATGTGACGCGGTCGAGACATGACCGTGCCGGATGTGTGCCCGTGCGGGCCGCGTTCCTCGGCCGGATTTCCGGCCCCTACGCATCGGACTGGAACGGCAAACGCAGGAAAACGTCGGGCGCTCAGCCGGACACGAGTAACCGGGCCGGGGAGAAGAGGTCGAGCAGGTCGTCGTCCTCCCCGAGCAACGCGGACGCGACGAGCTCGCCGCACATGAAACCCAAGACATTGCCGTGCCCCGAATAGCCCGCCGCGATCCAGGTGCCCTCGTGACCGGGGACCCGGCCGACGAGCGGCAGTAGATCCTGGGTCAGTCCGAAGATCCCCGCCCAGCGGTGAGTCACGTTCGGCATGTAGCCGAGCAACTCGACCAGAAATGCGTCGAGCGCTTCCTGGATCGGCTGGGTCGTCGTCTCGTCGTCCGTCATCTCCGTGAGGATCGAGAAGTCGCGGAAGCCACCGAGGACGAGGCGTCCGTCCGCTAGCTGCTGCCAGTAGTCGAACCCGTGACGCGCGTAATGCGGGCAGTCGAAGAGGCGTTCACTCAACGGCTCGGTCGTGATCACCTGGCCGCGCGCGGGCCAGATTGCGTCGTCGAGCTCCGGCAGCAGCCCGCGGCCCGATCCGTCGGTCGCGATGACGATCTGCTCGGCGTCCAGATCCTCGAGCGATGCCACCCGCTCGTGCGCACGGAACGCCACGCCTTCCGCGGCGGCTTGCTCGGCAAGCCGACGGACGAACCGCCCCGGCTGCAACGAGCCGTCCGGCAAATGGAGGATCGCGCCTCGGAAATCAGGGCGTAGGTGCGACACCTCGTCGCGCCACTCCGCAGCGAATCCGTCGTCGCGCAGCGCTTCGTACTCCAGGCGGATCTCGTCACGCTCCTCGTCGTCCGCCGCGAGTCGAAGGCTGCCTGTGCGGCGGAAGGCATCTCCGGCAACTGCTTCGAGCCGATCGAGAGCCGTTTCAGTGCGCTGCCACAACTCCTTCGCCGCCTCGGCGCCGTACGTCTCACGGGCGACGTCGTAACGCGCTGCCCCACCGCGGAGAGCGAAGCCGCCGTTGCGCCCGCTCGCCCCCTCGGCGATTTCGCGCGTGTCGTACACACGCACGCGCAGACCGCCGCGCGCGAGCGCGAGCGCGCACGACACGCCGGTGATCCCGGCGCCGATGATCGCGACGTCGACTTCCCCCTGCGAGCCCGGGTCGACCGGGCGCATCGGCTCGTCGAGCCAGAATGGCGTGTCCACCGAGCCGATGCTACGCGAGTCGGCGGAAGATCCCGTCTCCTTCCGCGACCAGGCCCGCAACGTCGAGCTCGGCGAGTGCGGCAATCACCTCACCAACGGCCAGCCCAGTCTTGCGCACCAACTCGTCCGCGGTCGCGGGCAACAGATCGAAGAGTGGATTCTCTCGGGTTGCCCGATCATCGGGTAGCGATTCGATTCCGAGGGATTCGAGGACATCTGCCGCCGCAGTGAGCGGTGTCGCGCCCAGCCGTAAGAGAGCGTTGGCCCCTGCCGACAGAGCCGAGGTGATCTCGCCCGGCACCGCGAACACTTCCCTCCCCTCCTCGAGCGCGAAATCGGCGGTGATCAACGCGCCGCTGCGCTCACGCGCCTCCACCACGATCGTCGCGGCGCAAAGCCCGGCGATGATTCGGTTGCGTGCCGGAAACCGCCACGGTGCGGGTTCGACACCGGGCTCGTACTCCGAGACGATCAACGACCGCTCGCCGATGGATCGCGCCAAGCTGGCATGCGCCGCTGGATAGTCACGATCGATGCCACAGCCGAGCACCGCGACCGTATGGCCTTCCGTCTCGATCGCGCCGCGATGTGCTTCGCTGTCGATTCCCCGCGCGAGACCGCTCACCACGACGACACCGGCTGCTGCAAGCTCGCGCCCGAGCATGCGCGCAACCTGCGCGCCATACGGCGAGCACGCGCGGGCACCGACGATCGCGACGGCGGGCTGTCCGAGCATTGCCACGTCGCCGTTGCCTCTCAGGTGGAGCCGCGCCGGTGGATCGTGAATCGCACGCAACAGCAGCGGCAGTTCGCGCCTCCGCAAGACGATCATGGTGTCGCGAGCTCGGTGGGAGCGCGGTACGCAAGCGCCTCGGCAACGTGCTCGGGGAGAACCGCGTCGGAGTCCGCAAGCGCCGCGATCGTGCGCGATACGCCGGCGACCTTGGCGCGGCCGCGGCCTGAGAGCGGTAGCCGCTCGACCGCGCGTGTCAACAGCTCGTCAGCCGCCGGTGTTCGCTTCGGCAGAGTCTCCGCGAGACGCAGTCGCGCGGCGACGACGCGGGAACGAACTGGATCCGACCTTTCTCCTGGCCCGGCCTGGAGCTCGAGCGCCCGAGCTCGCGGAACCGTCACGACCAAGTCGAACCGGTCGAGCAACGCGCGCGACAGCTTGTCGCGATAGCGAGCGAGCCTCTGCGCAGAGCAGCTGCACTGCGCACCTGGATCGCCACGTGCTCCGCAAGGGCACAAATTCATGGTTCCAATGAGTTGGAACCGAGCCGGAAAGCGAACGCTCCCGGCCGCACGTGCCACGATGAGCTCGCCGTCCTCGAGCGGCTGGCGCAGCGCCTCGAGCGCGGGACGCTGGAACTCCGCCAGCTCGTCGAGCAGCAGCACGCCTCGATGCGCGAGGCTCGCCTCGCCCGGCCTCAACCTCGGCCCGCCGCCGACGATCGCGGCCGTCGACGCGCTGTGATGCGGCGCGCGAAACGGCGCATAGCCGATCAACGGATGATCGGGGTCGACGAGCCCCGCAACCGAGTGGATCCTCGTCACCTCGAGCGCCTGCTCCTCCTCCAACGGCGGCAGGATTCCCGGCAGCCGGCGAGCGAGCATCGTCTTGCCTGTTCCCGGTGGGCCTCCGAGCAACAGGTTGTGACGTCCGGCAGCCGCCAGCTCGAGTGCACGCCTCCCGCGTTCCTGGCCGCGGACATCCGCGAGATCCAGTGGGCGACGCCGCGGTTTGCCGTTGCCCACGACGAACTCCGGCGGCTCGAGCTCTCCGCGGAGGTACGCGACCGCGTCGACAAGATGACGCATGCCGACGGGCTCGACGCCTGCCAGCGCAGCCTCGGCGCATGCTTCGTACGGGCAGATGATGCGCTCCAGCTCGGCACGACGCGCGCCCTCGGCGACGGCGAGGACACCGCCGACCCGACGCAGGCGTCCGTCGAGCGCGAGCTCGCCGCACGAAGCGTGTTCCGCGAGGCGGTCGCGCGGAAGCTGATGTGACGCGGCCAGAAGCGCCAGGGCGATCGGCAGATCGAATCCGGAACCCTCCTTCTTCAGTTCAGCCGGTGCCAGGTTGACCGTGACGTGGCCCCCCGGAAAATCCAGCTCCGCGGAGAGGATCCCACTCCGTACCCGCTGCCTCGCTTCCTGGCAGGCACGGTCGGCGAGCCCGACGATGGTCAGCGAAGGCGTACCACCCTGGAGATGCGCCTCCACCTCCACCCGCCGCGGCTCGAGGCCGACGAGGGCAAAGGTGACCGCGCGCGCGAGCACGCTCCGAGGCTACGCGGACAACTGTGACGTCTCTGCGCCGGCTCAGCGCGCGATCAGGACATCTTCAGACGGCGCGACCGGCAAGCGCCCCGCGTAGCTCATCCAGTTGCCCTGTGTATTCCACGCCGACGCTGCGATACAGGCCGAGAAGGAGCTCGAACGTGCCTTCATCGGCGCCGACGAAATTCCAGAACTCGGCACCGAGCTTGACCTCGTTCGCAAAGTCGAAGAAGCGAGCCGGATACGGATGCGAATACGCCGAAGCTGTCCCATAGGGGTTATAGGGGACGCCCCACCAAACAAAGACCGACGCAGCGGACCGGATCCCCAGGACGGTCAGTAGGCGTTGCTTCATTTCAATGCATTGCCCTTTGTTCGGCTTGGCGCTCTTCATTTCGAAGTAATGCTCGGTTCCGTCGTGAGTGCGGACATACAGATCTATACGCGTCCCTTCGGGGACCTCTGCCCCGAAGGCACCTCGCAGCTGTTCACGCTCGTAAGCGTGATCGGGGGTGGCGCCACCGGCTTCCAGTTGATCGATTCGCTGCGTAATGAACTCGCGTGCCAGTACCGGAAGACTCCCTGCGAGATCATGTGCGCGCTCAGCTTCTACGTGAGCGTCGCTGGCGATCTCTAGCGCGATCCGCTCATGAAGGTTCCCTAGAGCTGTCGAAAAGCCTCTCTCGCCGAGGCCGCGGATACCGGGGACAAGGGCGTCGTGGAAAGGCGCCAGGATCCCGCTCGGCGAAACTCCGTCTTCCTCGATCCGCCGGAGCTCTTCGTATTGCTTCGCGATCCATCCATTCATGAACTCGCGCAGAAGAGTCGTAACCCCGCTCTGAGCCTGTTCGCCGATCATCGCGGCGGACGGTTCAGCGTGTGCGACAAACGAGGACGTCTTCGAAGAACTCTCCCGCGCGGCGTCCAGTTCTGCGGTTAACGTGCCGCTTCAAGCGCTCTTCAAGGACTAGACCCGATTCTTCGAGGACGCTCGGGTAGAGACTCCGACTGTCATTGACGACGATCACGACGGGCGCGCCCGGCTCCATGAATCGGGCGGCGTTTCTAAACGTAGCCGCTATTCCGTCGACATAACTGTCAAGTGCGCGTCGACTCACGCCCCAGTCGGCCGGGCCGATTTCAAGGTCGCGTCGGTCTGGAAGATCCAGTAGCTCGTACGCGTAGCGATGCTGCTCGTGGTAATCAATGAGACCGGGGTAAGGAGGTGACGTGATGATCCCGCTGATCTCCACAGGTAGATCGATGTGCCGTGAGTCGGCGTGAAAGACGTCGACCGCGGCGTCACTTCGCAGAGCGGCGAACGCTCGAATACGCCGGACCGTGTCCTCCGTGTAGCGTCGAAGAAACTTCGCCGACTCCTGGACCGGTGAACAGTTGCGGCGGTGCTTGTAGCACCAGTAGGGCTTCTTCACCGGCTTCCGTGGAAAGTCGAGGTCGAAATGGGTTGTCCGACGAGCCGAGCGTGCCGACCGGCTGAGAATGATCCGTGCCACGTCCCATGCTGGATCATCGAGGGACTCGGCGGCCACGCACTCGTATGCGAGCAGTTCGCGAAGGGCCTGGGGTGCATACCAGGAGCGAAGCCACGAGCTCGCAGCTTCCGTAGTCACAACGTCTGCTGTTTGACGCGCCTGCTCGAGGACGCCTCGAAGTCCCATTTCAAGGCTGCCGAGGGAGTAGGGCCTCGTCTTGACTTGGGCCAGAAGGCAGTTGAAGGCGGAGATGTCACAGCCGACGGCGGCTGCCCCGTACGCGTTGGCTTCGACAAGCGTCGTCCCCGACCCGACGAAGGGATCGTAGACCGTCTGTCCGGGCTTGAAGTAACGTTGTAGGAACACCTCGACGATTTGCGGGATGAACTTGCCGAGGTACGGATGAAGAGAATGGACGTGCTTCGTCCGTTGAACCTGCGGAAGGGCGTCTTCCGACCACGAGAGGTCGAGTGCGATCTCTGCGTACAACGCCTCTTGAGTCCTCCCGGCCACCCGAGGCAGTCTATGAAGCGGCTCGGATGGCCGGCCGCCGCTGAGCGCGTCGGCTCGCCATTCGGGACGCATCAGAAAGCCTCGGCCACCCGCTCCAATTGTCCGCTGCGGACGGCAATCACGTCGAAGGAGACCTGAAGGCCACTCGTCTCGGGATGGCGGGCAAGCCAGGCGTCCGCAGCGATCCTGAGGCGACGCTGCTTCTCGTCGTCCACCATCTCGAGCGGATCACCGAACCGCTCGCCTAGCTTCTCCTTCACCTCGCAGAAGATCAGCCGCCGCCCGCGGCGAACGATGATGTCGAGCTCGTAGCCTGCGACCCAGGCGTTCGTCGCCAGGATCCTGTACCCCCGCACGCGGTACCACCACACTGCGCGGCGCTCGGCGCGCTTGCCGGGACGCAAAGACACGAGGCGAGGCTACGACACGCACTGTGACATGTCTGACACAGCGCTCGAACTTATGTGTCAGGCCGTCAGGCGGACAAAGCCGCCAGCTCCGCTTCATTCAGGTAGCACATCGCCTGAAAGGAACGGCGGTGAATCCGCGACGGCCCACGCTCCCGCACGATCTTCGAGTGGCCCGGCGTGATGTACCCGACGTGCGAGGAGAAGCCGTAGTGCGGGAAGAGGGCGTCCATCCTGCGCATGACCCGGTCACGCGTCACCTTGGCCACGATCGAGGCGGCGGCGATCGCGGCGCTCTTCTCGTCTCCGTCGACGACGGCCCGATGAGGCGGCGCCGTCGGGCCCAGTCGAAAGCCGTCGACGAGGCACGCTTCGGCCGGCGGCGACAGAGCGTGGAGGATCTCGCGCATCGCCGCGAGGTTCGATTTGTGCAGGCCGTTGCGATCGATCGCGCCGTGCGGAATCACCCGCACGACCACCTGCTCCGCGCACCCGAGCACCGCGTGGAACAGCTCCTCCCGCCGCTCCGGCGAGCACTGCTTCGAGTCGTTGAGATACCCGAGCGGACGCACCTTGTGGTCGCGCAGGCAGCCGTAGTCGAGCAGCACCCCGGCCACAACCAGCGGCCCTGCCAGGCAGCCGCGACCCGCCTCGTCCGTGCCCGCGACCAGCCGGGCCCCGAGCTGCCGGTCGAACTTCAAGAGCTTCTGGCCGGTGCGCAGCGCCACGGCGCCGAGGATAGCCGTCTACTCGGCGGGCTCTGCCGGTGTCTCGGCGGAAAGATCGCTCTCAGCGACTTCGGCCGGTTCCGCTGCCGGAGCGCCCTTGGGCGCGCGGACGACGTCTTGGCGCAACTCACGGATGCGGGCCTTCTTGCCGACCTTCCCGCGGAGGTAGTAGAGCTTCGCGCGGTTGACGTCGCCGACCGCAGCGACCTCGATCTTCTCGATCTTCGGAGTGTGGAGCGGAAACGTGCGCTCGACGCCGACGCCGAACGACTGCTTGCGGACGGTGAACGTCTCGCGGGCTCCGGCGCCCTGGCGCTTGATCACGATGCCCTCGAAGACCTGGATGCGCTGCCGCTGGCCCTCGATCACCTTGAAATGGACGCGGACGGTGTCCCCCGCCTTGAACTTCGGGATGTCACCGCGCAACTGGGCGCGCTCGAGTGCTTCGATCACCTTGCTCATAGGAAGATGGCCCGAAGGCCGGGCGGAATCCTAGCGAAAGAACGACCAAGTGGCTCAGAGCCACTAGGCCCTAGTGGAAGGAGATCCGGCCCGGCGGCCAGTACGTGGCGAAGACCTTGCCGATGAGGTTCTTGCGTGGCACCAGCCCCCAGCGGCGCGAGTCGCAGGAGGAGCTCCGATTGTCTCCCATCATCAGGTAGTAGTCCTTCGGGATCCGGGTGTAGGTGTTCCTGGGCGGGATGTCCCGCAGGCTGAGGGTCTGCGTGTCCCGCCGGTCGGCTTTGACGTACGGCTCGTTCAGTTTCTTTCCGTCGATGTAGACGTAGCCTGCTCGCTCCTCCCACGAATCGCCGGGCAGCCCGATCAGCCGCTTGACGAACGTTCCTTCGGACCCGCACTCCTGCTTCGCCAGGCTCGGCGTCGTGAACACGACGATCTCGCCCCGCCTCGGGTTGCGGAAGTGATAGATGAAGCGATTCGCCAGCACCCGGTCGGAAGTGGCCGCCTCGCAACCCTGGGCCGGCCGCGCGCAGTGCAGCGTCGGCTCCATCGACGACGACGGGATGCGATACGGATTCACGACCCAGGCCTTGATCGCGAGGACGATCGCGATCGCGCCTGCGATCGTCACGACCCAGTCGATCCCCACCCGCCAGCCGTGCGGGAGATTCGGGAAGAAGCGGTCGATCGGGTTGTGCGACTTCTTCTGCGGAGCTGCCTTCGGCGGGCCGAATCCGTCGCGCTCGGCGTCGTATCTCGCACGCTCTTCCGGATCGCGCAAGAGGTCGTACGCGTCTTTCAGCTCGCGCCAGGCACCGTCCTGGTAGCCGAGCTCGAGCGCGCCGCGACGGTAGGCCGACTCGATCTCCTGCGGCGACGCGTCAGGTCGCACGCCGAGCACCGCGTAGTGATCGCTCACGTGACGGTCCGCCGCCGGCTCTGTTCCCGTCGCCATTCCTCGATCTTTCCGTGGTCACCTGAAAGCAGAACTTCGGGAACGTGCCAGCCGCGGAACTCGGAGGGACGCGTGTAGTGCGGATACTCCAGACCACCGTCGAGCTCGGAGGAGAAGCTCTCGAACGCACCCGACTCCTCCTTGATCGCCCCGGGCAGCCTGCGCGCTATCGCGTCGACGAGGATCATCGCGGGGAGGTCGCCATTCGACAGAACGTACGGTCCGATCGAGATCGCGTCCGACGCGAGATGCTGTACGACGCGCTCGTCGAATCCTTCGAAGCGGGCGGACAGCAGAGTGAGCCGCTCCTCCTCCGCCAGCTCCTCCACGACGTCCTGCGTCAACTGGCGGCCCTGCGGCGTCAAGGCGATGACGCGCTGATCCGGCACGCCGTCGTAGACGGCGTCGAGCGCGGCCGCAACGACGTCCACCCGCAGCACCATGCCCGCGCCGCCGCCGTAAGGCTCGTCGTCCACCTGCGCCGCGCGAAGCGGCGTGGAGTCGCGATAGGAGAAGAGCCGCAGGTCGAGCTCGGTGCCGAGGACGGTTGCCACGGGGCGTTGCTCCGTCAGCCAGGCGAAGGCATGCGGAACGAGAGTGAAGACGTCGAGCTGCACGGGCGAGCGACTCAGGTTAGCTAGCGCTCTGAGAGAACCCCGGGGCAACCAGGATCCGTCCGGCGGAAAGATCGACCACGCGCACGCAGTCCTCCACCATCGGCAGGGCGATTCCGGAGTCGAGCTCGAGCACGTCGTTCGCCACGCCGGGCAGCACATCTGTCACAGTCCCGAGGTCTTCACCGCCGTCCTCTTGGACGTGCAGGCCGACCAGCTGGAAGACGTAGTACTCGTCTTCGCCTGCCGGTGCGAGCGCAGCGCGTGGAACCTCCAGCTCCGCTCCTCGAGGCACGCGCCGGTCGAGGCGGATCACCGGACGCCCGCGCGCGTGCCTGCGTGCGACGACCTTGGCGGGCTCGCCCTCGACGATCAGCTCCGCCCCCACTTCGAAACGTTCAGGCGCCTCGCTCGCGTTCTCGACGACGAACGAGCCGTCGAGACCGTGCGACTTGCCGATACGTCCGACGACGACGGTCTCAGACCTGTTCACGGGACTGCCGGGGTCTAGTCGACGATCTCGAGCTGCACGCGGCGGTGCTCGCGCACGCTGCCTGCACGGACGATCGTGCGCAACGCGCGCGCGATGCGTCCCTGCCGGCCGATCACCTTGCCGAGATCGTCCTGCGCGACATGGAGTCGAAGCACGACCGC
>JBBWZE010000247.1:0-26669 GCA_039648845.1 Actinomycetota bacterium | reverse complement strand
CGGTGCGTACGACTTCTTTCATTCGCCTGCCCTCCTTCGCGGTCGACATGCCTGCGCAAGGGCAACGCCGAGCGCCTTGAAGATCGCCTCGAGCACGTGCTGCGTGTCGCGTCCCTCGACGAGACGGACGTGCAGCGTCAGGCCCGCTGCCTGCGCGAACTCGTCCAGGAATCGCGCCGCAAGGTCTCCGGCCAGTCCTGCGATACGTGCCTGCGACAGATCGACGTTCGAGACGAGCAGAGGCCGGCCCGACGCCTCGAGCGCGACATGCGCGAGCGCTTCGTCCGCGGGGACGACCGCCGACCCGTGACCGCGGGCGCCGTCAGCGCGCAGCGGCTCGGCGAGCGCCTCACCGAGCGAGCGCGCGGCGATGCCGATCTCGGCTTCCGGCGCAACCGGCGCGACTTCCAGCGCGAGGTCGAACGACGCATACACGGCCAGCGCCGAGAGCAGGTGGTCGAGCACGGGGACGCCGGTGGCGACGTTCGTCTCACCGCGTCCAGCGACGTTGACGCGCGCGCTCGCGCGGCCTTGTCCGGTCGCAGCCATGGTGGGGCAGCGTACCGCTATTGACAGTCCCGTCGGCGCCGACCGCCGCTGACGGCACTAACCGTCGACGCGGTCGATCTGCGCACCGAGGGCGCGCAGGCGTTCGTCGATTCGTTCGTAACCCTTGTCGATCTGGTACACGGCCCCAATCGTGGAGGAGCCTTCGGCGCAGAGGCTCGCCAGCAACATCGCCATGCCGGCACGAATGTCCGGACTCTCCATTCGTTGCCCTCGGAGCTTCGCAGGCCCGGTGACAACGGCACGGTGCGGATCGCAGAGGATGATCCTCGCCCCCATGCTCACGAGCTTGTCCGTGAAGAACAGACGGTTCTCGAACATCTTCTCGAACATGAGGATCGTCCCCTGCGCCTGGGTGGCGACCGTGAGCGCGACCGAGGTGAGGTCGGAGGGGAACGCGGGCCACGGCCCGTCCTCGATCTTGGGAACATGGCCGCCGAGATCGTCCTGCACGGCGAGCTCCTGGCGCGGTGGCACGCGCACGAGGTCGTCGCCGAGCTCGACCTTGACGCCGAACTTCTCGAAGCCGTGCAGGATCGACACCAGGTCGGCCTGCTTGACGCCGTCGATCGTCACATCGCCGCCGGTGATCGCGGCGAGGCCGATGAAACTCCCGACCTCGATGTGATCGGGCCCGATCTCCCATTCCCCCCCGCACAGCGACTCCACGCCATGGACGCGGAGCACGTTCGACTCGATGCCCTCGATCTGCGCCCCAAGGGAGATGAGGAAGCGACAGAGGTCCTGCACGTGAGGCTCGCACGCGGCGTTCCCGATCACCGTCTCGCCTGGTGTGAGCGCTGCCGCCATCACGGCGTTCTCGGTTGCCATCACGCTCGCCTCGTCGAGGAAGATCGGCTTGCCGCGCAGCGAGCTGCCGCGCATCTCGTAACGGTTGCCGATCTCGATCTGAGCGCCGAGCTCGGCGAAGGCGTGGATGTGGGGATCCAACCGGCGGCGGCCGATCACATCGCCGCCCGGCGGCGGCGCGCTCACGCTGCCGACGCGAGCGAGCAGCGGTCCCGCCAGGAGAAACGAGGCTCGCATCCGGCTGCACAGTTCCTCGTCGAGCTCGTGCTTGATCACCTCGGCCGCGTGAACCAGGACGTCATTGGGCCCGGTCCAGTCAGCCTCGGCCCCGATGTCGTTCAGGAGCTCGATCATGGTCTCGACGTCGACGATCCGCGGAACGTTGTGCAGTTGGACGGGCTCGGCGGTGAGCAGACAGGCGGCAAGGATCGGCAGGGCACCGTTCTTGTTTCCGGACGCCCGGATGCGCCCTTGGAGCGGTCGCCCGCCCTCGATTGCGAAGCTCTCGGCCGCCCGACCGATGACGGCTGTCTGGGACATCGCGGTAGCCTACCCAGGCCGTGGAAACGACTCGTGAACGGGCCTGGGAGACTCTGACGAAGTACACGCAGAGCGAGGCGCTCAGACGCCACGCCCTTGCCGTCGAGGCCTCGACGGCCTGGTACGCCAGGCATTTCGACGAAGACGAGCAGCTGTGGCGCGTCGTCGCGCTCCTGCACGACTTCGACTACGAGATCCATCCGACGCTCGACGAGCACCCGCAGGAAGGGGCGCCGATCCTGCGCGACGAGGGCTATTCCGACGAGGTGATCGAGGCGGTGCTCTCACACGCAGAGCATCTTGCGATGCCGCGCGACACTCCGTTGAAGAGGACGCTGTTCGCCTGCGACGAGCTGTCAGGCTTCGTCCACGCTTGCGGGCTCGTGCGACCGACGGGCATCGACGGGCTCGAGCCGAAGTCCGTCAAGAAGAAGCTGAAGCAGCCGTCGTTCGCCGCCGGAGTCCATCGCGACGAGGTGTATGCCGGCGCCGAAGGATTGGGGATCGGGCTCGACGAGCACATCCGCAACGTCGTCGAGGCGTTGCAGCCGATCGCGCCCGAACTGGGTCTCCGCACCGCCGAGACAGCAGAAGCATCATGACCCCGCAGCTCGACGTTTTCGGCATCGTTGTCAGCGACATGCCTCGATCGGTGGCGTTCTACCGCCTGCTCGGGCTCGAGTTTCCGGAAGGCGCGGAGGACGAGCAGCATGTCGAGGCTCCGCTTCCAGGCGGTATGCGCTACGCGCTCGACACGGAGGACGTCATGCGGGCGTTCGATCCCGGCTGGAATCGACCCTCCGACGGTCATGCCGTGGGCGGAGCCTTCCGGTGCGACTCGCCGGACGAGGTCGACAAGGTCTACGGCGATCTCCTCGCCGCAGGCGCGGCAGCTCACAAGGAACCTTTTGACGCGTTCTGGGGCCAGCGCTACGCACAGGTCAAGGACCCGGACGGGACCGTGCTCGACCTCTACGCAGCGTTGCCCGACGGTTAGCGCTAGGCGCCGTCAGGCCTCGAGCGCCGCGACAAGTCGATCGATGTCGTCGCCGCTCGTCCACCAACCACACGACGCGCGCAGCCAGCCGGTGCGGGGCAGGTCGCGCACGATCACCCCGGCGTCGTAGAGCCGTGCAGCCGCTGCGAGCGCGTCTTTGTCGGGGACGAAGGAGACGAGTGTGCTCTCCCCGCCTTCGGCGACGAGCTCGAAGCGATCACGAAGTGAGCCGCGACAGAACTCCGCCATTTCGGCTGCGCGCTCGAAACGCCACTCAGGCGCACCGGTAAGCGCCGCCTCCAGCCCCGCGAGGCTGGGCGTGGCCAGCCAGCCGGAATCGAATCGGCCTGCGCCGTCGGCGGGCACAAAGGTGCCGTCCGGCTCTATCGACTTCTGCGCGAAGCCACTCGGGATGGCGACGGCGAGCTGGTCAGGGTCGCGGACGTAGAGGGCCCCGAGCGGTTCCGGCCCGCAGAGCCACTTCTGGCAAGACACGGTGTAGTAATCCAGCTCGCCGACGTCGACGGGGATCGCGCCGACAGATTGTGCGCCGTCGACGAGGACAGGCAGTCCGCTCTCGCGTTTCAGCTCCTGGACCGGCATCACCTGTCCGGTGGTCCACAGGACGTGCGACAGCGCGAGCAGCCGCGTGCGGGGAGTGATGCACGACAGAATCGTCGAGAGTGCATCCGCCGTCGGCCGCGCCGCCACTTCGGCGACTCGCACTCGCACGCCCGAGACGTGAAGGGGCAATAGCAACCCAGGATGCTCGGAGTCCGTCGTGACGACTTCGTCGTCCGGCCCGAGCTGCAGTCCGGACATAACGATGTTGCAGCCGTCGGTCGTCGAGCTCGTCAGCGCTATCTGTGCAGGGGACGCTCCGACGAGTGACGCAAGCTGCTCGCGCACGCGGGCACGGAGCTCGAGCACCGTCATGAACCAACCGTGACCTCCTCGCCCGTGCTCCTGGTCGAATTCGAGGCGTTCCTTCACCGCTGTGAGCGTCGGGCGCGACAGAGGGCCCAGCGTGCCGGCGTTCAGAAACGCGAACCGCTCCAGAACCGGGAACAGTGCGCGAGCCTCCTCGAACGTCAAATGACGTTCCGTTCGACCGGTGCGTGATCCGAGAGCAGTCGGCCCTCGTGCCGGCGCCGCTCTTCAGGCCAGCGGACGGGTGGCGATGCCTCGAGGCCTCGAACGAGAATGTGGTCGATGCCCCTCGGCGTCGGGCCGGTAAATCCCCACTCGGCGCCGGTCAGATCCGCGAGCGTCCGCGAGTTGCGGACGCTGACGTTGAAGTCGCCGCAGAGAAGAACAGGCTCACCGCGCTTGGCCATCCCGTCGACGAACACCGCCGCCCGCAGCAGCTCGGCATCGGGCACGCGCTTGTCTACGAAGCCGGTCGCGTGGAGGTTTCCTACGATCAGCGTTTCGTCTCCGCGCTGAACTCGTACCGCGTGACACACACGTCGCTCCTTGCCCCACGCAAGCCGCTCGACGATACCGAGCCCAACTCCCCGCGCCTGTGCGCGCCTGAAGCGGAAAGGGTTGAGGATCACGTGTCGATGTTCTCGGATTTGCAAGTCCGGGGAGAGCAGGATCGCGTTCGCCTGTCCTGTGACCGCCGACCGCAGCAGTCCGTGGTGAGCCTCGGTCAGGACGCGGCCGAGCTCGGGCGTGGAAGGAAAGGGTCCGAGGGTCGGGCGCTGCGCAATCGCCCCGACGGCAGACAGGCCACTCCAGTCGTCCAGCAAGCCGAGCGCCCAGACAGGCAGCTCTTGCAAGCACAGCACGGTGGGGCGATCCCCGCTCGCAAGCACCACCATCTCCCTGAGAAACGCCTTCCGGCCCGGCGGCTGCGCGTTCCCGTGAAAGAGGTTCCAGGTCCGGACAAGCAGGCGCTCTACTGTACTGCCGATGCGAGTCGTCATCTCGGACCCGCCCGCCTTCACGCCCGCGTACGACCACGAGCTCGCCGCGGCGCTCGCCCGCCGCGCAGTCGATGTCGAGCTCGTCACGTCTCGGTTCCGCTTCGGCGAGACACCGGAACCGTTGGGCTACCGGCGCAGCGAGCCTTTCTATCCCGTCTCGTCGAGACTGTTCGGGCGCTCCCGTTTGCGGATACCCCTCAAGATCGTGGAGCACGTGCCGGGCATGGCGGCGCTGCTACTTCGACGACCGGACGTCTTGCACGTGCAATGGCTTGCGGCGCCCCAGCTCGATCGAATGTTGCTGCGACCTCGCGTGCCGTCCGTCTTCACGGCGCACGATCTCCTGCCGCGGCGCACCGCGGGAAAGCGCGGGCTCTGGACAAAGCTGCTCTCCCGCTTCGACCGCGTTGTCGTCCACAGCGAGCGCGGACGCGAAAGTCTTGCGGAGCTCGGGGTCGACGCGACGGTCATTCCGCATCCTGTCTTCGCGAGCGACCCCGAAGGTGCCGACGATGGGCGCACGCTGCTCTGTCTCGGCACGATCCGACCGTACAAGGGGATCGGAGATGCGATCGCTGCGACAAAACGGATTCCCGGTGCGCGCTTGCTCGTTGCCGGCGACCCGGTCGAGCCCGTGAACGGCTATCGGGCCGACGCCGGTGACCTGGCCGAATGGCGGCTCGGCTACCTGTCGCAGCTCGAGCTCGAACGTGCGCTCGGCGAGGCGACCGTCGCACTCTTTCCCTACCGGCCCGAGCTCGATCAGAGCGGTGCGCTGTTGCAAGCGCTCGGTGCCGGCGTGCCCGCTGTGGCGTATGACGTCGGCGGGCTTGCGGCGCCGATCGAGAAGTTCGGAGCAGGACGCGTCGTGCGGGCCGGTGACATCGAGGCGCTCGCAGACGCCGCACGTGAGCTGCTCGACGATCATGCAGCGCTCGAGCGCGCACGAAATGGCGCGCGCATGGCGCGAGAAATGCTGACGTGGGACGCCGCCGCCGCAGCGCACATCCGGCTCTACGAGGAACTGATGTGAGGGTCAGGCGCGTACGCTTCTCGGAGCTCATCGACCGCCAGTTGGACCTCTTCGAGCGCGAGCAGCGCGGGCTTATCGAAGACTGCGTCGCGGCCGAGCGAGCGTATAACCGGGCGAACCGCGAGGAGGCCGAGGAGCGTTACGGCGACTACGTCGACCTCGTCGAGACCGGCACCGAGATCCTCGCCGACCTCCGTGACAATTTCGCCACGACCCTCGAAGAGGACGCGTCCGACGAGTACGAGCGAGCCTTCAACCACGCCGTTCTGCGACGCTTCAGGCGTTTCGCTCTCGAGATCGAGGACCGCTGATGGCACGGATCGAGGACTACGGAATGATCGGCGACCTCCAGACCGCGGCGCTCGTGGGGCGCGACGGGTCGATCGACTGGGCCTGCTTCCCGCGCTTCGACTCCGGCGCCTGCTTCGCAGCGCTGCTCGGCACGCCCGAACATGGACGCTGGCTCGTCGCACCGCGGGCGGACGCGTGGGAGGGGGAGCGCCGGTACCGCCGGTGCACGCTCGTGCTGGAGACGGAGTGGGAAACGGACACCGGCGCCGTGCGCGTCATCGACTTCATGCCGCCGCGCGGGAAGGCGCCGGACATCGTGCGCATCGTCGAAGGATTGCGCGGTCACGTCGAGATGTTCTCCGAGCTCGTCGTCCGCTACGACTACGGCGGCACGGTTCCCTGGGTCAGGCGGACCGGCGACGGTCGCCTCGCAGTCGCCGGGCCGGACGCGCTCTGCTTCCGCACACCCGTCGAACATCGCGGCGAGAACCTCCGCACGCTCGGCGAGTTCACTGTGAGAAAGGGCGACCGCGTCCCCTTGACGTTGACCTGGTACCCGTCGAACGAACGACCACCGCGAGCGATCGACGCGGAACATGCTTTGAACGAAACAGTCGATTTCTGGCAGGACTGGGCTGACCGCTGTGGCTATGAGGGCAAGTGGAAGGAGGACGTCCAAGCGTCGCTGGTCGTCCTGAAAGGTCTCACCTATGCCCCGACCGGCGGGATGGTGGCGGCGCCGACGACGTCGCTGCCGGAGAAGATCGGCGGGGAGCGGAACTGGGACTATCGCTATTGCTGGCTCCGAGACGCGACGCTGACCTTGCTGGCCTTCCTCAACGCCGGTTATCTCGACGAGGCCCGCGCCTGGCGGGTCTGGCTGCTCCGTGCTGCTGCAGGGGACCCGTCGGCGCTTCAGATCATGTACGGCGTCGCGGGCGAGCGGCGGCTGTTGGAGCTCACGCTCGACTGGCTGCCCGGCTACGAGGGCTCGAACCCCGTCCGTGTGGGCAACGCGGCGGCTGGACAGTTCCAGCTCGACGTGTACGGCGAGGTGCTGGACGCACTCCACCAGGGTCGCGTCCACGAGCTGGAGGCGTCGAAGGAGGCGTGGGCGCTCCAGCGCCGGCTGCTCGGCTACCTCGAGGACGCCTGGAAGGAGCCCGACGAAGGCATCTGGGAGGTGCGCGGCCCGCGGCGGCACTTCACGCACTCCAAGGTGATGGCCTGGGTTGCTTTCGACCGCGGGGTCCAGGCCGTCGAGCGCTTCGGCCGCAGCGGCCCTGTCGAGCGGTGGCGTGCGATCCGTGCCGAGATCCACCGGGAGGTCTGCGAGCGGGGTTACGACCCGGAGCTCAACTCCTTCACGCAGTTCTACGGCTCGAAGCGGCTGGACGCGAGCCTGCTCATGATCCCGCTCGTCGGTTTTCTCCCCGCTGGGGATGCACGGATGATCGGCACTGTCGCCGCGATCGAGCGTGAGCTAGTGCGCGACCGATTGGTCTACCGCTACACGCATGACGAGGAAGGCCGAAGTGTCGACGGGTTGCCACCCGGCGAGGGCGCGTTCCTCCCTTGCACCTTCTGGCTCGCCGACAACCTCGCGCTGCAGGGCCGGCTCGAGGAAGCCACGGAGATCTTCGAGCGGCTGCTCGATCTCCGGAGCGAGCTCGGGCTCCTCGCCGAGGAATGGGACCCGAACGCGAGGCGCCAGCTTGGCAACTTTCCGCAGGCGTTCACGCATGTCGCACTCGTCAATACGGCATTCAACCTCAGCCAGCAGGAGCAGCGTTCTCCGATGGAGCAGCGCGGACCATACGAGGAGCCCGCGGCCTACTAACGGTGACCGAAGTGGTGGGCGCCAGGAAGGCTGGCCCCCAGCTCGGTCTCCTGTGAGGCCTGCCGCGCGAGCGGGCCCAGGGTCTCGAGCGAGTGGACGAGTACGTTCTGGTTGCGCTCGATCCGCTCGAAGCGGCCACGCGCGAGGATGAGTGGCTCGCCGCGCACGATCGCGCGATGCTTGTCGTAGACGGACGGCGGCACGATCAGGTTCACCGCACCGAACTCGTCTTCGATCAGCATGAAGACGACACCGTTCGCGGTCGCCGGCCGCTGCCGCGCGACGGCCATCCCCGCGATCGACACCTGCGCACGGTCCGGTTCCTGTTCGAGGTCTCGCGAGGAGATGACACCTGCCGGCAGGTGCACGCGCAAGAGCTCCAACGGATGGACGCCGACCGAGAGGTTCGTCGTGCGGTAGTCGGCGAGCATGCGTTCCCAGACGGTCGGCTCCGGCAACTCGGGTGTCGCCGCAGTGGGATCGAGCGGCAGCGCGAGCTGCTTCTCCTCACCACCCGAGCCGGGAACGCTGTGCGAGCGGGGCACGAGGCCGAGCTGCCAGAGCAGCTCTCGTCTGAAGGATCCGCTTGACGGATCCTCTTTGCTGCCGAAGCAGTCGCAGGCGCCGGAGACGACCAAGGTCTCGAGGCTGTGCTCCGACAGCTGCGTGCGCTGCGCAAGGTCGCGCACGCTCTGGAACGACCCGCAGCGCTCGCGCTCCTCGACGACCGCCTTCGCGTCTGCGTCGCCGATGCCGTTGACGTAGTCGACGCCGATGCGCACCGCGCCCTCCTCGACCGTGCATTTGGCAGAGCTGATGTTCACGTCGGGGGGACGCGTCTCCACCCCGCGTCGCTGGCCGTCGCGGACGAGCGTCGCCGGCGGATAGAAGCCCATCGGCTGTGCATTGAGGAGCGCGCACAGGAACTCCGCGGGATGGTGGTGCCGCAGCCAGGCGGATTGATACGCGAGCAGTCCGAACGCGGCCGCATGCGACTTCGGGAATCCGAAGCCGGAGAAGCCGACGAGCTTGTCGTAGACCATGTCCGCGGTCTTCCGGTCGACGCCTTTGCCGAGTGCGCCTGCGACGAAGCGCTCGCGGTACGCCTCGAGCGCGTCGTGCGAGCGCTTGCGGCTCATTGCGCGGCGCAGGCCCTCGGCCTCCCCCACGCCGAAGCCGGCGAGCGCGATCGCGACCTCCAGCACCTGGTCCTGGAAGACGACGACCCCGAGCGTCGAACGCAGGCAGTCCGCGAGCAGTGGGTGATCCACCGGCGGGACGAACGAGGGATCCTCGCGCAGACGCTGACGATGCTCGATGTAGGGATGGACGGCCTTCCCCTGAATCGGCCCCGGGCGCACGAGCGCGACCTGGACGGTGAGGTCGTCGATGTTCTCGGGCCGCGTGCGGAGCAGGCTCTGCATCTGAGCGCGGCTCTCGATCTGGAAGTCACCGATCGTGTCGGCGCGCTGGATCTCCTCGTAGACGGCCTTGTCGTCGAGCGGGATCCGGGAAAGGTCGATCGGTGTCCCCTGTAGTTGCGCTATCTGGTCGACGCAGTCTTCGACCGCCGAGAGCATCCCGAGGCCGAGCAGGTCGATCTTGAGAAAGCCGGCATCGGAGCACGAGTCCTTGTCCCACTGGCACATCTGCCGGCCCGCCATTGCCGCCGGTTGCACGGGCACGAGCTCGACGAGCGGCCGCGACGAGATGACCATGCCACCCGGGTGCTGCGAGATGTGGCGCGGCAGGCCGGCGATCTCGTGGCAGAGCTCGGCGAACGCGCGCCAGCGGGGCGACATCATCTTGCGGTCCGCGTCCGGCAGCAGCTGCAGCTCCTCGGCTATGTGTTTCGCGTTCCAGCCCTCCGAGACTCGTGCGATGCGCTCGAGCTCGGCGTATGGAAGGCCGAGCGCCTTTCCGACATCACGGATCGCGCCGCGGGAGCGGTACGTCGAGAACGAGGCGACGAGCGCTGCATGCTCGCGGCCGTAGCGGTCGGTGACGGCGACGATCAGCTTCTCGCGAATGTCACGCGGGAAGTCGAGGTCGATGTCCGGGACCGAGTCGAGCTCGCGGTTGAGGAAGCGTCCGAGCGAGAGCTCCGCACCGACAGGATCGACGTGCGAGAGGCCGGTCAGGTAGCAGACGAGCGATCCGACCGACGAGCCGCGCCCGCGGCCCGGGGGCAGCGCGTGGCGCGGCGAATCGCGGCCGCGCACCTCGAGCGCACATTCGCGCGCGAGCTCGAGCACGTCCCAGTGCAGGAGGAAGAACCCGGCGAGGCCGAGCTCGTCGATGAGCTTCAGCTCGTCCTCGAGTCGCACGCGCGCCTCGTGGCGTAGTCGGTGTCCCCGCGGATAGCGCTCTTCGAAGGAGCGGCTGCAGACGTGCGCGAGCTGGATGATCGCCGGCTCCGGGCTGTCGGAGAAGTCCGGATAGCGGTAGCCGAGCTCCTCCGTCAGGTCGAAGCACAGCCGCTCGGCGAGCTCGACGGTGCGAGTGACCGCAGCACGGTCATCAGGGAAACGCTCCACCATCTCGGCCGGCGAAAGCAGGACGCACTCGTGATTGCCGCGCCGCTCGGCCTCGCAGCCGTCGAGGGCGCTGCGGTGACGGACGGCGACGAGAACGTCCTGCAGAGGTGCCCGGCGAAGATGGTGCGCATGGACGTCGCCGGTGACGATCGTCCGGACGCCGAGCGACCCGGCAAGATCCCGCAGACCTGCGTTACGCCGCGCGTCACCACGCTCGTACGGACGCTGGAGCTCGACGAAGAATCGTTCGCGGCCGAATGCCCTGGCCAGCCGCGCGGCAGCGTTCGGATTGCGCACAGCGACTCCGTGCCGCGCGCAACCGGAGAGGCAGACGAGCCCGTCGTTCAGCTCTTCGAGCAGACGTAGATCCAGTGCAGGATCCGCTGCCGGCTGGGATTCCCTCCCCGCAGGTCTCGTCTGCTCGTGAGCAGCGGTGATCAGCCTGCAGAGGTTCGCGTATCCCTTCGCAGTCTCGACAAGCACGGTCACGTGCGAGCGGTCCGCGAGCGTCAGCTCGGCGCCGGTGATGGGACGCACGCCGAAGTGCTTGGCGGCGTGCGCGAACTCGAGCGAGCCGTAAACCCCGTCGTGGTCGGTGAGCCCGAGTGCGGGATAGCCGAGCTCGGCGGCGCTGACGGCGAGCTCCTCCGGCAGCGACGCCCCGTCGAGGAACGAGTACGACGAATGGGCGTGCAGTTCGACGTACGGAACGGTGCTGTTCTTGGCTGTGCTCGGTGAGAGCTTGTCCTTCTTCCGAGTCCGGTGCGGAAACTCGGGCTGCAGCTCGATCGTCATACTCGCTCGCAATGCCAGGAGTCGTGCAAAGACCCGGCGAGGGCGAGGCGCTCTTCGGCGGACGGATCGTCATCAAGGCGAACTTCGACGAGCTCTGCATCACCGAGTCCCTTTTCCCGGACGCTCGCTCCGGAGCGGATCCGCACTTCCACCGGCAGCACGCAGATTCGTTCTACGTCCTCGAGGGCGGGCTTGCGGTCTTGGTCGACGACGAGGACAAGCTGCTGTCCCCGGGCGCGTGCGTCTGCGCTCCACCGGAGGTCGTGCATGGGTTCAGGAGCACGTCTCCTGCACGGTTCCTCAACTTCCACACGCCGGACGGGGGTTTCGCGGGGAACCTGCAGGCTCGGGATCGCGGTGAGCCCGGCGGTTTCGACAGCATCGACGCTCCGCCGGGTAGTGGTCGCTCTGGATCGGAGGCCGTCTTCCTTCTGCCCGGAGAAGGCGAACGTCTCATGGGTAAGAACCGGATCGCGACGATCAAGGTCGGGCGCGACGAGCTCTCGCTGATCGAGTTCGAGCTCGAGCCCGGTTTCGAGGGACCCGATCCGCATACCCACGACGATCACGTCGACTCCTTCTACGTGCTGGAAGGAGAGCCCGAGTTTCTCGTCGACGACGAACGGATTCGCCTCGGAGCCGGCTCGTACGTCGCCGCGCCGCTCGGTGTTGTGCACACGTTCTCGAATCCCGGACCGGACCGCGCGCGGCTGTTGAACGTGCACGCTCCGAGCCACGACTTTCACGATTCCCTGCGACGGATGAGTGAATGACGGCCGGGCTTGTTCACCTGACGTTCGTGCCGAACGCATACGAAGCGGAGCTGCTCTGTGCGCTCCTGCGAACGGAAGGGCTCACCTGCGATCTGCGGCCGACGAACCTCGGCGTCGGGATGATGGACGGCATGCCGGGGGGTGGCCCGAAGGAGATCGTCGTCGCAAAACGGGATCTCGCCAGGGCTCAGGAGATCCTCGCTGCGTCTCGCAGCGACTGATCCCTGCTCACGCCCCCCGCTGTGTGAACCAGCAGGCTTTCTCTTCGTCGCGAAAAACAACGGCGTTCTCCCCTGACTGCAAGACGACCTCGAAGTAGCGCCGGGACACCGGCTCCTCCGTCCACCACCGATCCACCACGCGCCACTCTTCGCGGACGACCTCGACCGGCAAGCGATTCACGCGCACCGGCATTCCGTCCACGCGGGCCTCGACGACTGCCGCGCGAGGCTCGTTTAGTCGTCCCGCGGCACGAACAACGCGCGAGCTTCCGGAATGCGCGACCACGGCGCGACCTCCACGACCTGGTTGACCGACCCCGAGCCAGTGCTGGCGCGCACTTGACGCAGGCCTTCCCGTAAACGAACGTCCAACTCTCCTCCTGCAGCCGGCAAGAGCTCGAGCTGCTGCCCGTCTTGTTCGGTCAGCTCCACGAGCTCGAGCCGCAACTCGACCACGGGCGCAGGCAGCTCTGCGAGCTTCGGTCCGAGCGCGGCCTTGATGCGATCGAGCTCGGTGGTGGGATCGCGAAGCGTGGCGCTGCGCCGCCACGACCCGCCCCCGACGAGGCGTGCGGATAGCGCGAGCTTGCGCACGAACCGCCCCCTGCGCTCCGGTCGCGCCATCAGCGTCTCGACGAGCGCACCGAATGCGCGCCGCAACGTGAGCTCGTTGCCGATCGCCTCAGGAAACTCGAGCGCTTCGACGATCTCCGCCGGTGGGCGCCGGCCGCGAACGCGCGCGGCCTTCCCGCCTCTCGCCAGGCCCCAGGCGCGCCGGCCGTCCGGCCCCAATCGTTCGGCCACGGCACTGCCTGGTAGCCCGGCAAGCTGTCCGACGCGCTTGACCCCGAGCTCGTGCAGCTCCGCGCGGCGTCGCGGCTCCATTGGCACGAGCTCGAGCGGCAGCGGCGCGAGGAAGTCTCGCAGCCGCTCGTCGGAGACGACCAAGATCTGCCCGGGGCGCGCGACGTTCGCTGCGGCCAAAGCTGCGAACCGGCGCTGCGCTGCGCCCGCACGTGGATCCCAGGCAGTACCGACGGCGGTGAGCGCGCGTCGCAGCGCAGGCTCGAGCCCGCCGTACAACCTCTCGACCCCACGCGTCTCGAAGTAGACGCAACCGACATCGGCCGGATCGACCGCAAAACCGGTGTCTTCGAGTGCACGCAGGATCTCCTCCCATGCCTGCTCGGCCGCGGCGGGGTCCTGCTCGACCAGGACAAGCTCGGGACAGGTCGCCAGCCCTTCGCCGAGCCGCATCCCCGGACGGACGCCGAGCCGCTCGGCCTCAGCCGTGACCGGGCCGAGCAGGGGCTCCGCACCAGCCGCCGGCGACAGCGCTGCAGGTCGTAGCGCGAGGCCCGGCTGCTTGCGCAGCGCCGCCCGCAACTCGAAGCCGGGGATGAGGAGGCAGGCGATCATGGGAACGTATGTTCTACACGAACGCCTGTTCGCCTGTCAAGTCGGAGGCTCAGAGCCCCAGAAGGCGACCCCGGGACACCAAGAACATCATCCTGTCTGCCGATTCAGAGATTTTCCTGTTAAAGCCAATAAACAATCTGGCCGATGTCAGTGGACAACAGGGACTTAGGGGGACGGAAGGGCGCCGCAGCCCTCTTTCCCGGGAAGCTCGCCGCTTCGCACGTCTCTGTTTCGGTAGGAGGGCGGCTTCTCCACACCCGCCCTCCTACCTCTCTTCTCCAGTGCGTCACCGCCAAGGGATCCCCGCAGAAACGGCGAAAACGGTCATCCCATGCGTGCCAGGGCGCTCCTTGCTCTGCCCCTTATCCTCGTCGCCGCGGCCATCGTCCCCCGCGCCTCGGCGGCCGATGCGGGCGTCGCCGCCCTCCAGGTCGGTCTGCACTCGCATGGCCTCTACCGGGGCCCCATCGACGGGATCAGTGGGCCCGGCACCGCGAAGGCGATCCGCCGCCTCCAGCAACGCGCCCACATCGAGGTCGACGGCGTCGTCGGCCCGCAGACCCGCAGGGCGCTCGGCCGGTTCGCTCGCCACCGGCTCGGCACTCGCAAGCTCGAGATCGGCAACAAAGGCTGGGACGTCGCGTCGCTGCAGTTCCGGCTTGCCGAGCACGGCTTCCCCTCCGGCCCCTTCGACGGAATTTTCGGCCCGCACATCGATCAGGCGCTGCGCCGCTTCCAGGACTGGTCCGCACTGAAGAAGGATGGCGTGGCCGGACCTGCAACGCTCGCGGCGCTCGCTGCGCCGCCGCCTGCGATTCCGCTACCCCTCGCCTGGCCGCTGACCGCGCCGGTGCTCGGCGACCGCTTCGGGCCGCGCGGCGACCGCTGGCACTCGGGCATCGACCTGCCCGCGCCGAAGGGGGCGCCGGTCTATGCCGCGAGGTCCGGCCGGGTCGTCTGGGCGGGTTGGCGCGACGGCGGCTGGGGATTCCTCGTCGTCGTTGCCCATGGACACGGCGAGCGGTCGATGTACGCGCACCTTTCACGGATCGACGTTCGCCTCGGTGTCTGGATCGGGCAGGGAGTCCGGGTCGGTCTCATCGGTGCGACGGGCGACGCGACGGGTCCGCATCTTCACTTCGAGGTGCGCGTCCGCGGCGCCTCGGTGGACCCTCTCCGTGCACTTCCCTGACTGACCGGCCGGCCGTGGTCTGGCGGACGCGAGGTCAGCGCCCCATGACCATCAGCACGATCGTGAAGACGAGGGAAAAGAGCACGAAGCCGGCCACGAGCACGATGACAAGCCAGCGGTTCCAGAGGAGAAGCCGGCGACGCCACTCCGCGCGTGCCCCGTTCATCGGCTCAGCTTACTGCGGCGATAAAACAGGTCTAGCCGACCGGGGCGGGAAAGTATCGACCGGGCGGTCCCCTCTACGGGCCGGGCGTGACTGCCGCAGTACACGTCCGGACTCCCGGGGGGCCGCCCCTTGTACGCGCCGAACACTTCTAGGAGAAAGTCACCAGGGCTGAGCGCATCCGTAGTGCGCCGGCCGTGCAGGCCCGGCGCGGGCCCGGGCGCAGTTTCGTGCACCCTCGTTCCCGAAAGAGGCCGTTCGTCACGACGGCAAGCGTCCGCCCCAACCACTCGTAGCACCCAGATTGCGCGCCTGCGGCCACATGAGCACAGCCGCGGATCAAGCGCAGCTGCTGCGCGGGACGCCCGGCGAGCGCCTGGTCGGGAACACCGCGTAGACAGGCTTCCGCATCGGCTGACCCCAGCTCGCCGCAGATCCGCATCTGATCGAACGGATTCGTGGAGATCGTGAGGGCAGCCGCGCTGATGCAGCCGTAACGTTCGAGCGAACGCAGCCCGCGGCAGGAGCGGCGCAGATCCGCTGCGTTGCGCACGGGCAGCTCAATCGGCTGCTCCAGGAAATACCGGTACCAGCACGGCCTGATGTATGTCAGACGCCCATCGCAGAGCGTACGGGGCGAGATCGTCCGCCGGGGCACCGTCGTCCCGTCAGCACCCCGGAGCGAGATCCAGTAATCGTGGAACACGCCCTGCGCGCAATCCGGGGCGAAGTTACGTGGCAGGCTGCGGCAGGCGCGAACCGCCTGGCCGAGTTCGCCGTGGTAGGCACGAAGCAACGCGTGACCGAGCCCGTGCACGCACGTGTACTCGCGGTACCGCGTCGGCAGGCTTGCACAGGAGCGCACCGCCGACCTGCCGCCCGACCGGATGATCTGCGGGCCCAGGTACATCACGAGCCCCATCCCGAACCCGGCGGAGCAGTTCGGATTGTTCGAACGGGGTACGTAGCGCTGAAGCGTCGCGAGCGTCACGTGGTGGTCGTGTGCGAACTTCCTCCCCACCTCGTGCATGAGCACGTGACATCCTGCCTCGACCGGCCCGCCGACCGCGACTGCGCGCCGGTCGATGCGCGGCAGCTCCCTCGCGGGATCGCGCGACGCTTCGATGTCGATGCGGAGCAGGCGGACGTAACAGTGGTACTGCGCCTCGGCGTTGTGGATCTGCGTGCACTGCCAGAGCCAGGGCTTGCCCGGAGCGCCGCCACCTCTCGCAGGCATGACGAGCACCGCCGTCAGCGCCACGAGCAGGAACGCGTACCTCATGCCGTGATCTCCGCAGCCGGACCGACCATTCCTGCTAGGCGAGGCACGACCTCGAGGACGTTCTCCCGCGCACAGAACGCGATGTCCTCCTCCAGGCCGGGTGGCCCGTACGTCCGCGCATTGAACGCCTCGAGCGCCGTGGGAAAAGCTCGAGCTATCAGCTCCGAGGCAATCGCGGCGTCCGTGCGCTCTCCCTCCACCAGCTGCACGATGCGCCCCGCGCAGTAGGCGTCGTCGAGCGCGAAGGCGCCCTGGAAGCCGGCGCAGACGATGACGGCGTCGCGGACAGCCGACGCCCGCGCGACCGCCTCGAGGTTCAGGATGCTCCCCAGAACGACCTCCGTGCAACGCTGCGCGGTCTCCAGAATCGCCCGCGTCCCGTTCGTCGTCGACAGGATCAACGTGTTCGCGCGTGGCTCCAGGAACTCCCGCGGCGAGGCGCCGACGTCGAAACCCTCGACCTGGACCGCTTTGCGCTCACCACCGACGAGCGAGTCGGGGATCTGTGCACGAAGCGCCAGCGCGTCCTCGATCTCGGCGCAGCAGAGCACGCGCCGGTAGCCGGAGGCGAGCGCCTGCGCGATCGTCGACGTCGCCCGCAGCACGTCGACCACCACCCCGGTCTGGGCAGGAGCCGTCGCGACGGGAGTGAATGCGACGTCGATACCCATCCAACTACGCTACTTCCCTCATGGCTGAACCCGTCGAACAAACCTGTTATCGGCATCCCGACCGGGTGACCGGCCTGTCCTGCTCGGAGTGCGGCCGGCCCATCTGCACCGAGTGCATGACGATGGCTCCCGTCGGGATCCGCTGCCCCGAGCATTCGGGGAAGGCGCAGGGCGTCCAGCGGGTGACCACCGGGGTCCGACGCGCAGCCTTCGAAGGCACGGGAGCGAAGATCACGAAGGCGCTGATCGGGATCAACGTCGCCGTGTACGTCGCAGAACTGGCAACGGGCGGCGGAGTGAACGGCACCGGCAGCACGATCTACCTGAAGGGTGTGCTCTTCGGTCCCTTTCTGGAACAGGGCGAGTGGTGGAGGTTGGTCACGGCGGCATTTCTGCACTACGGGCCACTCCACCTCATCCTGAACATGGTCGCTCTCTACTGGTTCGGGTCTCTTCTGGAAGAACGTATCGGTTCGGGCCGGTACCTCTTGCTGTATCTCGTCTCCGGCATCTCAGGCTCTGCCGGCGCCTTGCTCTGGTCGGGTGGTTTCCTGACGCCCACCGTGGGTGCCTCGGGCGCGATCTTCGGGATCCTTGGAGCAGGGCTCGTTCTCGAGCGCCAGCGCGACTACGTCTTTGGCGGGAGTGCGCTCGGCGTCATCGTCATCAACTTCGTGTTCACGTTCTCGATCAGCGGCATCTCGAAAGGTGGGCACATCGGCGGTCTCGTCGGAGGAATCATCTGTGCCCTCGGCCTGACCCGCTTCGGGCGTGGCCACGCCGCCTACGGTCGTCCTGGACTTCTCGGGTCGGCCACTATCCTCCTCGTCGGCGTCGCGTCCATCGCGATCGCCTACTGGCGGGTGACGAGCTACAGCATCTAGCAGTCGCAGTTACAACTCCGGCATGGCAACCGTCCTCGTCGACGCGGAGAACGTCCGCCGCTCCCTCTGGCCGAACATGCCCGGCGACGAACTCGTCGAGCGGACCGCGGCCTGGGGGGATGAGGGAGACCATCAGGTGCAGGTCGTCTGGGAAGGTTCGGAGTCGGCAGACGACCAGATAACGCGTCTCGTCCAGGAGCTCGAGCCGCCGGTCTGGGTCGTCACGTCGGACCGAGGTCTACGCGATCGAGTGCGTGACCGCGCAGAGCGCATCATCGGTGGCGGCTCGTTCGCGCGAGAGTTGCGCCGGAGCTAGGGCTCGCAGCCGAACCCGTCACCGTCGCCGTCGAGACGGTACGGATCGGATCCGGTGACGCGGATCGGCTTCTTCGATTCCGGGATGTCGCTGCAGTTGAGGTCCGCCACGCGCGGCAGGCACGGCGAGTAGCCGGACTGGCAGCCCGAACCACTTTGATTGCCACCGGCCGCCGAGCGGCCGAGCCGCCCCGTATGGCAATGGAAGCGGTAGCGGTGATACTCGCGGTCGCCCTTGATCTTGCAGTACTGGCCAGATCTGAGGCACTTCTCGCCCCAGCTGAGGTCGGCATGGACGTAGCCCATCGAGCAAGTCCTGGCGGCGGCAGCGGGAAGAATTGTGGCGGGGCTGCCACCGGCTCCCCACCCCGCTCCGGCGGCGCAGGTTATGAGGCAGATCAGAGTGAGTAGCCGTTTCATTCCGTTCGCTCCCGACGTTGACTGCTGTCAGCCTCGCACGTCCCAGAAAGGCCTGCAATAGGCCGTCCGGCTCACTCGAGGGCCCCTCGTTCGAGGGACTCCCTCAGCCAGGGGCCCTGCCGATCCACACCGTGTGGCTCGCTCGCTCCTCGCCCTCGTTTCGCTCGTCTGCGTCACCGCAGCCGCAGCCGCGCTCGCACCGACGACAGCCGTCGGACGGGTCGTGCTCGACCGGCCCGCATCGCCCACGGGCTGGGTTCAGGTTCCTGCGACGCGCCGGGCCACACCCGCGCACGTGATCGCCGAGGTCCGGGCCGGGCACGCGCTGGCGCTCCGCAGCCGGCCGTTCGGTCCCGTGCTCGCACGTGTGGGCCCGAAGACACCGTTCGGATCACGGCGCGCGCTCAGCGTCGTCGCCAAGCGGCACGGGCGCTGGCTGGGAGTCACCGAGGCCGGCGTCGGGAACAACCGAGTCGTCTGGCTCGACGCGAAATCCAGTGGACTGCGCTATGCCCGCACGCGTCTCGACGTGCACGTCGACCTTTCGGCGCGCACGCTCGTCGTTCGACGCAACGGCAAAGTGGTGCGCCGGCTCAGCATCGGCGTCGGCCGTGCCGGCTCTCCGACTCCCACTGGAACTTTCGCGGTCACCGACAAGCTCAACGGCCCCGCCTACAGCGCCGCCTACGGCTGCTGCATCCTCGCGCTCTCCGCGACGCAGCCCAATCTGCCGGCGGGCTGGAGCGGAGGGAACCGGATCGCCATCCACGGCACGGTCTCGTCGAGCGACTTCGGTCGCGCCGTGTCCGCGGGCTGCGTGCACGCGAGCGATTCCGACCTGCACTTCCTGATGCGCACCGTCCCGCTCGGCACGCCGGTCGTCATTCGACCGTAAGCACCGGCTGGAGCTCGAGGAAGGCACCGACGCGTTCGGCCTCGGCGTCGACTGCTGTGCGTTCGGCGCGCGTGAGCTTTCTGCCCGGCCTCACGTGCAACTCGATGCGCTTGCCTCGCTTCTTCCGCTCCCAGAGCCCCGCCGCGACGCCGTCGATCATCAGGAACCGCACACCTGCAGGCCCTTCGTACTTGCCGCGCCCGTGCTGCGCGACCTGGCGTCGCGTCGCTTCGGGCACGAGCTGGTCACGCTCGCGGAAGCCCATCACGTAGACGTCATACTCGGGGAGCAGCCGCACGCTCCCTGCCGACCGCGGAAAGTCGATGTCACCGGCGAGGACGAACGCGTGGTGCCCTTCGACGTCCACCAGCTCCAACTCGCTCGCGATCGAGTCGAACAGGGCTCGCGCATCGGCCGGCTTGAACTGCCGCGACGTGAACCACTCCCTGAAGTCCTTCGGCGTCGCCGGGCCGTACGTGCGCAGGTAGCGGCGGCAGACCTCGCGCAGACCCTCCTGCTCGTTCACCTCCGCCCAGTGTTCGACCCACTGATCCGAGCGCGCGAGCGTGATCTTGCTTCCCTGCGGCGAGCCCTGGCAGAGATCGGCGCCGCCGAAGAATGCGAAGCCAGAGAGCAGACGTCCTTGCGCCTTCGGACCGACGCGCCGCACCACCGCGGCGGCCAGTTCCTCGCGCAGCAGGCAGCGTCCCTCGAGCGCGTCCAACACCGCCGCACGGATCTCTTGCACATCATCGCGTCCGAGCGCCGGGTGCAGCTCCCCTTTCGGATCGACCCAGGCTGCCAGCTCCTGCGGATCGGCCGGTGACACGGCTCGAACGGCCGCGGACCACAGCGGCAGCTCGGCGGCTGGATGGAGGTGGAGCGTCCCGCGCAACGTCCACGCCTTCACGAGCTCCCGCCGCTCCCAGAGGGCGTCGCGCACGTCCTGTTGCGTGATGCCATCGATGCGCGCGGCGAGCTGCAGCTCTGCCGACGACTGAACCTGAGCATGCACGCCGCCGAGGTCGTGAACGACTTCGAGCAAAAGGGCGGCACTCGCTCGAGGAGTCAGGAAGCTGCGCTCGAGGCGCCGCGCGCGAACCTCGGTCCAGGAAAAGCTCTTCAGCTAGAGGAACCGCTCCCGGTCGACGAGCTTGCCTCCCGTGAGCCACGCGAGAGCACCGCGTTCCAAGATTTGGAGATGCACGGCCGAAGGATCGTCCTCTGCATGAGCTTCGCGGTACTTCGCGATCCAGGCGCTCACCGCCTCGTCGGAGCTCATGTGCGCGACGCGCTCACCGTCGAGGAGGATGGCGTAGCCCATCAGCCGCCCGCGGCCGCGTACGCGACGACGCCGCTCGCGGCAAGCGCCGCCTGGGCCGCAGCGAGCCGTGCGACCGGCACGCGATAGGGAGAACACGACACGTAGTCGAGCCCGAGCTCGTGGCAGAAGGCCACCGATCTCGGCTCTCCCCCGTGCTCACCGCAGATGCCGAGCTTGAGCTCAGGCTTCCGCGAACGCCCGCGCTCGACCGCGATTCGCATCAGGTCGCCGACACCGTCGACATCGAGCGTCTCGAACGGGTTGTCCTCGAGCACGCCGTCCTCGAGATAGTGGGTCAGGAACTTGCCCTCCGCGTCGTCCCGCGAGAAGCCGAGCGCCGTCTGCGTGAGGTCGTTCGTCCCGAAGGAGAAGAAGTCGGCCTGCTCCGCGATCTCGTCGGCGCGGATGCACGCGCGCGGCAGCTCGATCATCGTCCCGCAGAGGTACTCGACCGCCGGCGCTTCCTCGTCGGTCACGCGCACGGTCAGGTCGCGCAGCCGGCGCAGCTCCTCCTCGAACCCCACGAGCGGATGCATGATCTCGACGAGGGGCGCCTCGCCCGTGCGTTCGTCGACCGTCCGCGCGGCACGGATGATCGCGCGAACCTGCATTTCGTAGATCTCCGGCCACTGCAGGCCGAGACGGCACCCGCGGGTCCCGAGCATCGGGTTCGACTCCTGCAGCTGCCTGATGCGGCGGCGCGTCTGCTCGTCGGTCACCTGCTCGGGCGGCGGAAGAAACTCGTGCAGCGGTGGATCGAGCAGGCGGATCGTCACCGGCAGCCCCGCCATCGCCTCGAAGATGGCCTCGAAGTCGCTCTGCTGCATCGGCAGCAGCTTGTCGAGCGCCTGCCGCCGGCCCTCCTCGCCGTCGGCAAGGATCATCTCACGCACAACCGGCAGCCGGTCATCGGCCATGAACATGTGCTCGGTACGGCAGAGGCCGATCCCCTCCGCGCCGAACTCGCGCGCCTTCGCAGCGTCCTCGGGCGTGTCGGCGTTCGCTCGCACCTTCAAGGTGCGGTGGACGTCCCCCCAATCGAGGATCGTCTGGAGGTCGTCGTTCACCTCCGGCGCGACGAGCGGCACTTCTCCGGCGATCACCGCTCCGGTCCCACCGTCGATCGTGAGCAGGTCGCCCTCGGACAGAGTTCGGTCGCCGACGGTGATCGTGCGCGCGTCGATGTCGATCGAGAGCCCTTCGCAGCCTGCCACGCAAGGCTTGCCCATGCCACGCGCCACAACGGCGGCGTGCGAGGTCATGCCGCCGTGCGCGGTGAGAATTCCCGCCGACTGAATCAGACCGTGGATGTCGTCCGGAGTCGTCTCCCAGCGGACGAGGATGACGCTCTCGCCGGCCTTGCCGCGCTCCTCGGCTGTATCAGCGTCTAGCACGATCGCGCCGCAGGCCGCGCCCGGCGAGGCGTTCAAGCCCTTCGTTGCCACCTCCCAGTCGGCGGTCGGATCGATCATCGGATGCAGCAACTGGTCGAGCTGCCCGGGATCGATCCGCGCCACAGCCTCCTCACGTGAGATCAATCGTTCCTCCGCCATCTCGACCGCCGCCTTGACCGCCGCCGCGGCGGTCCGCTTCGCGGAACGCGTCTGGAGAAGATAAAGCTCGTTGTCCTCGACCGTGAACTCGATGTCCTGCATGTCGCGGTAATGCTCCTCCAGCCGGCGCATCGTGTCGAGGAGCTGTGCGAACGCGGCAGGAAGCTTCTGCTCCATGTGCGCGAGCGGCTCCGGGGTGCGAATGCCGGCGACGACGTCCTCTCCCTGCGCATTCGCCAGGAACTCCCCGTACAACCCCTGTTCTCCGGTTGACGGATCACGGGTGAACGCCACCCCGGTACCGGATTCGTCTCCCTTGTTGCCGAAGACCATCTGCACGACGTTGACCGCAGTGCCGAGCTCGTCCGGAATGTCATACGTCCGGCGGTAGACCTGTGCGCGCGGAGAGTCCCACGAATCGAAGACTGCCCGTACAGCGCGCGCGAGCTGCTCGCGCGGATCCTGCGGGAAATCGCGACCGGTCTCTTCCAGGTAGACCGCACGGTATGTGTCGATCAGCCCTGCTAGATCATGGGCCGACAGATCCACGTCCTGCGAGACGCTGCGCGACTTCTTCAGATCGGTGAGCGCCCGCTCGAACCGGTGCCCGTCGATGCCGTCGACCACCTCGCCGTACATCTGGATCAACCGCCGGTAGGAGTCGTTCGCGAAGCGCTCGTTGCCTGTCGCGCCTGCGAGGCCGCCGACGGCGTCGTCGTTGAGCCCGAGGTTGAGGATCGAATCCATCATCCCGGGCATCGAGACCGCCGCGCCCGACCGGACGGAGACGAGCAGCGGGTCGTTCGTGTCTCCGAAGCGCCTGCCCGTCTTCTCCTGGAGCGCGCCGAGGTGCTGCTCGATCTCCTGCTCCACCCCGTGCGGCAGCGACTTGCCGCTCGACCTGTAGGCGCGGCAGGCGTCCGTCGTGATCGTGAACCCGGCCGGAACCGGCACGCCCATCTGCGTCATCTCCGCGAGACCCATCCCCTTGCCGCCGAGTAGGTCACGCCCTCCGGTGGAAGGCTCGTCGAAGGCGTAGACGTAGCGCTCGGCGGCCAAGGCAGGATCCTCTCACAAATGCCCTGCAATACTCAGCGTTATGCCGCAGCCAAGGATCGTGGCGATGGGCGGCGTCCCTGACGAAACGCTCCTCGACCACGTGCTCGGCCTCGCGCCCGGAAAGCGCCTGCTCTACGTGCCGACTGCCGGAATGGAGGACGCCGCTCGAACGGTTTGGTGGTACGAACGTCTACACGGGCGTGCGGAGATGACGCACCTGCACTTCTTCCCCTGGCCGCCCTCGGGGCTGCGCGAGCGGGTCCTCGACCAGGATGTGATCCTCGTCACGGGCGGCAACACGGCGAACGCTCTCGCGGTCTGGCGCACTCACGGCTTCGACGAGATCCTCCGCGAAGCCTGGCAGAGGGGCATCCTGCTGACGGGCTGGAGCGCGGGAATGATCTGCTGGTTTGAGCACGGCGTGACCGACTCGTTCGGGCCCGAGCTCGCGCCGATGGAGTGCCTCGGCTTTCTCCCGGGCAGCGCGTGCCCTCACTACGACAGGGAGGAGCGGCGGCGTCCTGTGTACACGCAGTTCGTCGCCGCGGGGCTGTCGCCCGGCGTTGCCGCTGACGACGACGTGGCCCTGAACTACGTCGGCGCCGAGCTCCGCGAAGCCGTAACTTCGCGCGAAGGAGCCGCCGCGTACCGCGTCGAGGCAGACGGCGAACGCCCGCTCGAGACGCGGCTGCTGGCTGCCGCTCGCTAGATCAGCGTCAACAGCGACGTCCGATACCGAAGCGGATGGTCTCGCTGCGACTGCCGACGCGGAAGACGAGCGGCAGACAGGCCGACGGCGAGCGGAGATAAAAGCCGCCCGAGAAGGCGAGACCACGTACCGGGGGACCAGGGCAGCTTGCAATCCGAAGCGTGTCGAACACACCCTTGCTCCCGTAACCCCAGGCAATGCCGGCTCGCGGCCGCCAGGCCGGCGGGACGGTGATCGAGACCGCCGGAGCGCCCGCGCGAACGACGAGCCCCGCCTTGCGCCAGTAGGCCCACGGGGTCTCCCTAGTCGGCACGACCTGAGCCTGGTACGCCGGTGGAACCGCCGCAGCGCCGAGCACGAGGCGGAATCGATACTGCGGACGACGGTCGCCGATGTAGGGAAACCTCGTGATGTCGATGCTTTCGCCGCATGGAACTGTTCGGCCTGAGGTCGACGACGCAGTGCCCATCACGGCACCCGCTGCGCAGGCGACCCCCATCGTCGCGCAGACAATCGCGATTCGGAGCGGCGTCACTCAGCTGGTACACGGCTGCGGCGGCGCGCGTTCCATTTCAGCGCCCACGCCGGCGCCGAGCCCGGAACTCCGCGAGCCAGGCAAGGCCTCTGAGCCCCAGCCAGACGGGGGTCAACAGCACGTAGAAGAGGACGAGGGCGAAGCCGAGAATGGACCACCAAATGGCCCAGCGCCACCACGGCACTGGCGGCTTCGGCTTCATGTCGTCTCCGCTGCCGCGGCTTCCGCCTTCCGGCCCTCCACCGTCCGCAGGATCCGCTGCGCCGTCTCCTCGATCGACAGCTCCGAGATGTCGATCACCGGGCAACCGAGCCTCCGCTGCACCGCGGTCGCCTCGTCGAGCTCGTCGTACACCTCCGTCAGCTCCGCATAGCGACGGTTGTTGGCGCCGAGATTTCGCACCCGCGCGCGCCGGATCTCGGCCAGGCGGTCGGCGTGGATCGTCAGCCCGACGATCTTCGCGGGATCCAGCTCGAACAGCTCCTTCGGCGGCTCGATGCCCTTCACGATCGGCACGTTCGCGACCTTGTGGCCGAGATAGCCGAGGTAGATCGACAGCGGCGTCTTCGAGGTGCGCGAGACGCCGACGAGGACGATGTCGGCCTCGTCGAGGCCCGCCCCCACTCCGTCGTCGTACTTGACCGCGAACTCCATGGCCTCGATGCGGCGGAAGTACGCGGGGGTCAGGGGTGCCCGGGAGCCGGGAGTCATACGCGCGGCCTGGCCGGACACGCGCGCAACGGCGTCAATCGGATGGCCGAGGAGATCGCAGTAGTGAACCCGGGCCCGTCGGCAGAGCCGGCGCATCGCGTCCCGCAACTCGGGGTCGACGAGCGTGTAGATGACGACGGCGGCGTGTCCGCGCGCGCTCGCGACTGCCCGCTCCAGATCGTCGACGGTCTCCGCCCTGGTGTGGCGCACCTCCTCGAACGCCTGCTCGGGAAACTGAGCCTCGAGCGCAAGGACGAGGCGCGCGGCCGTCTCTCCCGTGGAATCGGAGACGATGTGGAGCTCGACCGCAGGCTTGGCCATCCCGCGAGAGGCTAGTGGCTACAGGCACGCGGAAGTGACCAGCGCACGTATTCACAAAGCCTTTACGGGGTTCTGAGTGAGATCTTAGGGATTGGGGGAAACCTCTCTGGATGACTCCTGCAGGCGTCAGGCCACTCCTCGCCCTCGCTGCCGTGCTGGGCGCGCTCGTCGTCTGCGGTGCCGGCCAGGCGAAGACAGGCTGCGTTTCGAGGCTTCTCGCCGACTGGCGCGACGGCCGCATCGACGGGACCTATTCGGTCGCCTGCTACCGAACTGCCCTCGCGCACCTGCCGGAAGACGTCCGGATCTACTCGAGCGCAGAGAGCGACATCAAACGCGCGTTGGTCGCCCGCAGCAAGGTGGTCCTGGCGTCCCCGGCAAAAGCTCAGAAGCCGAGCCGATCAGGGACCGACGGCGGCAACGGCGTGTCGCCGCTCCTCGTGCTGGCGATCGCCGGCGCGATTCTCGCGGTAGCGGGCTCCGCCTTCGCGCTCGCGCGGTAGAGCAGACAGACAACTCGGATAACGTCCGGGCCTAATGGCCGACAACGTCACCGAGAACGTCACCATGGACAAGATCGTCTCGCTCTCCCGCCGCCGCGGGTTCGTCTTTCCCTCGTCCGAGATCTACGGCGGCATGGGCTCGACCTTCGACTACGGCCACTACGGCGTGCTCATGAAGAACAACATCCGGGAGCGGTGGTTCGAGGCGATGGTGAGAAACCGGGACGACATCGTCGCGATCGACTCCGCGATCATCCTTCATCCAAAGGTCTGGGAAGCCTCGGGCCACGTCGGCGGCTTCACCGACCCGCTGATCGACTGCCGAACCTGCAAGCTTCGCTTCCGCGCGGACAAGCTGGAGGACTCGAACTGCGGCCG
>JBBWZE010000210.1:0-9562 GCA_039648845.1 Actinomycetota bacterium | reverse complement strand
CGTTGATCGCCGACGATCAAGGGAAGCTCGTGTTCTACAACGAGGCGGCGGAGTCTGTGGTGGGCCGTCCGTTCGCAGAGGTCGGCGAGATGCCGATTGACGAATGGTCGGCGAGTTTCGAGCCGCGGACACCCGACTCCGTGCCGCTTTCGCCCGAGCGCAGGCCGACGCGCATCGCCTTCGACCAGCGGCGTGCTGCACATGAGGACATCCGGATAAAGAGCGCGGACGGCGTCGAGCGTGACGTCGCTGTGACGGCGTTTCCTCTCTTCGCGTACGCAGACGAGTTCGTGGGGATCGTCGCCATCTTCTGGCGCGAGTAGAGAGCTGCCGGCGTGCGCGTGACGATCTGGGGCTGCCGCGGCTCGGTGCCAACACCGGGGCCGGAGACGGTCACCTACGGGGGAAACACGTCCTGCATCGAGGTCTCGCTGGACGATGGGACGATCCTCGTGCTTGACGCCGGCACCGGCATCCGACGGCTGGGTTTCGAGCTCCTGGACCGCGGCCTGCGGAAGATCCACATCTGCCTGACTCATCTCCACCTCGACCACCTCGAAGGATTGCGCTTCTTCGCGCCGCTCTGGGATGAGCGCGTGGAGCTCGACATCTGGGGACCTCCGTCCCAGCAACTGAGTCTCGGGGAACGCATCGCGCGCGCCTTCTCGCCGCCGCTCTTCCCGGTCGAGCTCAGGGACGTTCCGGCCACGGTGACCTTCCACGATGTTCCGCGCGGGCCCTGGACGATCGACCGCGCCTCCCTCGTGGCGCAGTTCGTTGTCCATCCCGGTCCCACGGTCGGGTACCGGATCGAGACGAAAAGCTCGAGCTTCGCGTACATCCCGGATCACGAGCCCGCGCTCGCCGGGGCGATCGCCGGAAGGTCGACCGACTGGATCTCGGGTGCGGCGCTCGCGTCGGGAGTCGACGCGCTCGTTCACGATGCGCAGTATTTCGAGGACGAGTACGAGGAGCGGATCGGCTGGGGTCACTCGAGCGTTGCCGACGCGGTCGCGTTCAGACGCGCCGTCGGCGCGGGCAGACTGGTGCTCTTTCACCACGAGCCGCGTCACACCGACCGATTGCTCGAGCAACTAGAGGATCGAGCGCGTGAGCTGGCGGGTGGACAAGCCGGGCCCTCGCCGACGCTGGCGCGCGAGGGGATGGTTGTCGAGCTGCCCTGAAACAGACATAACGGCGGAGGGGCTCGCATTGCGACTTAGTCGTGCACGCCTAGGATGTCCTCATGGGCTTCGGAAGCTGGATTCGCAGGCTCTTTTCATCTGCGGGGTTGGATGATGAAGCGGCAGCGCGAGAGGATTACGGCATTCCCGATCGTGGCCGCGGAGAGCTCGAGCGGGATAGGTCCGGCTCGTTCGCGGAAACAGAAGGAACCCGGGCAGCCGAGGACGAGCTCGAAGAATTCGAGCCGCCGCGAGATCAGGCCCCGTGAAAGGCTGAAGGCACGCAGGGCTGCACGACTACGTCGTGCCTTCCGTCCTCACCGGGCGATGGCCGAGAACCAGCCGACGAGCGCGCCGAGCAGCAACCCGGCCTCCGGCGCAAGAGGAACGTCAGTGGTCACGCTGACCAGGACCCCAACTACGACGCCGACCACTGCGCCGAGGACGGCAAACCAAATCCGCCTGCTTTCTCTCTTCGCTCCAGCCGCCATCGGATCCCGAGAGTATCTCGGAGCTGAGCCGAGCCTAGGCTTGGCACTGGCGTCGCCGGAGGGACTTCGCCGCGAGCGCCGGCGCACGGAGGCACGCGAGCAGCTGCTTATTTCTTCCGCTTCCATCCGGTCGAGAGCTGGCTCGCGTCCGCCACTCGAACTCGCGCTGGAAGAGGACTAGGATCGGCAAGTGGTCAGGCAAGACAACCGAAGGGGTGATCGAGATGGCATCACTGTATGAGCGGCTCGGAGGTCTCGAGGCGATCACGTCCGTGGTGGACTCTTTTGTGGCCCGCTGTGCTGGTGACGACCGGATCAACCGGAAATTCGAGCGCAGCGACGTCTCGCGGCTCAAGCAGATGCTCGTCGACCAAGCCTGCGAGGCGGCGGGCGGGCCCTGCACCTATACCGGTCGTGACATGCAGCAAACACACGACGGTATGGGGGTCACGGCCGGGGAGTTCGACGCTCTAGTGGAGGACCTGGTGTTGACGCTCGGCGAGTTCGACGTTCCCAGAGCGGAGCAGGAGGAGCTGCTCGGTCTGCTCGCGCCGATGCGAGGCGACATCGTCGAGGTGGAGTCGCCGGAAACGGGTACGCCGCTGCCTCGGACGTACGAGACCGCACACGCAGTGCATTGATTCGGCTTTCGAGTAGCCGTAGTTACGGATAGAGAACGGCTTTCACGACGCCGTCTGCGCGACGGGTCGAAACTGTCGTAGAAGCCTGGAGCGTCGTTCAGCGTGCCGTGGTGCGTAACGATCGCGGGTCGTGCGTCTTGGTGCCGATCGTGGTGAGTGAAGAGCAGATCGGTGGCGTCCAGCACGCTGTCGACGCGGTCGGATTCCAGGCGCGACCGCCGCGATCCCTCGCGCGAGAACCCGACGCAAGTGTGGTCGTTTCCGTGCTCATGCGCGTGTCCCGCTCTAGTTGCTGTGCTTGGAGGCTCGGATGAGCGCGCAGAAGTTCGGCGGCTCATAACCGGGGAGCTTCTCCGCCAGGACGTCGGCATTCATAGTCCCGAACACCGTCGCGGGTCTGTGCGCCATCCCGTCCGCGAAGGCCTCGATGATCGACTCCTTGAAGTTGACCCGCGGGTGCGCAGCGAGGACGGCCTCGCGATCCTCGGCAGAGATGTCGTCGTAGCCGAATCCGAGCACGTCGAGCTCGACGCCGGCCGTTACGAGGGCCACTTCGGGCTCCTTGTGCTGCGGGATGCCGGGCGTGGTGTGAAGCGCGATCGCATCCCAGACGATTCGCAAGGCGTCACCGGTGACGCCTTGGTCGGCCAGAAACTCGCGCGCAGCGTTGGCCCCGTCGACCTCGAAGCGGTCGTGTGCGCTGCGGTGGCCCTCGACGAGCCCGATGTCGTGGAACATCGCGCCGATGTACAGGAGCTCGGGGTCATAGCTCAGACCCCGACGCTCGCCTTGAAGGGCTCCGAACGAGTAGACGCGGAGCGAGTGGTTGTAGAGCAGATCGGGTTCGACGCTGCGGATCAGCTGGGTGGCCTCACGCGCCAGCCGGCTGTCCGGGACGGCGACGGGGGAGTGAGCCGCAACCACGGCTACGCCGCCGCCCTCGCTGCAGCGTTGCCGTACCCGAGCCCGGCAGCGACGCGACTTCCCAGCTCGGCGTCCACGTTCGTCCAGTAATCGATCACTCGCCTCTGAATATCGGCGGAAACGCCGTCGCTCGCGTGCGCGACGATGTTCGTGACGAGATGCTCTTGGTCGGTTGCGCTCATGACGTTGCGGTAGAGCGCGCGGGGCTGGACGAAGTCGTCGTCATCCGCATGCCCCTCGTACTCGTAGCGCCCGATCTCGCCGCCTTCGACCCACCAGGCCGGCGGCTCCTTGTCGGAGTCAGCCTGCGGACCACCGTACGAGTTCGGGGAGTAGACGGGCCCCGATCCGGCGCGGTACGTCATCGCTCCGTCCCTGCTGTAGGAATGGACGGGACACTTCGGCGCGTTGATCGGCAGCTGCTCGTAGTTCGCGCCAATGCGGTGCAGGTGGGTGTCGTGGTACGAGAAGACCCGGCCCATCAGCATCTTGTCGGGGCTCAGCCCGATTCCCGGCACGAGCCGCGCGGGAGAGAAACCGGCCTGGTCGACTTCCGCGAAATGATTCGCAGGATTGCGGTCGAGCACCATGCGACCGATCGTGATCGGCGGGTAGTCGGCGTGGGGCCAGACCTTGGTCAGGTCGAACGGGTGGAACCGGTAGTCGGCTGCTTCCTCGAACGGCATGATCTGCATCTCGAGTCGCCACTCCGGCGCGTCGCCCGCGGCGATCGCGTCCCACAGGTCGCGACGGAGGAAGTCGATGTCCTCGGAAACCATCGCGGCTGCTTCGGCGACGGTGAAGTTCTCGATCCCCTGGACGGTCTTGAAGTGGTACTTGACCCAGAAGCGCTCGCCGTCCTCGTTCATCCACGAGTACGTGTGGCTGCTGTAGCCGTTCATGCGGCGGTAGCTGTGCGGCGTGCCGCGGTCCGACATGAGGATCGTGACCTGGTGCGCCGTCTCCGGCGACAGCGTCCAGAAGTCCCACTGCGCGTCGTTCGACCTCAGGCCGGTGTCGGGCATCCGCTTCTGCGAGCGGATGAAGTCCTCGAACTTGATCGCGTCCCGGACGAAGAAGGTCGGTGTGTTGTTGCCGACCAGGTCGTAATTCCCTTCGTCCGTGTAGAACTTGAGTGCGAAGCCGCGGGGGTCGCGGACCGTGTCGGCGCTGCCGAGCTCTCCAGCGACCTGGGAGAAGCGCGCGAACATCGGCGTGCGCTTGCCGACCTTCGAAAGGAAGCTCGCGTTCGTCCACTGCGTCACGTCTTCGGTCACCTCGAAGAAGCCGTGAGCGCCACTGCCCTTCGCGTGAACGACCCGCTCCGGAACCCGCTCTCGGTTGAAGTGCTGCATCTTCTGAACCAGGTGCGCATCGTGCAGGACCGTCGGTCCGTTCGGGCCAACGGTTAGGGAGTGCTCGTCGCTCGTGACCGGGATACCTGAGTCGGTCGTGGTCGTGGGCGGGCGCTTCTTGCTCATGGGGAAACCTCCGAGAGGGTTGTGTTTGTCTGGCGCGCGAGCACGAGTGTTCGGTAGCCAAAGGCTGCGAGGAGTGCGCCGACGATCGGGCCGACGAGGAAGACCCAGAAGTCGGCGTAGCTCCCGGAAGCGAGCGCGGGGCCGAGCCAGCGGGCCGGATTGAGGCCGGCGCCGGTGGCCGGGCCGAAGACCATCACCGCGAGACCGAGGCCGCCGCCGATCACAAGCCCGGCGAAGTGCTTCTCGCCACGAGGGTTGACGGCAACGGCCATGACGGCCCACATCAGCATGAAGGTGCCCGCCGCCTCCGCGACCAGCCCGAGCCAGGGCGAGCCGTCCGTGATCACCTTGGCATTTATCGCGGTAGCGCCATAGTTGACGGTGGCGCCGGCATGGTGGAAGAGCAGCAGCACGAGCAGCGCGGCGAGCGTGCCGCCGACGAGCTGGAAGACGACGTAGGCGGCAGCGTCGCGGGCACGGATCTGACGGATCGCCAGCATTGCCACGGTGATCGCCGGATTGAAGTGGGCGCCCGAAGAGGCGGCGAGGGCGTAGACGAGGACGCCGAGGGTGAGCGCGTGCAGCAGGCCGAGGCCGGCGAGGTCGAGCTGCAACACCCCTGCATTGCCCACCGAGATGACGGCGCAGATGAAGAAGACGAGGAGGAAGGTCCCGACGCCCTCCGCTGCGTACGCGAGCATGCTGCGTGCCTCGATCGGCTGCTGGGCCGGTGGCCTTTCAGCCTGTGCTCCATTTCCTGCTGTGCTGGTCGCTGTCAGTTCGGACGTCTTCATCTCAACTTCGTTCGTCGGGTTCAGAAGCAACGTAGGCCAGCTAGGGCGTCGGACCGATAAGAGTTCGCGATCACGCGCAAAGCCCTGAGGACCACGTAGAAGTCCGAGGCCTAGTGCGAGCAGTTCGTCGACCGTGCGCCCCTGGATTTCTGATATTCGCGCGCACGCGCGTCAACAACTCATGTGGGATAGGCGGCCGCTGCCACGTAATAACGATCTCGTATCGGGCCACCGGCCGTTCGCCTGCATCGTCAGGGGAGTGGTCATCCCCGCCGCCGATCTCTCACTCGACTCAGAGCCCGGACGACCCGAAGCGGGCATGTCGGCATGAGGCTCGGCACGCTGGTTTTCGTCGGCGCGCTCGTTGTCGGAGGACTCTTCGTCGCGCGCAACGCTGACAACTGGATAAAAGATCTTCACAGGGAGAAGGCACACGTCACCGCCGCACTGCGCGAGCGCTTCGAGAGCGAAAAGGCACACGTCACCGCCCAGGTGAAGAAGGGCCTCAACCGCGAGGAGGCTAAGGTCCGCGCCGACCTGAAGAAGCGCCTCGCGAGGGAAAGGGCGCGGGCCACCGCAGCCCTGAAGAAACGCCGCGACAGGGAGAAAGCGCGAGCCGTCGACGCGCAGAGAGCAGCCGAATCGCACATCCCGTCGGTCTCTAGGCCGGACACTGCCCAAACCGAGAATGCCGTGACGGGGATGACCGAAGCGGCATTCTGGCAGCTGATGTCGGAGACGCGAAGTGCCGCGGGCAACGACACCGGGAAGCAGTCAGAGTTGCTCAAAGACCGACTCACGCAACTTTCGCCGGCGGCGATCATCGAGTTTGCGCGGGTCCGGCAGCGCCTCGACGAACGCGCATACACCTGGAACCTGTGGGGCGCTGCCTATGTGATCGAGGACGGCTGCTCGGACGACTGCTTCCGCAACTTCCGCGGGTACCTCATCTCGCTCGGCGAAGGCCCGTACGTCAACGCGCTCAGCAATCCCGATTCCCTGGCGTCGGTGGTCCAGGACGCGGAAACAGGTAACTGGGAAAACGCAGACAATGTTGCGCCTGACGCGTACTCGAGCGTGACAGGCGGCGATTTTCCCTTGGCCGACTCCGACCCCTCGGGAGCCCCGCGCGGCACGCCGTTCAACGAGGACGACACGGCGGCTCTTGCTCGTCGCTATCCAAGGCTGGCCGCACGCTTCCGTTGATCCGCGCCGGCGAAGTTTGGGTTAGTCGGCAGCTCTGAAAGTCACAGTCGATACCAGGACGACTCCGCCGATGTTTGCCCTCGGGCAGAACCGCTCCAGCGCAAGCGGTTCAGGAGCCGCTGCTCGGCCCGCCGATTTCCATTAACAGGAAAATCATTTTCAACCCTTAAGATCCCCGGCCGATGGGGATCGGAAATCGACCTGGGAGGAATCGCAGGCCCGCGCCACCGCGCGTAGTGGCACTTACCCTGGTCGGGCTTGGCGCGGCTGTCATTGGCCTCGGAACTTGGTTGTCTGTGCGACAGACGGAGGCGGGGGCCGGGATCACTCAGGCCATGCCGAGCAGCGGGGTGGAGGCGCTGCGGAAGCAGATGCCGATTCCCGTTCGAATCTCCATTCCGGCTATCGGTGTCGATGCGCGTGTGATTCCACTCGGGCTGAACCGCGATCGCACGATTCAGGTGCCGAAAAACTTTGCGAACGCGGGCTGGTTCAGGCCGGGTCCCGAGCCCGGCGAGCAGGGTGCGGCCGTCGTCGTCGGGCATCTCGATTCCACACGCGGGCCCGGCGTCTTCTATCGCCTGCGGGCGTTGCGCACCGGCGACGTCATCACCATCCATCTCCAGGACCGATCCACTGTGCGGTTCGTCGCCCGTTCGACCGTCCGGGTACCGAAGAACCGCTTTCCAACCAAGCGTGTCTACGCGAGGACCAAGCAGCCGACGCTGCGCCTGATTACCTGTGCGGGAAAGCTGAATCCGACGACCGGCCACCATCCCGACAACTACATCGTCTTCGCATCGATCGTCGGTAAAGGCGGCTAGCCCTCGGTGCCTACGGTCGTGCGGGTTGGCGACGGCCGAAGGGCAGCGCGGCGGTCACCACGAGGCCACTCACCACGAGAGGAAAGAGAGGCGCCCAGGTGCGGGCGTGGACGACGAGGAGCCCGCCGACGGCTGCGCCGACGAGGAGGCCGAGGATGACCGCAGCGAGCCGCCGACGCTCTCCGCCCGATTGCGACCAACCGGATAGATCGCCCATCAGGGCGGCCCACGTCGCCGTGGCCGCAGTGGTGAAGACGGCCCGGACGCCGAGCGAGAAGATCGCGGTCGTCTGCATCCCCATGGCGAGCGAAGAGATCGCGACGAGCAGATCTCCGGCGCTGCTCGACGGGTCGGCACCGACTCCGACCCACAATCCCAGGAACGCGGCCTGGACGGCGACCGCGGCACCGAGCGCGACCGTGACTCTGGGCGCCCAGACGACATGGGACCCCTCCGTCGGCGCAACGATCCGCGCAGCCAGCGCGGCCCCGACTCCGAAGGCCACGACCGCTGCGAGCACACGCGTCACGGATGGTCCCGGGGCGCCGCCGGTGCGGAGCCCGAGGAACACGAGGTTCCCCGTCATGAACGCCGAGAACACCTTGCCGAGCACGAGCCAGCTCAGTGCATCGACTGCGCCTGTGGAAACCGTGAGGGCGACCAACAGCAGGTCCCGAACGCGACGCTCGGCCATGTGTTGGTCGGTGCGCCGGCTCGGTCCCTGAGCCTCGCCGCCGACGCGGGCGGCTCGATCGTCGGCGGCTGCAACCATCAGCGAACGATGATCGGCTTGCTCTTCGAGAGGGCGGCCAACGTCGGCTCATCGAGGTTGAGATGAGCCTGGACCAGCTCGGGTGGTGTCAGCCCCAGCCATTGGTTCAGGGAGATATCCGCGAAGTGGTCGCTGCGGAACACCTCGAGGAAGACGAGTGTGTCGTCGCCCGTGTTCTCGATGTAGTGACCCATCGCGAACGGCACGTAGCCCACATCGCCGGCCTGGTAGTCGAACGTCCGCGCCTTGCCACCGGACGCGAAGACGGTCATACGTCCTTTCCCGGACACGTAGTACTGCCACTCGTCTGCGTTCGGGTGCCAGTGCAGCTCGCGGAGTCCGCCCGGATCGACTTCGACGAGCGCGGCAGCGATCGTCTTCGACATCGGGAAGTTGGTCGAGTCGGTAATGCGCACCCGGCCACCCGCAACCTCGATCGGCTTCTGGGCTTGCAGGCGGTGGCTGAACGTCTGCAGTACCGGGCCGTTCGGGGCGGTGACTGCGTCCTGCTGGAGCGGCCGCGGCACCTTGCCGGCAAACACGTAGCGGTCATGCTCGTAGTCGATCGGGATGTTCGCGAAAGCAGACTCCGACACGCCGAAGTTCTTGGCCAAGACGTCGCGCGGCGTGTGCGCAAACCAATCGGAGAGCAGGAAGGTCTCGTTTTCCGAAAAGTCGCCGCTGTCGAATACAAGCAGGAATTCGCAGCCTTCCTCGAGCCCCTGAATCGAATGCGGGATTCCGGCCGGGAAGTACCACAAGTCGGTCGCGCGGACGTCGTCGATGTAGTTGCGTCCGTCGGCGTCGACGGCGGTGATCCGGGCGCTTCCGGCGATCATGAACGCCCACTCCGCCTCCTTGTGCCAGTGGAGCTCGCGGATGCCGCCGGGCTTCAGGCGCATGTTGACCCCGGCGATGTCCTTTGCGATCGGCAGCTCGCGGATGGTCACTTCGCGTGCCCAGCCCCCGGTCAGGATGCGGTTGCGTGCCGCCGCATACGGAAACTTCAGATTCGGCACGGTGCCCGAGTCCGTCCAAGGTGACGCGAGCAGACTCGGATTCTCCGCCTCGAGCGGAAGGTTGCGCGGGCCGAGAATCGGCGCGCCGCGGTCTCCACGGATCGGCTCTGGGACGTTGCCGTCGATGCTGTTGTGATTGTGACTCTCTGTCGTTGCCATGAATTCCTCTCTCAGTTCGTGCTGCGGAAGCGGGCAGCGAGCCGCGGATAACGATGGGCCAGGCCGG
>JBBWZE010000225.1:0-4847 GCA_039648845.1 Actinomycetota bacterium | reverse complement strand
TTTCCCCGTTCGATCCGATCGTCTGGGATCGCGGCCTCCTCGGGAGCCTGTTCGACTTCCACTACGTCTGGGAGCTCTTCCTCCCACCGGCCAAGCGCCGTTGGGGTTGGTACGTGCTGCCGATCGTTTTCGGGGACCGCTTCGTCGGCCGGATCGAGCCGCGGATCGACCGAGACGGGGCTCGCGTGCAGGTGCTCGGTGCCTGGTGGGAGGATGGATTCTCGCCACGCCGCGTTGACGGGTTCGTCGACGCGATGCGTGACGCACTGCGCGCGTACCTCGGCTTCGCGGGTGTCGACAGGCTCGCGTGGGCTCCGCACCTCGGCACCGAGAAGCGGCTGTTTCTGAGCCGGCCGTAACTCCTTTCCCCTCGCGCGAGTCGGAGACCCTCCTAGCCGAAAGTGAATACGTAGGCCTCGACGCAGGGAGCGAGGAAAGTGATCTCGAATGTGCGGTCGGTGATCGAGCCGCGCTCGCGAATCAGTTGATAGAGCCTCTGTTGGGTCACCGTGCCGCGGCCCTCCTCGTCAACGTCGAGACCATGCGCGTCACCGGGAGGATCTCCATCGACGAGCACGCGGAACGGCACGGATGCGCCTCGCGCCCCCGGTGACATGACGAGGTGGACGTCGCGCGCATGGAAGCGAAATGCGATCCGCCCACCTGCTTCGTTCAGCACGCTCGCTCGGCTCTCGACCGTCCACTCCCCGGATAGAGCCCACTGGTTCAGCTTCAAGGAATCCGGTGCGACGTAGGCACGAAGCTCGTCGAGCCTTGCACCGCCCGGAGAGGCGAAGTTCTCGGCTTGCTCGTGGCCGAGGTAGGTCTCGGGACTCTCCAAGTTCGTCCAGTCGGCCTGAACCTCGAACCCCTCGGCAGAGAATGACACCAGGTCGTCGCGGATAGCCTCGCCTCCGGCCTCCCGCAGCAACCCCTGGACGATCCGTTCGCACTCGTCATATCCGCCCTCGCCGAACTGGTGGTGGCGGATACGTCCTTCCGCGTCGGCGATGTACACGGCCGGCCAATACCGGTTGCTGAAAGCGTCCCAGATCGCATAGGCACTGTCGAGCGCGATCGGATACTCGACGTTCATGTCCTTTGCCGCCTCACGCACATTGTCGACGTCGCGCTCGAAAGCGAACTCCGGGGTGTGGACGCCGACCGTGACTAACCCCTCGTACTTCTCCGCCCAGGCGCGGACATAGCCGAGCGTGCGTAGCCAATTGATGCAGGTGTACGTCCAGAAGTCGACGAGAACGACGCTCCCACGCAGACCCGCCGGGCTGAGTGGCGACGAATTGAGCCAACCGGTTGCCCCGTCGAAGCCAGGCAGGTGTCCCTCGGAAGGCAAGGGGGCCGCTTCGTCATTGCGTCGCTTGCTGAACAAACTCTGACCCAGGGGGACGTCGTCGACACTACTCCTGCCTGTCGGGCCTACGCAACCACTGGCATCAGACCGACACAATCGCGCGAGCCCTTCGTGGCTTCGTGGTGCGCGACCTAGAAGTGTTCGTTGTTGGCTGACGCGACTTGTCGATCGTCCAGCGGACGCACCACCACCGGCGTCAGCCGAGGCCGGTGGCGATCGCGGCGATGAGCTCGCCGTTCGGCGTATCGCCGCTCAGCTCCCAGAACATGATTCCGCCGAGGCGCTGCCGGGCGACGTACCGAGCCTTCGCCGTCATGATCGGCGGGTCGTCGAACGTCCAGAACGTCGTTCCGTCGAACAGCCAGGCCGCGCCGGCGGTCGTTTCCTCGTGCCGGGTGAAACCGCTCGACAGACGCTGCTTCACGACCTTGTAATCGTCGACGCCTGCTTCCCAGGTCCCCGGCGCGGGGCCAGACGCCGTTTGGTACAGCCCGCTGTTCGCCGCTCCGACGCCCGTCCAACCGCGCGAGTAGAACGGAACACCAAGGACGATCTTCTTGGGAGGGGCTCCCCGGCTCAGGTAATCGCTCACGACTCCATCGTCGGAATAGCGCGGAGAGGACGGATCAGCAAGCGACGTGTATAGGTTCGACTGGTGATTCGTCGTCGACTCCCACGTGCCGTGGAAGTCGTATCCCTGCACGGTCGCAAAGCTGAGGGAGCCGAAGATATCCGGGATCTGAAGCCCGAGATCGATCTTGGCCGGGCTAGCCGGCAGGAACGCCGTGAGCAGGTAGTCCCGGCTCGTCTGCTTGCCGTACGCATGCAGTTGCTTTCGGAACTCCGCGAGCAGCTTCGTGTAGTTCTGCTTGTCCTGCGCACGGATGATGTTGCCCGCGTTTCCTTCAGAGCCCGGCCACTCCCAGTCGACGTCGATCCCATCGAAGACGTCGGCCGCGGCGCCAGGCCCGCCCATTCCACCCCAGCCTGGAGAGGGGATGTTGCCTTCGATGAAGAGGTCGATGCAGGAGGAGACGAACTGTTCGCGTGACTCCTTGGTCAGCGCCGCGTCGGAGAAGTACTTCGACCAGCTCCAACCGCCAAGCGAGATCAAGACCTTCAGTTGCGGATGACGCTGCTTCAGCGCCTGAAGCTGCTGGAAGTTCCCGAGGATCGGCCGTGGCCACGTGATCTCTTCCCCAGTCACCGACTCCTCGGCGGCCCACGGCTTCTGGTAGTCGGCCCACTCGTCGCCGAGCTTGCAGACGACATTCCCGGCTCCGTCCGGCGCGACGTTGCCAAACGCATAGTTGGCGACGGTCAGCCGGTCGGCCGATCCACTGGTCTCGACGTCCTTGACCTTGTAGTTCCGGCCGTAGATGCCCCATTCGATGAAATAGCCGACTACTTCGGCCCCGCGGGCACTGGCGCCACCGGAATGCGACGGGCCGGCGACCGCCAGCGGTACGAGGAGGGCAAACGTCGTGAGGGCGGCCAGCGTGGCGGTGAGTCGTCCGGGCTTCATATCTCCTCCGAGTGGGCGGGTGTGTAGTCGGCGAGTGGTTTGTACCACTTACGCGTCGCGCACCTTTGCACGCCGCTGTGGGCCTTGTCAAGGGGCGACTGGTATTGCCCACCGCATTCCGCGCGGGCGCTTTTGAGCCGCCGCGGAAGCGCGAAACAGTCGTCCTGAGCTCACCCTCAGTTGTCGATAGCGGGAGCCGCCCCGTACTCCTGGTCGGTGACGTGGGCTCCCCACGTCGCGCTGTTCCCTTCCGCGTCGACCTGGAGCATGGCGAGGTGGGTCATGAACCGGTTCGGCGCGGCGCCGTGCCAGTGCTCCTCGCCCGGCTCGAAGTACACGCGATCGCCGGGGCGGATCACTTCGACCGGGCCGCCGCGCCGCTGTGCGAGCCCGACGCCCTCGAGGACGTAGATCGTCTGGCCGTTCGGGTGCGTGTGCCACGCGGTGTGTGCACCGGGCGTGAAGTGGACGCTGCTGGCGCTCAGGCGCGACGCGCCTGACGGCACTGCGACCGCGTCGATGTACACGGCGCCCGTGAACCAGTCACGCGGCCCTACTACGGTGTCGATCCCGTTCCTCGTCATCTGCATCGCTTATCTCCTTGTGGGTTGTCGCCGTCCAGCCCGAGGCGACCAAGTTTGGAGTCCTTCAGACGAGAAAGGTAACGCTCGACATGCGCGCAACCGTGATGCACGGCGCCGGCGACGTTCGCATTGAGAACGTTCCTGACCCCAGCCTCGCCGAGCCGAGCGACGCCGTCGTCCGAGTCACTCGTGCCGCAATCTGCGGGAGTGACTTGTGGCCGTACAAGTCGATGGAGCGCAGCGACAGCGGGCGCCGCATGGGTCATGAGGCCGTGGGGCTCGTCGAGGCCGTGGGCGCCGACGTTCGCACCCTGAAAGTCGGGGATCTCGTCGTCATGCCGTTCGCGTTCTCGGACGGCTCCTGCGTTTTCTGTCAAGACGGGCTGCAGACCTCGTGCATCCACGGCGGGTTCTTCGGCTCGGGCGAAGCCGACGGAGCGCAGGCCGAAGCCCTGCGTGTCCCGCAGGCCGACGGAACGCTCTTCATCGTGCCGGCCGGCGAAGACGGCGCGCTGCTGCCGTCCCTCCTCACGCTCTCGGACGTGATGGGCACGGGACAGCACGCCGCCGTCGCCGCCGAGGTCGGCCCTGGCAAGAGCGCGGCGGTCATCGGCGACGGCGCAGTGGGCTTGTGCGCGGTGATCGCAGCGAAGCGTCGCGGCGCCGAGCAGATTATTCTCCTCGGCCGCCACGCCGATCGGATCGCGCTCGCGAGGGAGTTCGGGGCAACTGACGTCGTCAGCGAGCGTGGCGACGAAGCCGCAGAGCGCGTACGCGAGCTGACCGACGGCTTCGGCGTCCACTCTGTCCTCGAGTGCGTCGGCCTCGAGCAGTCGATGGCCACGGCGATCGAAATCGCCCGTCCGGGTGGTGCAGTCGGCCGCGTCGGCGTCCCCCAAGACGAGACGATGCCCGCGTCCCGCCCCGCGTTCTTCGACAACATCACCATCGGCGGCGGCCCGGCCCCGGCACGCGCTTACATCGACGAGCTTCTCCCGGATGTCCTCGAGGGCCGCATCGAGCCGGGTCGAGTCTTCGACCGGGTCGTCGGTCTCGAGGAGGTGCCGGACGGCTATCGCGCGATGAACGACCGCGAAGCGATCAAGGTCATGGTGAATCCATGACGGCCGCGTGGACGGACGAGGAGCTCGACCAGATCGCGGCCGCGGAAGAGCTGGAGCTCGCATCGACAAGACGCGACGGCACGCTGCGAAAGCCGGTGACGATCTGGGTCGTCCGCCATGGCGACGACCTCTACGTGCGCGCCGTCAACGGGCGCGGGTCATCCTGGTTCCGTGGCGCTCAGGTGCGGCACGAAGGCCACATCCGGGCGGGCGGCGTCGACAAAGACGTTGTTTTTGTCGAG
>JBBWZE010000189.1:0-3060 GCA_039648845.1 Actinomycetota bacterium | reverse complement strand
CGACGAACCATCCGGGCGCGACCGGCGAGGTGGCGCAGATCGCGGTCGATCTCGGTGCCGAGGTACGCGACTTCGATGCATTGCAGTACCACCCGAACGGCGGCGCGTGGCCGCAGAACATGCAGGGGTACTCCATTCCGGAGACGACGCGTGCGTATGGTGCCGTTCTCCTGAACGCCGACGGTGAGGAATTCACCGACTCCCTCGGCCCTCGCGATGCCGTCAGCCAGGCGATCGTCGAGGAGGTCGAGAAGGGGAAGGGTGTCGAGACGCCCGACGGAAGGCCGGCGGTGTACCTCGACACGACACGGATCACGGAGGCCGACGCCAACGTTTCGCTGCCGTACATGCTGCGCCGGTACCGTGCGGGCGGGTTCGACCCGCTCCGCGAACGACTGTTCACGTACCCCGTCCTCCACTACCAGAACGGCGGCCTCGTGATCGACGCGAATGCCGAGACGACGCTCGAAGGGCTCTACGCATGCGGCGAGATCGCCGGCGGTACGCACGGCCGCAATCGCATGATGGGAAATAGCCTGCTCGAGTGCTGCGTCTTCGGCCGACGCGCGGGCAAGGCTGCCGCAGAGAAGGCGAGCGCATGAGCACGATCACCGTCACCGACCTGGAAGCTGCGGTCGAAGATGCTGCGGCGTACCTCTACGTCTGGGCGCTGAAGGACATCCCGCAGGACCTGCGCGACGCGCTCGCGGATGCTGCCAACACGGAGACGTCAGTGCCCGGACAGCGCGTGCTGCAAACGATCCTGAAGAACGTCACAGTCGCCGAGACCGAGAAGAACCTCGTCTGCCAGGACACCGGAATCGCCGTCTACACGTGCCGCGTCGGCGAGCATTTTCCCCTGCATCCGGCACGAATTTACGCCGCGCTCAAGGCCGGTACGGAACGCGCAACTCTCGAGCATCCGCTGCGCTCGAACGCCGTGCACACGATCACGCGCGAGAACACCGGGCCGAACACGGGCTACCGCTTGCCGATCGTGCACTGGGAGTTCATCCCCGGCTGGGACGGTCTCGATGTCAAGTGCGTGCCGAAGGGATCGGGCAGCGAGAACATGAGCTTCCTGAAGATGTGTGTTCCCGCGGACGGCGTAAAAGGTATCAAGCAGTTCGTGCTCGAGTCGATCGTCGGCGCGGGCGGCAAGCCGTGCCCGCCGGGCATCGTCGGCGTCGGCATCGGCGGGAGCGCGGACTATGCGATGTATCTCGCGAAGGAGGCGATCGCGCGCCCAGTCGGAACGCGCAACGCCGATCCGCACGTTGCCAAGCTCGAGGAGGAGCTCTACGAGCTGCTGAACGAGACGGGCATCGGTCCGATGGGCCTCGGCGGCGACGTGACCGTGCTCTCGTGCCACGTCGAGCATGCGGACACGCACATGACGCTGAATCCCGTCGCGGTCAACTACCAGTGCTGGGCGGCCCGCCGCGCGAGCGCGCACGTCGCCGCCAATGGCGAAGTGGAGTTCGACCCTGAGTTCTAGCGCTGACCTTCGAAGCCGCGGCCCGAACTGCAAGGGTCTGACCCCGGCTTTTCGAGCGGTGCGTTAGATGGCTGTGGTTCGCATGCAGTTTCCTGCCTCCGAAGAGGCGATTCGCGAGCTGCGCGCCGGCGACGAGGTGACCGTCGACGGTCACATCATCGGCATCCGCGACCGCACCCAGATCCGAATCTTCGACCAGGGCATCGCACCGCCGATGGATCTGAACGGCGCGTTCCTGCTGCACACGGCCCCCGGAGTGCGCAAGCTCGGCCCGGGCAAGTACGAGAAGATCTGCATCGGCACGACCACCTCGGCGCGCATGGTGCGCTTCACCGAAGGGCTCGGCGCGCAGTACGGAGTCCGAGCGATCTGCGGCAAGGGCGGCCTTCCCGACGAGGCGATCGAACCGATGCAAAGACTCGGAATGGTCTACTTCGCAATCGTCGGTGGAGCGGCGGCGCTCGAGACGACGCAGATCGAGGAGATCGAAGAGGTCGCCTGGGAGGAGCTCATGCCGGAGTGCCTCTGGAAGTTCCGCGTGAAGGAGTTCGGCCCCCTCACCGTCGGGATCGACTCGCACGGCAACTCCCTGTTCCACGACGTGCAGGAGAGTGCAAAGGCCAAGCTGGAGGAGCTCTATGAGCGGCTTTGAGCTGGGCCTGGAGCCGCGCCCCGGCGGGCTCACCCACGTGATCGACAAGGGTCTCGGCCCTCGCGGCTGGGAGGACGTCCTCGAGACGTCGGGCGACTACATCGACATCGTGAAGCTCGGCTGGGGCACCGCCTACGTGACCCGAAACCTGCGCGCGAAACTGGATCTGCTGGGCGGTAAGGCGGTCGTGATCGGCGGCACGTTCTTCGAGGTCGTCTTCGTGCAGGGCAAGCTCGACGGCTACAAGCGCTGGCTCCAAGGTCTCCGGCTCACGCATGTGGAGATCTCCGATGGCGTGATCGACCTCCCGCGCGAGCGCAAGCTCGAGCTGATCGAAGAATTCGCCCGCGATTTCACCGTGCTCTCCGAGGTCGGGTCGAAGGACTCCGACGTCGAGTTCACCCCGGACGAGTGGACGAAGTGGCTGCGCGAGGAGCTCGACGCGGGCGCCTGGAAAGTGATCACCGAGGCGCGCGAGGGCGGGACCGCAGGGATCTTCAGCAGTTCCGGCGACATGCGAACGGAGCTCGTCGGCGAGATCGCAGAGGCCGTGCCGCTCGAGGACGTCGTCTTCGAGGCGCCGACCAAGGCCGCCCAGGCCTGGTTCATCAAGGAGTACGGCCCGGCCGTCAACCTCGGGAACATCGCGCCGGACGAGGTCATCCCGCTCGAGACGCTCCGCCGCGGCCTCCGCGGGGACACGCTCAAGGAGGTGCTCCTTGGCCACCGCGCCGGCACTACAGCTTCCTGACGTCGAGGCGATGACTGCGGAGGAAGCACTGCTCTGGGCGTACCAGCAGTTCGGCGACCGCATGTGTCTCACGTGCTCGTGGCAGCGGCAGTCCTCCGTGCTCGTGCACATGGTGTTCGGCGAGCTCGGCCTGAACATTCCGGTCGTCGAGCTCGACAC
>JBBWZE010000180.1:0-13923 GCA_039648845.1 Actinomycetota bacterium | reverse complement strand
GGACGACTCTTCCGCAGCTGGCGCGCGGGGGAAGCGAAGCATGCGGGCGTGCTCGAGGACTACGCCGACGTGGCCAACGGCCTCTACGAGCTGCACGTCGCGACGGGAGAGCTGCGCTGGCTCGACGAGTCTCGCCGGCTCGCCCTGCTCGCAGTCGAGCTCTTCGGCGACGAGCAACGAGGCGGCTTCTTCCTCACGGCCGTCGACGGCGAACAGCTTGTCGCCCGCAAGAAGGATTTCGACGACCACCCGACGCCTTCGGGGAACTCGATGCTCGCCTACGTGTTGTTGCGGCTTGCACGCCTGTGGGGCGACCCCGAGCTCGAGCGGCAGGCGGTCGGCGTCTTCCGGTTCGTCGCGCGCCTGCTGCCGCAAGCTCCCTCGGCGTTCGGACACACGCTCAACGCTCTCGATCTTCATTTTTCGCAGCCACGGGAGTTGGCTGTGCTCGGCGGCCCGGACACGGCGGTCGCGCGGGCCGCGCTGGCGGCATTCGATCCGAATGCGGTAGTCGCCTTCGGCCCGAGTGAGGACGTCCCACTCTTGCGGGGGAAAAACCTCGTCGACGGGCGTCCCGCGGTCTACGTCTGCGAGAACTTCGCCTGTCAGGCGCCGATCACGCAGCCCGCTGATCTTGTCAGCGCGTCCAGAGGGGCATAGGCTCAATCGCAAACCAGCGGCTTGCGAAAGGGGCAACTATGCGGATCCAGTCTTCTGTCACCTCCATCTCATGGATCCCGTCGGAGGCGGTAGAAGGGCTGCCGAAGCTGCCCTTCACGATGGGTGTCGCGCACTACGACCAACCACCGCCCGACCGTATCGATCATCTCGAGACCATGCACCGCGCCGATCTCTTCCGTGAGGCGAACGAGTTGCACGCGTGGGTCGAGGTCGAGGAGGGAAAGATCGTGGACTACGGGCAGACCGGCCGCGGGCGGATCGGGCTGACCAGGCTCAAGCTGGGGCCGAAGGAGATCGCCGTTCCGGCCGTTGCCATGCCGACGCTCCAGAACGCCGAGGCCGGTGACGGGTGGGTGCGCTTCACACAAACCGCAGGTGGCCGCACCGGGATGCCCGCGCCGAGAAGCGTGCGCGGCAAGCCGTATTTCCAGATCAACTCGGCCATCGCCTGGACGACCCTTGCGCTCACGGTCCAGGCGGACGGCACCTCCGAGTTCGAGCTCGCCGGCGCCAGCTCGTTTCCGCGCCACTGGATCTACGACAAGGATGGAGCCCTCGTCCAGAAGAGCGGGGCGATCGACTTCGACAAGTGGTATCGCGAGGCGCATGAGCAGAACACGCCGTGGGGTAGTGAGGACTCCGCCGCTGTCGTCACCGCGGTCGAGAGCGCGCTGGAGCGCGAACTTTCACTGGAGATCATGGGTGGCGACAGCAAGCCGCGTCCGCAATCCCTTTCCCCCGGCGACGCTCTCGTCCAACAGGGGGACGCGAGTGAGGATTCCCCCCTCGTGTACCTCGTGCTCGACGGCGTGCTCGAGGTGGTCGTCGACGGTCAGGTGGTGGGAGAGCTCGGACCAGGGGCCATCGTCGGAGAACGGGCGCAGCTCGAGGACGGGACTCGCACGGCGACGCTGCGGGCGAAGACGGCGGGCAAGGTCGTCGGCATCCCGGGCGAGGAGCTGAACCGCGAGGCGCTCGAGCAGGTCGCTGCGGGACACAGGCGCGAGGACGGCTAGCGGGCTCCAGCACGGTCTCGCTACACAAAGAGGAGGCGCTGCCGCGACCGTGACTTCCTAGCAGGTCGACCGCCGCGGAAGGCGCGCCTCCTCGAACGAGTAGACCCGCAGCACGGGCAGAACCCTGCACTGACTTTCTCAGGAGATCTCGCGGACCTCGGCATTCGGGATCGCGGCGATCAGCGCCTCGGTGGCGACGGGAAAGACCGCGTGGGGTGTGCCCCCGGCGCACCACACTGTTTCGAACCGTCGCAAAGAGGCATCGACGATCGTGCGCAAAGGCCGTTCGTGGCCCACCGGCGGCACCCCACCGATGGCGAAGCCGGTCGCCTTGCGGACCTCTTCCCCCTTGGCCTGGCGGACGCCCTCGCCGAGCTTGTCCACGTCGACTCGCCGGTCGCCGGCGCAGAGGCACAGGACCGGCGATTGATGCGCCACGAACACGAGCGACTTGACGATCTGACCAACCTCGACGCCGACGGCGTTCGCCGCCTCCCGGGCTGTCCGGGTGGAGTCGGCGAGCTCCAGGACCTCGGCGTCGAGGCCAAGCTCCTGTAGTCGCACCTGGAAACGCTCCGCTGTTGGGTGCACGAGCAGCACTCTAGGCTACGACCGCTTGCCTCTCCTGGAAGTCGACAACGTCTCGAAGCGCTTCGGCGGCATCGTTGCGCTCGATGCCGTTTCCTTCACCGCCGAGGCGGGTGAGATCGTCGGCCTGATCGGCCCGAACGGCGCGGGGAAGACGACGGCGTTCAACGTGATCACGCGTCTCTATACGCCCGACGAGGGCGACGTTCGCTTCGACGGGGAGAGCCTGCTCGACACGGCCCCGAGCGCAATCGTCCGTCGCGGAATCGCGCGTACGTTCCAGAACGTCGAGCTCTTTCGAGGCATGTCCGTGCTCGACAACGTGCGAGTGGGTGCACACGCCCGGCACGGCGAACAGGCGCCTGACGACGTGCTCTTCTACGTGAACCTGCACTCGGTCCGCCACCGGCCGGCCTCCGACCTTCCCTACGGCACTCAGAAGCGGGTCGAGCTCGCGCGGGCGCTTGCCTCGGGCCCGCGGCTCCTGCTGCTCGACGAGCCGGCGGGCGGGCTCAGCCACGAAGAGGTCGAGCAGCTCGGCAAGTTCATCCGGCGTCTACGCGGCGACTTCGAGCTGACGATCCTGCTCGTGGAGCACCACATGGGGCTGGTCATGACCGTCGCCGACCGCGTGCACGTCCTCGACTTCGGCGAGAAGATCGCCGAAGGGACGCCGAAAGAGGTGCAGGCGAACCCTCTGGTCATCGAGGCCTACCTCGGCATGAAAAAGTGAACGTGCTCGAGCTGCACGACGTCGAAGCGCGCTACGGCCCGGTCAGGGCGCTCCACGGCGTGTCGCTCGAGGTCGGCGAGGGCGAGCTGGTCGCCGTGCTCGGCGCGAACGGCGCGGGAAAGACAACCACGCTGCGCGCCGTCTCCGGCACGGTGCGCCGTAGCGGCGACATCGTGTTCGCGGGGAAGAAATTATCGCGCCGCCCGGAGGCGACGGCGCGCGCGGGGATCGCGCATGTCCCCGAAGGTCGCGGCACCTTCAGCGAGCTCTCGGTCTGGGAGAACCTGCGCCTCGGCGCCTACGCACGACGCGCCAACATCAAGGAGGAGGCGCAGCGCGTCTACAAGTTCTTCCCGCGGCTGGAGGCTCGGCGCGACCAGCAAGCGGGCACGCTTTCCGGCGGCGAGCAGCAGATGCTTGCGCTCGGCCGCGCGTTGATGGCCAGGCCGAAGCTGCTCCTGCTCGACGAGCCCTCGCTCGGCCTCGCTCCGATCGTTGTGACGCAGATCTTCGAAGCGCTCGCGCGCATGAAGAGCGACGACGGCATGTCGGTCCTCGTCGTCGAGCAGAACGCGAGCCTGGCGCTCGCATACGCCTCGCGCGCTTACGTCCTGGAGGTCGGGACCGTCGTCGTGGAAGGAACGAGCGACGAACTGCGCGCCAACGAATCCGTCCGCAAGTCGTACCTCGGCTACTGAATGTTTCTCTACGCCTTCACCTGGACGGAGTTCGCGCAGCAGGTGGCGGCAGGAATCCGCGAGGGTGCGATCTACGCCGGACTCGCGCTTGCGATCGTGATCATCTACCGCTTCACGCGGGTCATCAACTTCGCGCAGGGGGAGATGGCGACGTTCACGACATTCATCGCTTGGTCGTTGATGAATCACGGCCTCTCGTTCTGGACGGCCTTTCCCCTCGTGCTCGCGATCGCCTTCGCAGGCGGTGTTGCCATCGAACGCGTCGTGATCCGGCCGGTCGAGAACGCGCCCGTCCTGACGATCGTGATCATCACCCTGGGCCTCGCTCTGCTGCTCAACGGCTTGATGAGCGTGATCTGGGGCGGCGCCAACAGGCAGTTCGACGGACCGTTCTCCACGCGGACGATCGACGTCGGCAGCGTGCCGGTCAGCGTGCAGGACATCGGAATTGTCGCGGTATCCGTCGCACTCGTCGTCCTGCTTGCCCTGTTCTTCCGCTTCACGAAGCTCGGGCTGGCGCTGCGGGCCGCGGCGGTGAACCCGGAGTCCTCGCGGCTGGTCGGCATTCGCGTGGGCTGGATGCTCGCGCTCGGCTGGGGCATCGCGGCGGTGCTCGGGGCAGTTGCCGGAATGATGATCGCGCCTGTCGTCTTCCTCGACCCGAACATGATGCAGACGATCCTGTTGTACGCATTTGCAGCCGCAGTGCTCGGAGGGCTCGAGAGCCCGATCGGCGCGGTCGTCGGCGGGATCCTGCTCGGTGTCACGATCACGCTGCTCGGCCGCTACGTCGGCTTTATCGGCTCGACCTTGAAGCTGCCGGCGGCGCTCGTGCTCATCCTCGTGTTGCTGCTGGCGCGTCCCGGTGGCCTCTTCGGCCGAGTCGCGGTGAGACGCGTATGAGAGCCAGGCTCTGGCTCGAGCTTGCCGGCTTCGCAGTGCTCACTGCGATCGTTGCGGGCCTACCGCGCTACGTCAGCGACTTCCGGGCTCGTGAGCTCGCCATCGTCGGGATGTACTTCATCGCCCTGCTCGGCTTGTCGATCCTCACCGGGTACAGCGGGCAGATCTCGCTCGGGCACGGGGCTTTCATGGCGATCGGCGGCTACACCACCGCGGTGCTCAGCATCGACGGCGTGTACGGCCACCAGATCCGCGATCTCTGGACGATTCCGATCGCCGGGGTGATCGCAGGCATGGCCGGACTGCTCGTCGGCGTACCGGCGCTGCGCCTCTCCGGCCTCTATCTCGCGCTGATCACATTCGGAATCGCAGTGTCGTTTCCACAGCTGCCGAAGAAGTTCGACCACTTCCTCGGCGGTACGACCGGAAAGATCCTCAACCTCGCCGAGCCACCGTTCGGGCTCCGTACCACGACGAACAACTGGATCTACTACCTGACCTGGGGCATTGCCCTCGTCCTGCTGCTGGCAGCCTGGCTGCTCGTTCGCGGGAAAGCCGGCCGTGCGTTGAAGGCCATTCGCGACAGCGAGGTGGCCGCCGCATCGTCTGGGATCAACCTCGCGACGTACAAGACGCTCGCGTTCGGAATCTCCGCGTTCTACGCAGGAGTCGCGGGGTCGCTCTATGCGATCGCGAACGCCTACGTCAATCCAGACGTCTTTCCGATCATCCTCTCCGTCTACCTCGTCGTCGGACTGGCGGTGGGCGGCCTCGACTCCCTCGTTGGCCTCATCGCGGGCGCCGGGCTCATCTACTTCCTGCAGAACCACGCGGACACCGTGGCGCGCTGGATCAACCACCTGCCGGCGCTCAATCTCGATCCGAAGCAGCCCGGTATCCCGAGCATGATCTTCGGCGCCGTCCTGATCGTCGTCATGCTCCTGCTTCCAACCGGCGCGGGCGGCCTGTTGCGGCGCGTCTTTGGGCCGCTAACAAGTCGGCTATACACTCGGTCCTAGGTGGGCGTGGGCGCGAGGGTTCTCTTTGTGTGCGGCTGCATCGCCGCGCTGGCAGTGACATCGGCCGGCGCGCGGCCGGTCGTCACTCCCGGTGTGTCGGCCGACGAGATTCAGCTCGGGTCTAGCGTCCCTCTGAGTGGGGAGGCGGCAATCGCCGGCAACGTCGCGCGTGGCATCGAGGCGTACTTCAAGTACGTCAACGACAAGGGCGGCGTGTTCGGACGCAAGATCGCGTACACGTATCTGGACGACGGCTACGATCCCGGGCGCGCGGTCAACAACACCATCCGGCTCGTTCAGCAGGAGCAGGTCCTCGCCGTCTTCAGCTCGCTCGGAACGAGCAACAACCTGGCCGTGCGGAAGCTGCTGAACGACGCGAAGGTGCCGCAGCTCTACGTCTCCTCTGGCGCGACCACCTTCGGACGCGACTACAAGAAATACCCGTGGACGATCGGCTACATCCCGCCGTACTCAGAGGAGGGGGAGCTCTACGCTCGCTATGTCGTCAAGAACGTCAAGAAGCCGAAGATCGCCGTCCTCTATCAGAACGACGACTATGGACGCGACCTGCTCGGCGGTCTGAAGCGCGGGCTCGGCTCGAACGCGAAGTCGCTTGTCGCAAGCGTCGGCTACGACCCGACCTCGGCCGACGTCCAGCCGCAGGTCACCCAGCTGAAGGCCTCGAAGGCCAACGTGCTGATGATCTTCGCCTTCGGGAAGTTCTCGCTACAAGCGTTCAACGCCGTCTCGCGTCTCGCGTGGAAGCCGCAGATCTTCGTCAACGACGTGTCGTCGGCGTCTGCACTGATGGCGATCGTCCCGCAGAACGCTGCGAAGGGGTCGATCTCGATCGTCTTCGGCAAGGATCCCGCAGCGCCACTCTGGCGTAACGACAAGGGCATCAAGCTCTTCCAGTCGATCCTCAAGAAATACGGGTCGAGCATCAACGCACGGGACCTGAAGGACGGCTACTTCACGGCGGGAATGGCGACCGCGTACACCATGGTGGACACGCTCAAGAGGGCCGGCAGGAACCCGACTCGCCAGAGCGTGATGAACGCGGCCAGTCATCTGAACGAGAAGGGCAATCCCTTCGTGCTGCCGGGCATCGTCCTCCACACGACACCGTCGAGCCGGTTCCCGCTCACGCAGGTCCGGCTGCAGCGGTGGTCGAACAACGCCTGGCATCCATTCGGCAAGCTGATCTCGGCCAAGCCGTAATCAAGAGCCGCAGGGCTCGGGCCGGGTGCCGGCAATCGCCTCCAGGGCACGGGTGGCGGTCACGGCGAACTGGAGCGAGACGATCCCGGTGCGATGCACCGTCAGCTCCGTCATACCGTCCGGTGCACGCGCGAGGCAGCCGGCCCGCGTGTGCCAGTAGGGGGCGTACGTGACGTTCAGCCGGTACTTGCCCGCGACCGGGACGGCGAGCCTGATCGAGGAGTACCCCAGCGCGAGGACCCGGGCCGGGGCCGAGATCAGCGGGCGCGGCGAAGGAACTTCGTAGATCGTCGTGGTCGGCGTCCGGTGCACGGCAGCCAGTCCTGAGCGGCCGCTTCTCAGCAAACGTGCCTCGGCGCGCGCGCTGTAATCGGGCGGTGCCGACGTGAGGACGACGTAGCGAACGCTGACCCGCTGCAGCCAGGCCACGTATGCCTTGGCCCCGAACTTCCCGTACAGCACACGGTTCTGCGGGAAGTCCTCCTGCCGGAACCAGCCGCGCGCAAGCGGGATACGCGCCCTGGCGAGGAAATCCGCAGGCCAGTGTCCCGCAGTGTCGACGGCCTCCACACGGTACGACGGAGGGAGGTTGCGCTTCAGGTACGCGATCGTCGGCGACCAGTACGCCGCGTTCGCGGCCGGGTCCTTGACGCTGTGGATGAAGCTGGCCGCGAGCGGAGTGAGATTCCACGAGACCGCGAGCACCAATGCGACCGCGCACAGGAAGCGCGGCTGCCAGCGCCGAAGCGACAGCGTCAGGATCGCGATCGGCGCGGCGACGAAGCGCAGCCGCGCGATGTTCTCTCCGACCGGTGACGAGATCGCGAAAGCGGCGGTGCACGCGACGAAGTACACGATGTAGGTCCAGCGAAGCATCCGCGCGGCCGCGATCTTCCAGGTCAGTGCCACCCCCATCACACAGAACGTGACTGCCGCGAGGAATTCGGCGAGGGAAAACGGAAACGTGCCGCGGCCCGGGAACATGCGCCGGAGGAGGAACTCGAAAGCGGCGATCGCGCCGATGGCCACGGCGGGGGCGACGAAGCGCCTGTGCTCACCGCGCCCTGCGAGCGCCACCCCGGCGAGCAGGACGACGAGCAAGAGGAATGCGAGCGGGCTGGCGGCTAGGGCCAGGACGGTGAAGCACGCAAACACCCACCGGCGGTCCTGTTGCAGCGACCACAGCGCCAACAGCGCGAGTGTCATCCCGAGCATGAACGGATACGCGGCAGAGACGACGAGCAGGGCCCAGACCAGCGCGAACGCTCGAATCGCCCACCGGCTGTGCGACTCCCACTCGTGGCGCACGACCGCGGCGAAAGCGATCACTGCGACCGCCACCGTGAGCACCGCGAGGAGCTTGATGCCGATCGCGGCGGCCAGCGGGTAGTAGAGGAGGCTGTAGTTCACGAAGCTGTAGCGGCCCGCGTACCAGAAGTTGTTCCAGAGGAGGAAGCCGTGCTCGATGAAAAGCGTGCGCTGGTAGACATGTGCTGCGAGATCGGTTCCGGGCGGGCCGAGCCAGACGAGGAGCGCAGCGAGGAGCCCTGCTGCGGCTGCCGGGCCGAACAGATCGGCGCGCGGGCGGAGCCAAACGGTTCGCATTAGCGCATGTTGCCCGTATGGCCCAGGGAGTATCTCCCCGGCTGCGGCCAAACGGAGAGGCCGTGCGGGCTTGCGCCGACCGGGATGCGTGCGATCAGCCTGCCCGTCCGCGTGTCGAGCGCGTAGACCGCCGAGTTGTAACGTCCGGACAACCAGAGCACCTTGCCGTTTGCAGAGACATCGCCCATGTCCGGGCTGCCGCCGCCGCGGATGTGCCATTTCGCAATCACCTTGCGCGTGCGGAACGAGATCACGGACACGCTCCCCTCGTTGCGGTTGGCGACGTAGAGCACCTTGCCGTTGCGCCCGACGACGAGCCCGTGGGCTCCGGCTCCGGTGTGAATGAAGCCGATCACCTTGAAACGGGCCGGATCGATCTTCCACACGCCGCCGGCAGCGAGGTCGGTGACATAGAACACCTTCGCGTCCGGTGAGGAGCGGACGTCTTGAGGCACCGAGAAGGAACGTGGGAGCGCACGCACCCCCAGAACGCGGAAGCGGCGGACGTCGACCTTCAGCAGGCGGCCGGAGAACTCGCAGCTTGCGATCACGTACCGCCCGTTCGGGGAGAAGTCCATGTGGTTGACGCCGGCGCAGGGAACATGCAGGGCGCGCACGAGTCGGAAGGTATGCGCGTTTCGGAAGTCCAGGCGACGTAGGCGCTCCGCGACCACGATCGCGTACCGCCCGTCGATGGTGAAGTACAGGTTGTAAGGATCGTCGACCGGAAACTGCTTCCCCGGCCGGCCGGTGCGGGGGTCGATGGGCGTCAGCGTGTTACTCGCGTCGTTGTTGACGTAGAGCCTCCTCAGGTCGTGCGAAGGCGTGACGTGCTGCGGCAGAGCGCCGACGGCGAAGTGGTCGACCACCTTGTAGGTGCGCGGGTCGATGACGTCCACCGAGTCACTGCCGCTATTGGGAACGTAGACCCGAGGCAGCGCGTGCTGCGCCACCGGGCTGATCATCCGGGCGTGGTCGTAGGCGTACACGTCGAGCTTGCCGAGCTTGCCCCCACGGGCAAGGCGCCGATGGACGACTTTCGGACTTTGTCGGTAGACGGGGGCCTGCGCAAGGCTCGCCCTGGCGGGCGGGCTGTCGCCGCCATCCCGGCTCCAGCCGATCAGACCGACTGCGGCCCCGATCAGGGCGAAGGCCAGGGCGTACGCAACGCGCACACGCTGCCGGGCTCGCCGTCTTCGCCTCGTGGTCACCGGCCGCCATGATGCACGACCTCCAACCGGAGCCGGCCGTTCCTGACTGGAGCCGGGCCATTCTTAACGTTGCTCTCATTTCGTGCCGATAGCGTGGATGACGTGGCGGCCGATCACACAAGGACACACTTCTTCGACGAGCTGGCGCTCGGTCAACTCGGGCCGATGCGTCGCAATTACGCCGTCGGGGCGGCTCTTTTCCTGGCCGCGGGCGTCGCTGTCGGCGTGACCCACCTGGGAAGGGGGACGTTCTCAAGCGCAGTGACCGACCTGGGCCGTGCCCAACCCGGCTGGCTCGTCGCCGCAGCATCCTTCTTCGCAGTCGGCCTCGTGGCCTCGGCGGCCGGCTGGCGCGTGGGGCTTCGGGCGTGCGGCGCCGGCGCTGGGCTCACCCAGATCTCCGCCCGGTATTCGATCGGCTCGCTGGTCAACTCGCTGGCGCCGGCGCATCTCGGCGGAGCGGTCCGGCTCGGACTGCTCTCGCGCACGCTCCCCGGGGACGACCGGCTCTGGCGCACCGGCGGCATCGCCGCTTCCGTCGCTGCTGCGCGGACGCTCGTCCTCGCTGCGCTGATCGTTCCGGCTGCCTTGGTCGGCAGGGTTCCCCTCTGGCCCGCACCTCTGCTCGCGCTCGGCGTCGTCGTCGTGCTCGGTGTCGGCACGCGACTGAGCGCCAGGACCGCCGGCCGGGTCGGCAGCCTGCTCCAGATTTTCCGCTCGATCGGCCGCTCGCCGCGCGAGGGCGCTGCCTTGCTTGGTTGGATCGGGTGCTCGTGCGTCGCCCGGGTCGCTGCCGCCGTCGCGATTGCAATGGCACTCGGGGTCGCACATCCCATCTGGGTGGCCATCGTCCTGTTGGCGGCAATGGCGCTCGCAGGCCTGTTGCCCCTCACTCCGGGGAACTTCGGGGCCGGGGCGGGGGCTGCCACGCTGGCGTTGCACGGGACGGGCGTCGGTCTAGGCGTTGCCCTGGCGCTCGGGTTCGCGTTTCAGGCGATCGAGACGTTCGTCGGTGTGACGCTCGGTCTCGGCGGTGCGGCCGTCCTGGCTGCCCCCGGGACGCCGGCCCGCCGCTGGTCGATGGCCGCTGCCGGCGTCGGGGCCGTGCTGGTCGCAACGGCGCTCGGCGTCGCTTCGATCGATTTCTGAGTTTCCGTAGGCCCCGGCCTGGGATCTAAGCTCCGTTGATGGAGCTCCTCGCCCGGCCGCTCGACGAGCTCTGTGCGGATGCGCGGGCGTTACGCGCGGAAGGGCACGGCCGGCTCGTCACGTATTCGCCGAAGGTCTTCATCCCGCTCACGAAGCTCTGCCGCGATGTGTGCCACTACTGCACGTTCGCTCGGCCGCCGCGCCGAGGCGAGCGAGCGTATCTCAGCATCGACGAGGTTCTCGCCATCGCTCGCGCCGGAGCCGCCGTAGGCTGCCGCGAAGCCCTCTTCACGCTCGGTGACAAGCCGGAGCTTCGCTACCGGGTCGCGCGCGAGGAGCTCCAGTCGCTCGGGTGCGAGACGACTCTCGAGTACCTGGGTCGAGCGGCTGAGGCCGTGCTCGTCGAGACAGGGCTCCTGCCACATCTCAATCCCGGCGTGATGACAAGAAACGATCTCCGCGACCTTCGGCCCGTCAGCGCGTCCATGGGCCTCATGTTGGAGACCACCTCGCTGCGTCTCTCCGAGCGCGGAGGTCCGCACTTCGGCTCGCCGGACAAGCTCCCTGCCCGCCGTCTCGAGACGATTGCGGCCGCAGGGGAGGAACGCGTTCCCTTCACGACGGGCCTGCTCATCGGCATCGGCGAATCGCGCGCGGAGCGCATCGACGCGCTGCTCGGGATTCGCGAGCTTGCCAAGCGCCATGGCCACGTCCAGGAAGTGATCGTCCAGAACTTCCGGGCAAAGCCCGGGACCCGAATGGCCGAGGCGCCAGAGCCACACCTGGAAGAGCTGCTCTGGACGATCGCCGTCGCGCGCATCCTGCTCGGTCCGGAAGCGCATCTCCAGGCGCCCCCGAATCTCTCCTATGACGACTTTCCTCGCCTGCTCGACGCCGGGATCGACGACTGGGGCGGCGTCTCGCCCGTGACCATCGACCACGTGAACCCCGAGGCGCCCTGGCCCGACCTCGACCGTTTGCGCCTGGCCACTGAAAGTCGAGGGCTGGACCTGGCGCCTCGCCTGCCCGTCTATCCCGAGTGGATCGCCGCCGAATGGATCGACTCGGGCGTCATGCCGTCGGTCTTGCGCGCTTCGGACTCGTTGGGGCTGGCGCGTGAAGACAGTTGGTCGCCTGGCGAGGACGTGTCGATCCCGTTCTACCCGCGTGACGCGCTGCCGATCGACACCCGCGCCGAGCTCGGGGAGGAGGAGATCACGCGCCTTTTCCGCGCGCGCGGCCACGAGCGCGACCGCGTGCTTGCCGCTGCGGACAGCCTCAGACGCGAGGTCTGCGGCGACGAGGTCAGCTATGTCGTCACGCGCAACATCCAGTACACGAACGTCTGTTACTTCCGCTGCGGCTTCTGCGCGTTCTCGAAGGGGAAGCTGGCCGCGAACCTGCGCGGCGCGCCGTACTTCGTGCCGCATGAAGAAATCGTGCGGCGCTGCGAGGAAGCGTGGGAGCGCGGGGCAACGGAGGTCTGTCTCCAGGGCGGGATCCATCCCGCGTTCACCGGGGACTACTACCTTTCAGTCGTCCGGGCGATCAAAGCGGCGGTACCGGGCCTGCACGTGCATGCGTTCTCGGCGCTCGAGATCTGGCAGGGCGCGGCGACCCTCGGCCTCCCACTCGACGAGTACCTCACCGAGTTGCGCGACGCTGGGCTCAGCTCGCTGCCAGGGACCGCGGCCGAGATCCTCGATGACGAGGTCCGGCGCGTGATCTGCCCGGACAAGGTCACGACCGCGCAGTGGCTGCACGTCCACGACGTCGCGCACCGGGTCGGTCTCCGCTCGAACGTGACGATGATGTTCGGCCACGTCGAAAGCGCCCATAACTGGGCGCGCCACCTCCTGCACGCTCGCGAGCAGCAGCGTTCGAGCGGCGGCTTCACCGAGTTCGTTCCGCTGCCGTTCGTGCACATGGAAGCGCCGATGTGGCTGCGCGGCCAGGCGCGCTCCGGCCCGACTTTCGGCGAGACGCTGCTGGTACACGCGGTCGCACGGCTCGCGCTGCATTCGTGGATCACGAACATCCAGGTCTCCTGGGTCAAGCTCGGCGCGCAGGGGGTTGCTGCCGCGTTGCGCGCAGGCGTAAACGATCTCGGCGGAACGCTGATGAACGAGTCGATCTCGCGGTCGGCCGGCGCCGAGCACGGGCAGGAGTTCCCACCGGAGTCGATGGAGGACCTGATCCGTTCGGCGGGCCGCATCCCGCGCCAGCGCACGACGCTCTACGAGGATGCGCCCGCAGAGCGGCGGCTCGCCTCGTTCGGCGCAGCCCCGCTGGCGGAGCCACGGAATCCTCCTGTGAAGGACGCGCGTCTCGTCGCGCCGGCCCGGCTGGTACGGCCCGGTTTCGCAGCCTCTCGTTGACCGTGTTCTGCTGGGCGGACTTCGAGGGCGCGGCTCCCGAGTTGGCAGCGCAAGGACGCGAGCTGATCGACCGATTCGGGTTCGTCCTCATGGGCACGATTCGCCGGGACGGGGCCCCGCGCATCAGCCCCGTCGAGGCGCGCGTCGTGCAAGGACATCTGATGCTGGTGATGGTCCGCGGCACGCACAAGGCGCGCGACCTCCTGCGTGACTCCCGGCTCGTGCTGAACACGCCCGTGTTCGATCCGGCCGATCCAGGCTTCGAGCTCAAGCTGCGCGGCCGCGCCGTCGCCGTCGAAGATCGGGGCCAGTTGGAGGCCACTGCCGAGGCGACCGAGGCCGCGAGCGGCTGGCGTCCACCGTCGGAGTGGCACTTCTTTTCGGTCGACGTCGAAGACGTCGCGCTTATGGAGTGGGACCGCGGCGCGCTGGCGATGACCCGCTGGGTTGCCCAGCGGGGCCTCGAGCGCACCACGCGACCTGCTCCTGTCCTCGACGAGCCTCGCCGCTAGGGGTTTGGCCGGTGACGTTGCCCGCTTCTGGGTCGCGAGCACCAGGCCAGCGGCCCGGCGAACGTTGCCGGTCAGACCACTAGGGCTCGAACGAGAGCAGATCGTCGAGCGACTCGCGTCTGCGGATCAGCTCGGCGCGACCGTCTGCGACCAGAACGGCGGCGGGTCGCGGCACGCCGTTGTAGTTCGACGCCATTGCGAGGGTGTAC
>JBBWZE010000166.1:0-13061 GCA_039648845.1 Actinomycetota bacterium | reverse complement strand
TCTCCCGCGACGAGCGCGCGATGAGGTTCGAGGAAGAACAGCGCCTCGACCCAATCGCTGCCTTTGACGACCTCTGCGCGAACGCCGGCGGGGAGCTCGCCCTTCTCCTCTGGCCGCCACAGCGTCGCCTTATAGCGATCGAGCACGGCCGCGACGCTACGCTCGTGCCAGTGCACGGTCAGCAGCACGTGCACCGGCAGACCGAGCCTCTCGACATCACGGTCCAGAGCCGACCAAAACCGTTCCTCCTCCTGTTCCGGGATCAGCGGATCGACGACGACCACGGAATCCGGCAGCTCCGCATAGATGGAGCCGACCACGGGCCCCCAGTGCTCGGCGTGGTTCCATTCGGGATGCGATCCAGTCCAACGCCACAGCCCGGGCCTGAGCTCGTGGACCTCCATGACTGCAAAACCTATCCTGGCTCGGCAGGGCGCTAGGCTCCCCGCATGCCGGCGCTCGCCGACACGACCATTCGCCTGCTCGGCCAGGAGCCGCTCGCCGGGCGATTGCCGACCGCCGAGCAGCTGCGAATCGCGACGATCCTCGACGGGGCCGGCTTTGCCTACCTCGAGGTCTCGGGCGGTGGGTGCTTCGACAGCGCGGTCCGCCGGGGCGTGGAGAGCCCGTGGGAGCGAATTCGTGCTCTCCGGGCGCATGTGAGGACACCGTTGGGCCTCGCCCTTCGGGGCCGCTTCCTCGTCGGCTCGCGCCCGGTCGACAACGACTTCATCCGGAGATTCATTGCCTGTGCGGCAGAGAACGGGATCGACGTCTTTCGCCTGCACGACCCGCTCAATGATGTTTCGAACCTGCGTGAGGCAGCGGATGCAGTGGCGCGGGCGGGCGGCGAGTTCGAGGCGGGCCTGGTCTACAGTCCGGGGCGAACCGGCGAGACCGATCCGTTGATGGAGCAGGCCGCTGAGCTGCCGAATCTCGGCGCGGCGCGTGTGCTGCTACACGATCCGACCGGCTCCCTCCAACCACATCGCGCGCGCGAGCTGGTCACGGGCCTGCGCGAGGTCACGGGTCTTCCGGTCGGCATCTACTGCCAGGGCTCAGGAGGCAACGCGCTTGCCGCAGCCCTCGAGGCTGCACGCGCAGGGGCGGATCTGATCGCCTCGGCCGTGTATCCCATCGCGCTCACGCTGCACCGTGTGTCGGGTGAGGCGCTCGCGGAGGCGCTAGCAGGGCTCGGGCTCGACTCGGAGATCGACGTGTCGGCTTTGTGGGAGGCGTCCGACGTCGTCGATGAGCACATCGGCGACGAGCCCGTGACGCCGCTTGCCCCGCGGATCGCGGTTCGCGCCGCGCAGCATGACCTTCCTGCGAGCCTCGTCATGGCGCTCGACACCAACCTGCGTGCACAGGCAGCCGGTGCGAGGCTCGACGAGACGATCACCGAGCTCGTGCGGATCCGCGCCGAGGTCGGCTGGCCGCCGCTCGCCTCGCCGATCGGACAGTTGCTCGGCTCCCAGGCGCTGCTGAACGTCCTCTCCGCGAGCCGCTACTCGGTCGTCGTGGACGAGCTGCGCTCGCTCGTCGAAGGCCGTCTAGGCACAACGCCGGCCCCGATCGAGAAATCGATCGAGCGCATCGTTTCGCTCACCGCGGATCCGGAGTCGGTCGAGGACACAACCGCGCCGGCGCTGCAGGAGGTTCGGGCTCAGGCCGAAGGCCTCGCTTCCAGCGAGGAGGAGTTGCTGCTCCTCGGCCTCTTCGGCGACAACGCGGAACCGCTGCTCCGCACGATTCGCGGACGCTCGTCGGGGGACGAGTCGCTCGCCGCCGGGGGGATCGATCAGGCCCGGGCAGAGAGGATCCGCGAGCTCGTGCGTATCGTGCAGGAGACGGGGATCGGCGAGGTCACGATCGAGGAGGCCGGCATGCGCGTCTCCGTGCGCCGCACCGAGGAGCGCGAGCCGGCCCCTTCGCGGACCGAGTCTCCACTCGCGGCGCTGGAGGATGCCGAACTGGCTCCCATTGCGCCGAACGGCCTCGTGCGCGTCGAGGCACCCATGGTCGGGACGTTTTACCGCGCACCACAGCCGGGCGCGCCGCCCTTCGTCGAGGAGGGACAGCCCGTCGGAGCAGGTCAGACGCTCTGCATCCTCGAAGCGATGAAGCTCCTGAACGAAGTAAAGGCCGACGTCGAGGGCATCGTGCGCGGCATCCACGTCGAGAACGCCGCGCCCGTTGAATTCGGGCAGTTGCTGTTCGAGTTGGAGCCGCTGGTGGGAAGGCCGTTGGATGCTGTCTAGGTCTACACCCGGACGGCCGCACCGGCCAAGCCGGCGCGGCCTCTTCGGTCGGCATCGCAAGCGATGCCTCGGCGGGCAGTTGCTGTTCGAGTTGGAGCCGCTGGTGGGAAGGCCGTTGGATGCCGTCTAGGCCTCGGTCGCTGACCGCGCGTACGCTGGACGCTCTCTAACGATGTTCTCGCGCGTGCTCGTGGCGAACCGTGGGGAGATCGCGGTGCGCATCATCCGTGCGTTGCACGAGCTGGGCGTGGAAGCGGTCGCCGTGTACTCGACCGCCGATTCGGGCACGCTGCACACGCGGCTCGCGGATCGCTCGGTGTGCATCGGGCCGCCAAGCGCAACCGAGAGCTATCTGAACATAGCGTCGGTCGTGGCCGCCGGCGAGACGACGGACTGTGACGCAGTTCATCCCGGCTACGGCTTCCTCGCCGAGAATCCGAATTTCGTCAAGGCGTGCGAGGAGAACGACCTCGTGTTCGTCGGGCCGGACGCCGACGTGATGGCGCGTATGGGTGACAAGGTTGAGGCGAAGCGCGAGTTGGCGGACGCTGGGCTGCCGCTCGTTCCCGGAACCGAAGCGGTCGGCGCGGCCGAAGCGCGCGCCGCAGCTGCGGAGATAGGTTTCCCGGTGCTGCTCAAGGCTGCGTCGGGCGGAGGTGGGAAGGGCATGCGCCTCGTCGAGCGGGCCGACGATCTCGAAGAGGCGTTCGCCGCAGCCAGCGGCGAGGCCCTGGCCGCTTTCGGCGACGGCACCCTTTACCTGGAGAAGCTGATCACGCCCGCGCGGCATGTCGAGATTCAGGTGCTCTGTGACGCGGACGGGGGTGTGCTCACGCTCGGTGAGCGGGAATGCTCGATTCAGCGCAGGCACCAGAAGCTCATCGAGGAGTCGCCGTCGCCGGCGCTCGACGACTCGACGCGCGAAGCGATGGAGTCGGCTGTCGCGCGCGCGTGCCATGCGATCTCCTACCTCAACGCGGGCACATTCGAGTTTCTCCTTGCGCCGGACGGCTCGTATTATTTCATCGAGCTGAACGCGCGGCTCCAGGTCGAGCATCCGGTGAGCGAGATGGCGACCGGAATCGACATCGTGCGTCAGCAGCTGAAGATCGGTGCAGGTGAGCAGCTGCACGAAACCGGCCGGGCCGCAAGACGTGGGCATGCCATCGAGGTCCGCCTCAACGCCGAGGATCCGGCACGGGGATTCAGGCCGGCGCCCGGTGTGATCGAGCGCTTTCGGCCTGCGCTCGGTCCGGGCGTCCGGCTCGACACCCACGTCGAGGAGGGCTCGGTCATCCCGCCGTACTACGACTCGCTGATCGGCAAACTGATCGTGTGGGACGAAGACCGCGACTCTACGATCGAGCGTTCACTGCGCGCACTGGGGGAGCTCGAGCTCCGAGGGGTGCCGACGACGCGCGAAGTCGCGATGGAGATCCTCGCAAGCGACGCGTTCCGCAGCGGCCGGTATTCGACGAGCTTTCTCGACGAGACGCAGCTGGCGGCGGTGGGAGCTGCATGAACTTCATGCTTACCGAGCCGGCAGGAACGATCACGGTGACTCCGCCTGCCCTGGCCGGTCTCGTCATCCAGGCCGCGGAGTCCGTCGACGGCGTGCAAGTCCGTCGTGGACGGCGGCGGCTCGACGTCGACGTCGGGCTCGGTGAGGCGAACGTCCGGCTGGAGCTGACGGCGCGCTATGGGCTCGTTCTCCCGGACGTCGCGCACGAGGTGCAACGACGCGTGGCCGCTGCGCTCGCCACCATGTGCGCGGTTCGTATCGGCAGTGTCGACGTCTCGGTCGAGGAAGTCGAATGAGCGGGCGCCGCGCTGCGCGTCGGACCGCGCTGTTTCTCCTCTACCAATGGGACGTCACCGGCCAGCCGCTTGCGTCGCTCTACGAGGGCGAGGTCGATCCCTTCGCGCGCGAGACGGCTGATGCCGTCGCTGCGGAGGTCACGGAGTACGACCGCCGGATCACCGAGGCGGCGGAAGGGTGGACGGCCGACCGGCTCGGAGCGATCGAGCGCAACATCCTTCGCATTGCGCTGCACGAGCTGGACGGAGAGGAGGTTCCGGACGAGGTGGCCATCGACGAAGCGGTCAATCTGGCAAAGCGGTACGCAACCGACGATGCTGCGCGGCTGGTGAACGGGATTTTGGGACGGATCGTGCGGGAGCGCGTGACATGAGTGCAGAAGACTCCCTCAGCAGGGCGGAGGAGCTGCTCGCGCGCCTGGAGCGGACCCGGGCCGAGCTGGAACGTCTCTCACAGGCGAACGACGCCGAGAAGGCGCTCGACGTCCTCGCCGAACTGTCGGAGCTGAGCAAGGCGATCGAAGAAGAGCTTCAGAACGCGAAGCGGATCGCGGAGACCGATGCGGAGCCCTGAGCAGCTGCGCATGCTCGTCGAGGGATACCTCGGCGATCTCGCTCTGACGCCCGAGCTCCACGGGCAAGCCGAATCCGTGCGCTACGCGCTTGTCGGGGGGAAGCGGGTGCGTGCCGTGATCTGCCTCGCGACGGTCGAGGCCGCAGGCGCGGACGCCGAAACCGGACTGCCCGCCGCGGCGTCGCTCGAGCTCGTCCACGCATTCTCGCTCGTGCACGACGATCTGCCCGCGCTCGACAACGATGCCGAGCGCAGGGGCCGACCCTCGGTGTGGGCGCGACACGGAGAGGCCGTCGCGGTTCTCGCCGGCGACGCGCTACTCGCGGAGGCCTTCCGGCTCGCGCTCTCGTATCAGGTGCCGCAGGTCGGCCGCGAGCTTGCGCAGGCAACGCTCGGAATGATCGGTGGGCAGTACCTCGACATCACAGGCTCCGCGCCGGACGAGGCGACCCTGCACAAGCTCAAGACCGGCTCACTGTTCGCCGCGGCGGTGGGCACGGCACTCTGGGTAGCAGGCGTGCCGGAGCGCGAGCAGGTTTCGTGGCGTGCGTTCGGCGACGAGCTCGGGCTGCTCTTCCAGATCGTCGACGACATCCTCGACGGTGACGGCTATGTCCTCGCCCACGGCGAAGACGGCGCTCGTGCACTGGCAGACGAGGCCGCAGCGCGTGCGCGCGAACGTCTCACCGATGTTCCAGCCGACACGTCGACGCTCGGCGACATCGTGGTGGGCCTCACGACTCGAACGTCGTGAACGGTCGGCCCGCGCGATACATCGTCGCGGTCGGCAGCGGGAAGGGGGGCGTCGGTAAGTCAACGGTCTCGCTCCACCTCTCCCTTGCGCTAGCGCGACGCGATTTGTCGATAGGACTGCTGGACGCCGATGTATACGGGCCGGACATCCCCTTGATGGTCAATCTGACGCGGGCCGAGGACGCCCGCAAATGGGACTTCTGGCGTCGTGGCGACGTGCGCCACGAAGCGCTCGAGTCTCACGGAATCCGCATCATGTCGGTCGGATTCCTGCTGGGTGAGCGGCAAGCGCTGACGCTTGGCGCGCCCCTTCTCACCGCTGCGTTGAGGCAACTCGTGCACCAGGTGGAGTGGGGGCCGCTCGACATCCTGCTGATCGACCTGCCGCCGGGGACGGCCGATCTTCAGCAACAGCTCGTCGGTGTCGTGTCGCTCGACGGCGCAGTCGTGGTCGTCGGCCCGCAGGACGTTGCCCATCTCGATGCCCGGAAGTTCGTCGCGTTTCTTCGTGATGCGGATGTGCCCGTGCTCGGCGCAGTAGAGAACATGAGTGGTCTCCGATGCCCGCACTGTGGCCAGCTGATCGAGGTCTTCACGCCCGTCATGAAGTCTCGATCGGTCTGGGCCGAAGGCGTGCCCCTGCTGGGACGCATCCCGCTCGATCCTGCATTTGGGGCTCTCGAGGAAGCCATCGAGGCGCAAGGCGAAGCCTTCGACGCGGTTGCCGGGCAGATGTTCGACGCGCTTCAACGCCGCACGGCCGCGTGAAGAAGCGACTCGACGTCCTTCTCGTCGAGCGCGGGCTGGCCGAATCTCGAACGCAGGCACAGGCGCTCGTCCTCGCAGGACGAGTGCCCGGATACGAAAAGCCCGGCATGCAGCTCGACGAGTCGACGCCGTTGGAGGTCGAAGCCCCGCCGCCGTACGTATCGCGCGGCGGGTACAAGCTCGCACACGCGCTCGATGTCCTCGGCGTCGATCCCGCCGGCCGGGACTGTCTCGACGTCGGCGCTTCCACCGGCGGGTTCACGGACGTTCTGCTCCAACGCGGGGCGGCGCGAGTCGCCGCCGTGGACGTGGGGTATGGGCAGTTGCACGAACGGCTGCGGTCGAATCCGCAGGTGGACGTCTTCGAGCGCACAAACGTGCGCGCGCTGCGAGAGCTCCCGTTCGCTCCCGATCTCATCGTCTGCGACGTCTCGTTCATCAGCGTGCGGCTCGCCCTTCCGCCTGCCCTTGCGCTCGCACGTCCGGGCTGGGAGGCGGTCGTCCTGGTCAAGCCGCAGTTCGAGGCCGGCCGGGCCGAGGTCGTCAAGGGCGGGGTCGTCCGCGACCAGGAAGTCCGCCGCCGTGTCGTGCGCGAGATCGCCGAGGCGGCTCTGCGTTGGCGAGGCGAAACGGTGGCGGCCGTAGACTCTGGGCTACCCGGGCCCAAGGGCAACCGGGAAGTGTTCCTCCACCTCGTTCACCGTGAGCACCCCGAGCTCCCCGACGACATCGACGACCGGATCGCAGGGGCGGTCATCTGAGGCCGTGCGGCGCGTCGCCGTCATCACGCACGGGAAACCACAGGCGATCGGTCCCGCGCTCGAGCGGTTGGAGAAAGTTGCCCACGAGGCGGGAGTCGAGCTGCTTCTGCCCGACGAGGAGGTGGAGAAGCACGGGGTCGGTGAGCCCGAGGAGGATCTCTCCGATGCCGAAATAGCCGTCGTCCTGGGCGGTGATGGAACGATGCTGCGCGCGCTGCAGCGGTTTCTCGGCACCGAGATCCCGGTCGTCGGCGTCAACTTCGGCCGGGTCGGGTTTCTCGCATCGATACAGCCGAACGAGCTCGAGTCGGGCCTCGCGCGAGTGTTCTCCGGCGACTACCGCGTCGTGCACCTCGCCACGCTGGAGGTCGAAGTCGACGGTCTTCGCGGCGCGGCGATCAACGACGTCGTCGTGCTGAGCTCGATCAAGGGGCGCATGGTGGAGCTCGCGTGGGCGCTCGGCGGCGAGGACATGGGCGTGCAACCGTGCGACGGAATGATCTGCGCCAGCCCGGCCGGCTCGACGGCGTACAACCTTTCGAACGGCGGGCCTGTACTGGCGCGAGGGCTCGATGCGATGGTCGTCACCTTCATCGCGCCGCACTCGCTGCACGCACGCCCGATCGTCGTCCCCCGTGGCGTCGATCTGGAGATCCGGAACGAAACTCTCGACGTGGACGTGACCGTGCTCGTCGACGGGCACCCCCTCACGGATGTCGGCCATGGGTCGCCGATCGCGATCCGGCTCAGCGACCAGCGCAGCCTCCTGGCGACCCTGCCTGAGGCGACCTTCTTCAGGCGCTACCGCGAGACCTTCGGGTCTTAAGGCTTGTTTCGGCGCATTCGCGCCACCCACCGGCGCGAATTCGAGGGTTAGGCTCGGACGCAGGGGAGGGAGGTGGGGTGTCCCAGCGCTAGACGCGTCTACCTCTAAGGGCCGTGGATGTCCTGGACGATGGTGCCGCGCCGTCCGGACGCCTACGATCTCCCGGCACCATGCTCCGCCGCCTCCGCATCGAGAACCTCGTCCTGATCCAGGAGGCGGAGCTGACGTTCGCTCCCGGGCTCAACGCGATCACCGGCGAGACCGGGGCCGGCAAGACGATTCTCGCCCAGGCGATCGGCTTGCTCCTCGGCGCCAAAGGAGATGCCGGCTACATCGGGACGAACGGAACCGAGGCCTACGTCGAAGCCGAGCTCGATCTCCCCGCAGGGTTCCTCGAAGAGGACGAGCTTTCCGCGCTCGCCGATCTCCGTCCCGAGGACGAGGAGGGACTGGTCGTCGCCCGGCGGGTCTTCGCAGAGGGGCGTACGCGCGCCTACGCGTGGGGCCGCGGTGCAGCACGCGAGGACCTGGCAGCGGCAGGGGAGCGGTTGATCGCGATGTCGGGCCAGTTCGAGCAACGACGTTTGGCGCGCCCGGGCTACCAACTCGATGTCCTCGACTCATTCATCGGAGTCGAGCAGCTCAGGCGGCGAGCGGAGTCCCGCCTCGCGTGGCGCGAGCTCACCGGCGCGCGCCGCCGGAACGAGGAGCTTCGAGAAGGCGCCGCCGCTTCAGACGCGCGGCTCGCCGAACTACGCGCACTCGTCGAGGACACAGCCGGCCTCGAACCGGACGCGGAAGAAAGTCTCCGGGGCGACCGCGAACGTCTCCGTCATGTCACCGAGCTGGCGGACGGCGCCGCGGGAGCGGCCGAGGCGCTCGCTCCCGACGAAGGCGAGGGCGCCGCCGGGCTGGTCGGGAGCGCCGAGCGCGCACTCGCGCCGCTCGAGCACCTGGCGCCGGAGATCGCTCGCGCCGGTGACGAGCTGCGCGACGTCGAGCTGCGCCTGCGGGAGACGGCGAGCGAGCTCCGCGGATTCCTCACGACGCTCGAGGCCGAGCCGGGACGCGTCGAACAGATCGAGGCTGATCTCGACCGGATCGCCGAGGCAAAGCGCCGTTTCCGGGCGCAGTCGTACGACGAGCTGCTCGCCCGCGCGACCGCGGCGAGGGCGGAGCTGGAGGCGATCGACGACGGCTTCGACCCGGCCGCGGCCGCGGCTGAGGCGCTGGCTGCCGCCGAGCGAAATGTCCGCCGGCTCGCGGAGGAGCTCAACGCTGCGCGGTGCGAGGCGGCTCCTCGCTTCGCAGAAGCAGTAGCGCGCGAGCTCGTCGGAGTCGGCCTGGGTGAAGGCGAGTTCGTCGCTGAGCTGCGGGAGCGAGATTCGGGCCAGACCGGTTTCGACGAGGTTGCCTTCCTCGTCCGGCCGAACTCGGGTCTGCCGCTTGCGCCGGTTGCCGAGACGGCTTCCGGCGGCGAGCTCTCGCGCATCGCCCTCGCGATCGCCGCCGTGGCGGGCGGCGAGACGATGGTGTTCGACGAGATCGACGCCGGGATCGGCGGCGAGACGGCGCACCGAGTCGCCGACACCTTGCGCAGGCTCGGCGAGCATGCCCAGGTCGTGACGATCACGCATCTGCCGCAGATCGCCAGCGTTGCCGATCGGCATTTCCGGGTCGAGAAGATCGCCGGCGACCCGACTCACACGCGCATCAACGTCCTCGACGACGCAGAGCGTCGCGACGAGCTGCAGCGCATGCTCGGCGGCCTCGAGTTCCTTTCGAGCGTCGCAAAATGAGTTTCGTCGAGCTCACGGGGCACGCGAAGCTCGATCGCCGCACGAAGAATCTCGTGAAGAGACTCTCTGCCGACGACATCGCGATCATCGACCACACGGATCTCGATCGCGTTTCGGCTGAAGCGCTCCTGGAGTGCGGTGTGCGTGTCGTGGTCAACGTGGCTCCGTCGCAATCCGGCCGCTTTCCAAATCCAGGACCGCTTGCGCTCGTGCGCGGAGGCATCCGCCTGATCGATGTGACGGCTGACGGCCTCTTCGAGCACGTGCACGAGGGCGAGCTCTTGACGGTGCGCGGTGCGGGTCTCTACCGCAATGGAACGTGCCTTGCGACGGGACGCGTGCTCGACGAGCGAGAGCTCGAACGGAAGCTCGCGGAACAGCGCGGCAGGGTCACCGAAGCGCTCGAGGCCTTCGCGGAGAACACGATGCGCTACCTGCGCGAGGAAGGGAAGCTCCTCGCCGAGGGGATCGACTTTCCGCCGATGAGGACCGGCTTTCGTGACCGTCACGCGCTCGTCGTCGCGCGTGGCCCGGGTTACAAGCGCGACCTGCGCATGGTGAAGCCCTACATTCGGGCCTTCAAGCCGGTCCTGATCGGCGTCGACGGCGGCTCCGACGCTTTGCTCGAGGCCGGCTACAAGCCCGACGTGATCGTCGGCGACATGGACTCCGTCTCGGACAAGGCGTTGCGGAGCGGTGCGGAGGTCCTTGTTCACGGATACCTCGACGGTGAAGCGCCGGGGGAAGAACGCGCAACTCAGCTCGGTGTGAAGTACGACGTCATTCGAGCGACCGGGATCAGCGAGGACGTCGCACTCCTGCTGGCACAGGAGAAGGGCTCGGAGCTGATCGTGGCCGTCGGGACTCATTTCAACCTGATCGAGTTCCTCGAGCGCAACCGCGACGGGATGTCGTCGACGTTCGTGACCCGCTTGAAGGTGGGTGAGATCCTGATCGACGCGAAGGGAGTCTCGCGCCTGGCGAGCAGGCAGGTCGGCATCTGGCCACTGGTGCTCTTTACCCTCGCGGGCCTGGGCGCGATCGCCGTCGCGATCTTGGTCTCTCCGGCACTACGCCATCTGCTCGAGTACCTCGCGCTGCGCCTGCGCGACCTGCTCGGGATCGGCTGAAACTAGGCTGCGGGCATGCCTCGAGCCTCGGCCTCGCGTGAGCTACTCGCAGCGCGGGAGGACGTGTGGTCATTCGTCGCGGAGCCACATCATTTTCCGGACTGGTGGCCCGGAATCGGCGGTGTGCAACCCGACCGGCGGGGGTTCGCCGAAGGGGCGCGCTGGGGCATCAGCGGCATTGACCGGCCCACGCTGCTACGACGTGCAACGTCGAGCGGCATGCTGCTCGTGACAGCCATCGAACCTCCAAAGCGGTTCGCCTGGAGGTTGACGGGCGACCACATCGACGCCGAGCTTCGGCTCGACGAGCGTGGGCCGGACCGCACGATTGCGACACTCGAAATCGAGGCGCCCTGGCTCTACGGCCTCAGCCGCGCCCTGCCTCGCAGGGCGCTGACCCGTCTGCACGCCTTGTGCCAGACTGCTGCTGAGCTCTAAACGGGCTCCTCGCCCCCTCATGTTCGATTTCCGCTACCACGTCGCGTCCCTTGCCGCGGTCTTCTTCGCGCTGGTCATCGGCATTCTCGTTGGCGTTGCGCTTGCGTCACACGGTCTGGGAAATACGGAGCGTAAGCGGCTCGAGGAGGACTTACGCCGCGCAGAGAACCAGAGCGACGTGCTCAAGACGCAGGTGGCGACGCTCATGAGCGACGGCACCGCCGATCGCGCCTTCGTCGAGGGGACGTACAAGAGCGTCATGGCGAACAGGCTCAAGGGCATGAAGATCGCCGTTCTCTTCATCGGCTCCTCCGAGAAGACCCGACGGAGCGCGATTACGCAGGCGCTTGCCGACGCGAGCGCAGGCACGCCACTGCGAATGAGGTTCGTCAAGGTTCCCGTCGATCCGGAGGCGTTGGACAAGAAGCTCTCGGCGAAACCCTTGCTCGCAAGCTACTCCGCCCCGGATCAGCTGAAGAACCTCGGTCACGACCTGGGACAGGAGTTCGTTGGGGGGACGGACACGCCGTTGTGGACCGCGTTGCAGAGCCTGATCGTCGAGGAGAAGGCGGGCCCCCCGAGACCGCCGGCGGACGGCGTGGTGATCGTTCGCACGACCACGCCTCAGACCGGCCCAACTGCGCTCTTTCTCACCGGTCTCTACTCCGGCCTCGCCGACGTCGGCGTTCCCGTGGTCGGCGTGGAGCGTACGAACGATCCGGGAAGCGCAATCAAAGCGTTCCAGCGGGCCGGCTTCTCGACGGTAGACGACATCGACACGCGGATCGGGAAGCTCGCTCTTGTCGCCCTGCTCGCCGATCCGAGCTCGGCAGGCGCTTTCGGAACCAAGAAAACGGCTCAGGCCCAGTTGCCGCCCATCTCCCCGCTGCCGGCCACGGCGGGTGGATGAGCCGTTGACCATCCTCGTCCCCGCTCGGGACGAGGAGGCCGTGATCGGGACGACAGTCGTGCAGCTGCGCGAGGCGTTTCCCGCCGCGGAGGTGATCGTCGCGGACGACGGCTCGCGCGACCGCACCGCCGACATCGCCGAGGAGGCGGGCGCCGTCGTCTTGCGCCTTCCGCGTCGCGGCAAAGGGCAGGCCCTTTCGGCTGCCGAGCGCGCTGCGCCCCCGGGAGCGCTGCTGCTGTGCGACGCCGATCTGTCGGGCGAGCTCGAACCCCTCCTTCACGGCGACGGCGATCTGAACATCGCCGTCTTCGCGGAACGATTTGGCGGAGGCTTCGGTCTCGCGAAGTGGGTGGGCCGTGCACTGATCGAGCTACTCGGTGGGCTCGAGGTGCGCGAGCCGCTCTCCGGGCAGCGCGCGGTCTCTCCCGCCGTGCGGGCCGCCTGCTTCCCCGTTGCCGCCGGATTCGGCTGCGAGGTGCGAATGACGATCGACGCTGCGCGCGCGGGCCTGCGCGTCTTCGAGGTGGAGCTTCCGCTCGGCCACCGTTCCACCGGTCGAAACCTTTACGGGTTCCTTCATCGCGCGCGGCAGCTGCGCGACACGCTCTACGCCTGCGGGCCACTCGGGATCAACTTCCGTGGCCTGCGCCTGCCTCTCGTCGGCTGGAAGGTCGGCGCGATGGGCGGTCCCGCCGTCGCGGCGGTCGCCGCCATCGGCTTTGCCGACGATCTATGGAGCGGGCCCGAGCGAGGCTTCGGCGCTCACCTGCGCGCCGGCCGGACGACGGGCGTTGTCAAGCTCGTCGGCATGCCCGCGGTCGGGCTACTCGCGACGCGGCGGGTCTCCGGGGCGCTGCTCGTCGGTCTCGCCGCCAACGCGCTCAACCAGCTCGATACGCGCCCCGGCCGCGCACTGAAGGCGTACCTTGCTGCGGCCTTGCCGCTGGACGCTCCGGTCGGTGTCGCCGTCCTGCTGCTTCCATACGATCTTCGGGAGATGGCGATGATCGGGGACGCGGGGTC
>JBBWZE010000159.1:0-5466 GCA_039648845.1 Actinomycetota bacterium | reverse complement strand
TATTGATGCACTCTGGCCTGGGCAGGCGGCTGTGGTGGCGGACGCGCACGAGCAGCGAGGTCGACTTCTGGGCGGGATGGTTGGCCGGTGCGCCCGGGACCGAGCAATGGGCGAGCGACCGCGAATCCCGCTTGGACCCCGATACGGAGATCAGGGATCCCGTCGTGCGTGCAGAGCTCGAGCGGATTCCGGCCGAGGAAGTCTCGATCCTCGACGTCGGCGCGGGTCCCGTGACGTGGCTCGGCTACCGCTACCTGGGGAAGAAGCTCACGATCGTCCCTGTCGATCCGCTCGCCGACGATTACGACCGCCTGCTCCGTGACGCCAAGCTCGATCCGCCGGTTCGTACGGTCCGCGTTGCGGGCGAGGCGCTGGTGGAGCACTTCGGGTCACGCAGGTTCGACATTGCGTACGCGACCAACGCGCTCGATCACAGCGCCGATCCGTTCACCATCATCTCGAACATGGTCGCGATCGTGCGCGCGGGCGGAGTCGTGCTCCTCAGGCACAAGCGGAACGAGGGTGACAGCGCACGATACGGGGGTCTACACCAGTGGAACTTCGACGTTGTCGACGACGATCTGGTCCTCTGGAACGAGGTCGTCCAGTTGAACGTCGGCGCTGAGCTCGAGGGACGAGCCGTGACGACGGCCTGGATCGCGGAGGGCGAAGTAGTTGCCCGCATCGTCGTGGGTGAGTCCGTCTAGCGCCCAGGCGCGTCTTGCCTTGAGCCTTTCGCCATTCGACCTGGTGGCACTGGGAATCTCTTCGCCGCGCTGCAACTAGCTTTTGATCGTTCCCGCGCCTCGCAGCCGGCCAACCGGCCCGAGCGTTGTCTTGCCTTTGTCGCTGGCTGGGCTGGCCCGCGGGCTGATCAGCGTCCATCCCGCATCTGCGTTTTCCAACACGGCGTCTACGCACGAGGCCGCATCTACCAGGATCGCCGAAGCAACTCCTAGCGCTGCACACGCTGCTCGCTATGCGTCGCGCTGCGCTACGCAGCTACGGTCGATGGCTGAACGATGATCAGCGAGTTCCCGTCCGGGTCGCGCAGCCAGAACATCGGCGGCACAGGTCCGCCGTAGCGCGAGACCTCGTCGTCCACGTCTGCCCCTGACGCTTTCAGCGCGGCGTGGTCTGCGTCGACGTCAGACGTGTCGAGGATGATGCCCGTCTGGCTGCCTCCGGCCTCGGTTCCTGGGGGCGGGGGAGCGATCGCGATGGTGGTGGGGGTTCCGTGAAGAGCCACTTCGACCCACCGCCCCGCGTCGCCCATCGGGATGTCAACGATCTTCTCGAAGCCGAGCGTGTTGACGTAGAAGTCGAGTGCCCGATCGGTGTCGGCGACGGTGACGCAGACGCGGCCGACCTGTTCGAGATTCAACTTTGACTGCAACTTGGACATCTGAGCCCTCCCGTTCGTCGTGGTTTTCAACTATGACGGCCGAGGCGGTGAAAACTCATCGGTGTCCAAACCACCGAAACTCTCGTAGAGCCGATCGAAGATCGGTCTCGCAAACAAACCCGGACGCTGAGCGCGACACGAGGCCCGGAGCGGCGCCAGAACGCGAGCCCTGACGAAGTTCCGGCATAGACTCGGGGACATCGCCGCACGCTGGCGCATCCGCGGTCCCCGGCGCGTGATTGGACGTCCTCGTAAGCTGCTTAGCAGTGGACGAGCCGTTGCGCTTGAACGAGAAAGAGTCGGTGATCCTCGGCTTTGTGTCGGACTTCTACGCTCTCCTCGGCGCTATCGACGAGACGATGCCAAACAACTCCGTTCTTTGTCTCGAGGGCACAAGCGTGGCGTCTGACGTGGCGGTGTTCCTCGAGCAGAGACAGGCAAGCGAGCGGCCCGCCATTAAGGCGAACACGTTGTGGCCGAAGCCTCGCTTGTTTCATCTACCGCTGGCCGACACGAACTTGAACGACTTGCGGTCACTGGCTGAGAATCACGCCGAGCCTGAGATAGCAGACCACTTGATGGTCTACCGCGACCGGAGCGCGCTCCTCTGGGCGCACGATGCCGGCAGTGGCTACGTCGCGCTCTCACGCTCGCTGCCCGAGGGGACGATTCAACGCTTCCACGACGCTTTAGGAAGTGCGCTGCGGCCCGGTGAATGAGCCTTCCCAGGGTCCCTCCGGTCGGCAGACATTCCCGGGCGCTGGCCCGGCCGAGCGGGCGTTGTCTCCTAGTCCGATTCGCTTCCTTCCGGGCTGGGGGTGAACAGCCTCCAGTGCCCCTCGGAGACGACCTCGACGGTGCCGTCGACGACTGTTATGGCGGTCTGATCGTCGATCGCGTACGCCGGTACTGGTATCCCGGCGGCCCATCTTTCTATGTTGGCCAGGGACGTGTCCGGCATGTCCTCGCGCTCTAGGTGCGGAAACAACGAGAAATCAACCAGTCCCAGGGCTCTATCGCTGCCCGTGAGCGGGTCACTGTCGTCGTAGGTCTCTCCTCCGAAGTCGGGAGTCGCGACCATGGCCCCGCCGCTCGTGCCCACGTAGACCGTCTCGCGGCGCAGCGACGGCAAGAGGTCGGCCAGTCCGGACCGCCGCATCCAGTAGCACAGATATAAGGGGCTGCCGCCCCAAACCAGCAGGGCGTCGGTCTCCTGGACCGCAGCGATCCAATGCTCTTCTTTGATGCTGGGCAGCGCGGTGAGCTCCAGGACTCCCAACGACTTCCAACCCAATTCGCACATGGGGCCAGGGGCTGATCCACTGATGAACCGGTAGACGTGTGAAGGTCCGCCGCGGAAGGGCTGCACCCCGGTGGGAATGCAGAGGGCGCTGGACTCGGCAATCGGTCTACCCAGAAGGTCGACCAGCGCGTTGTCGATGGTCGTGTTGGTGATGCCAGCGGAAGTGAGAAGAAACCTCAAAGGATGCTCCTTCGCTCGCGGTGTAGGTGGTGCTTCCCTCAGAGAGACTCACCAGAGCCACGCAAATCATCGTTCGCCGGAGCCGTCGGGGGACATGCCGCAACACCGGCGCAGGCCAGTGCATGGCCTGCGCGCCCAATCCACCGTCCGCCGCCGATGCGGGCTCTGCAGGCGTCGGCCGCTACGGCTCGGATCGAGAGAAGCCGATCGAAATCAGCATGGCCCGCGAAGCAGGCCGGATTTCGATCGGCGATGGGCCGTGCAGGGATCGAACCTGCGACCTTGGGATTAAGAGTCCCCTGCTCTACCAGCTGAGCTAACGGCCCTGAACGGCAGCGAAGTGTAGCGCTCGAAGAACGGCGCTCTCGCCGTCGCGGCGGGCTTCGCCCGTCGCGACAGACGATGCACCTTTGCTAGAAGGACGCCTCGAAGTCATCATGGCTCGGCCGTAGGCCGAGCCGGACTTCGAGGCGGTGAGTAGCCTGTGCGCGCATGAGTGCAGACGTTGCCATCGTGGGCGCCGGATACGTCGGGATGCCGCTCGCGCGTGTCTTTGCCGAGGCGGGCAAGAACGTCGTGCTCGTGGATGTGAACGGGGACGTCGTCGACGGGATCAACAGGGGCGAAAGCCACATCGGCGACGTGCCGTCGGAGGTCCTGAAGGCTCTCGTCGATGCCGGTCGGGTTTCGGCGACGAGCGACTACGGCGCCCTCCAGGAGGTCGACGCGATCCTGATCGCGTTGCCGACGCCACTGTCCAGTCACCGGGAGCCGGATCTCACGATTGTGGAGAGCGCAGCCGCCGAGATCGCGCCGCGCCTTCGCAAGGGCCAGGTCGTGGTGCTCGAGTCGACGACCTATCCGGGCACGACGCGCGAGAGCCTGCAACCGATTCTCGAGCGCAGCAGCATGAAGGCCGGCGAGGACTTCCATTTGGCTTTCTCTCCGGAGCGTGTCGACCCGGGCCGCACCGATTGGACGACGAAGAACACACCCAAGCTCGTCGGCGGTCTCACGCCGGCCTGTACCGAGCGGGCGGTTGAGCTCTACAGCTGCGCGGTCGACACCGTCGTGCCGCTTTCTTCGCCGGAGACCGCAGAGATGACGAAGCTTTTGGAAAACATCTTCCGGGCGGTCAACATCGCCCTCGTCAACGAGCTCGCCCAGCTCTGTGAGCGCATGGAGGTAGACGTCTGGGAGGTCGTCGAGGCGGCCGAGACGAAGCCGTTCGGATTCATGAGCTTCAAGCCGGGACCAGGTCTCGGTGGGCACTGCATCCCGATCGATCCGTTCTACCTCACCTGGAAGGCTCGCGAATACGACTTCTACACGGAGTTCATCGACCTCGCCGGCAAGGTGAACGCGAACATGCCGTTCTTCTGCCGCTCCCTGATTTCGCAGGCTTTGAACCACGGTGCGGAAAAGTCGCTCAAGGGCTCACGCGTCCTGATCCTCGGCGTGGCGTACAAGGCGGACATCGACGACGTGCGTGAGTCACCCGCGAAGAAGATCGTCGAGCTGCTGCACAAAGCCGGCACCGACGTCGCATACCACGATCCTCATGTCCCAGATTTCGATGGGCTGCGTTCCGTCGACTACACGCCCGAGAGCTACGACTGCGTCGTGATCGTCACGGCGCACAGCTCCATCGACTACGAGGATCTGGTCGAGCGCGCGCAAGTCGTGGTCGATCTCCGGAATGCAACCGGTAGGAACGGCACCGGCAACGGCAAAGTGTGGAAGTTGTGAGTGTGGCTCGACCGACGGCTCTTCGCATCGCTCAAGTCGGGCTCGGTCAGTGGGGCAGGAACCTCGCGCGTAACTTCGACGAGCTCGGCGACCTCGCTTGGCTCTGCGACATCGACGACGAGCGGCGCGCCGATCTAGCGCAGCGATACCCGGCTGCGAAGATGACAGCAAACTTCGAAGACGTGCTCGCGGACGACTCCGTCGATGCCGTCGTGATCGCGACGCCCGTACCGACGCACCACGAGCTGGCGCGCCGCAGCCTCGAGGCGGACAAGCACGTGTTCGTCGAGAAGCCTCCCGCAATGCGCGGCGACGAGATGGAGGAGCTCTGCGAGCTCGCCGAGGAGCGCGGGCGCGTACTGATGCCCGGCCACCTGCTGCTCTATCACCCTGGGGTGCAGAAGCTGAAGGAGATCGTCGACTCCGGTGACCTCGGAGACGTGCTGTGCGTCTACGGCAACCGGCAGAACCTGGGCACGATCCGGACGCACGAGAACGCGCTCTGGTCGCTCGGGGTGCACGACCTGTCCGTCCTCCTCTACCTGATCGGCGAGGAGCCGGCGGAGTTGTGGGCCCACGGTCACGCTTTCCTCAACCCTCGCGTCGAGGACATCGTGTTCTGCTATTTGCGCTTTCCGTCCGGCAAGATCGCGCACCTGCACCTGTCCTGGCTCGACCCGCACAAGATTCGACGCATCACGGTCGTGGGCCGCGACAAGATGGCGGTGTTCGATGACATGGAGCCCGAGCGCAAGGTCACGGTGTACGACAAGGCGCCTGAAGAGCCGACGACGATCTACGGCGAGTGGGGGACGCGCACCGGCGACAT
>JBBWZE010000141.1:0-21816 GCA_039648845.1 Actinomycetota bacterium | reverse complement strand
CCTGGTTGTGCTCGGTCCCGAGCGAGCCGACGTCGGCAAAGATCTTGTCCTCGAGAATGAGCTTGTTCGTCAGCTGAACGGTCTGAGCCGGGTTGTAGCCGTCGTCGTAGTACTTCCAGACGATCTGACGGCCCCTGATGCCCTTCTTTCCGTCGGGCCCCTTGCGCGTGTTGATCCATTTGAAGTAGGCCTCCATCCCACGCGGGATGGGCGCGTAGAGCGACGCCACGCCGCTCAACGGAAAGGTCCCGCCGATCGTGATCGTCGACGACGTGACACCCGGTGTCGCAGTCGGCGCCGCGGTGATCTGCGTGCGTCCGAATGCCCCAGGAATGCTCACGGCCAGCGCGGCGAGAACGGCCGTGAGTGCAATTAGCGCTCTGTTCACCTGTCTTCCTCCTCCTCCGGATTCAGGCGCATGCTGTCAGGGTCGGCCCCTCGGAGCAAGGGCTGCGTCCTCACCTTGCGCGGTCGAGATCAGCCTTTCGTAGGCGGGAAGGGTGAGGAAATCCTCGAACTCGTCTGCCAGCGCCACTTCCGCGAAGACCTCCGCGGCTACCTCGTAGCCGGGGCCGAGCTTCTCGAGTTCCTCACGCTCGATCTCGAGGACGCGCCCGCGGCTGACACGGTTGTGCTGAACCCACTGCCAGATCTGCGAGCGGCTGATCTCTGCTGTCGCGGCGTCCTCCATCAGGTTGTTGATCGCGGCAGCGCCGACCCCGTTGAGCCACGAGGCGATGTACTGGATGCCGACCGAGACGTTGAGGCGGACACCCTCCTCGGTGACCTCGCCCGGTGTGGCTGCGACGTTGAGGAGATCCTTTGCCGCGACCGCGACCTCGTGTCGCTGCCTGCCGACCTGATTCGGGCGCTCGCCGAGCGTGTCGTCGAACACGCTCCTCGCAACAGGAACGAGGTCGGGGTGCGCGACCCAGGTCCCGTCGAAGCCGTCCGCGGCCTCGCGCAGCTTGTCGTCCCGGACCTTCGCGAGTGCGACCTCGTTGGCCTCGGGATCGCGCCGGCTCGGGATGAACGCGGCCATGCCGCCGATCGCGTGTGCACCGCGCCGGTGGCACGTCTTGACGAGCAGCTCGGTGTAGGCACGCATGAACGGCACGCTCATCGTCACGAGCGGTCTGTCCGGGAGGACGAACTCGGGCCGATCACGGAACTTCTTGATGATCGAGAACATGTAGTCCCAGCGACCGGCATTCAGCCCGGCGGAGTGCTCTCTCAGCTCGTAGAGGATCTCCTCCATCTCGAAGGCGGCCAGGATCGTCTCGATGAGGACGGTGGCTCGGATCGTCCCACGCGGAATTGACAGCTTGTCCTGGGCGTAGAGAAAGACGTCGTTCCACAGCCGCGCCTCGAGGTGTGACTCGAGCTTGGGCAGATAGAAATAGGGGCCGGACCCGGCGTCGCACTGACGTTGACCGCAGTGGAACAGGTAGAGGCCGAAGTCGAACAGGCTCGCCGAGACAGGCTCGTCGTCGATGACGAGGTGGGCTTCGTGTAGATGCCAGCCGCGTGGCCGCACCAGCAGGGTGGCGATCTCGTCCTGCAGGCGGTATTGCTTCTCGCCGCTGTCGAGCGAGATGGTCCGATCGACGGCATCGATCAGGTTCGCCTGCCCTTCGATGCAGTTCCGCCAGGTCGGCGAGTTCGAATCCTCGAAGTCGGCCATGAAGATCCGCGCGCCCGAGTTCAGCGCGTTGATCACCATCTTCCTGTCGACAGGCCCCGTGATCTCGACGCGGCGGTCGAGGAGATCGGATGGTGGCGGCGCTACGCGCCAGGCCGGATCTTCCCGTATGGCTCGTGTCTCCTCGAGGAAGTCGGGCAGCTCGCCTGCCGCGATCCGCTGCTGCCGGTCCGCCCGCCCCGCGAGCAGGTCCAAACGAGTCGGATTGAACTCACGTTGCAGATCGGCGACGAAAGCGAGTGCCTTGGGGGTCAGGATTTGCAACTCGAACACTTCGAAGCTGTCCGCGCTCATCGAGGGAGAGCATGGCATAGCGTTTCGTGCCGTGTGCGGCGCCCCGACGCAGCAGCTCCATGTCGAAGAGCACGGCGATGGCGAGCCATTGCTGCTGCTCGAAGGGCTCGGCCAGTCGCTGTGGGCGTGGCGTGAGCAGATCCCTGTTTTCGCCGGCCGCTTCCGGACGATCGCCTTCGACACGCGGGGTACCGGGCGTTCGCCCGTGCCGGAAGAGCCGTACGGGATCGACGAGCTCGCGCAGGATGCCGCGGACGTCCTCGACGGACGCACAGCAAATGTAGTCGGCCTGTCGATGGGCGGGTACGTGGCGCTGACCCTCGCGCTGGTTCGGCCAGAGCTCGTCCGGTCGCTCGTGCTCGTCGGTACCGGCGCCGGTGGGCCCGACCGCGTACCGCGTCCGCAGTACGTTCGCGCGGCCTACGCGGCCGCAATCGGGTTGCCGTTCGACGACTACGGACGGAAGACGATGCCGCTCACGTTCTCGCCGGGCTGGACGGAGCGAAACCCGGAGCGGTTCGAGGAGATCCTCGCCGCGCGTGGCGAGCATCCGACGCCGGACGTGACGCTCGACGCGCACCTGCAGGCCTGCTACGGGTTCTATGCCCGCGGCTGCGAGGTGGAGCGAATCGACGCGCCCGCACTCGTCGTGCACGGTGACGCCGACGTGATCGTCCCGGTCGAAAATGGACGGATGCTTGCGGCCCGCCTGCCGAACGCGCGCTATGTCGAACTCCCGGGCCGCGGGCACAACGTCCAGCTCGAGGATCCGGCGGCGCTCAACCTACTCGTGCTGGAGTTCCTCGCCGCGTGACGTCGACCGCGCTCGGGACTTAGTGGCTCTGAGCCACGAAGTCGGACTACAGGGCCAGTTCCGCCATGGTTCGCAGCGACGTGACGTCGCGCGTGGCGACCAGCAGCGTCGTCGCGCCCGACTGGCGCCAGGCGTCCAGGCGGTCACGGATCCGCTCGGGCGGACCGACGAGGGAAACGTCGTCGATCAGCGCGTCGGGGACTGCTGAAATCGCCTCCCGCTGCTTGCCTTCGAGGTACAGCTCCTGGATTCGCTCGGCTTCGGCCTCGTAGCCGTACCGGCGGAAGAGAGCGTTGTAGAAGTTCGCTCCGCGCGCGCCCATCCCACCGATGTAGAGCGCAAGCAGGGGTCGCATCGTGTCCCGCGCCGCCGCGAGGTCATCGGAGACGACGACATTCACGGCCGGTGCGATGTCGAAGCCGTCGCGCGGCGCGTAGCCGAATGCGCCGCGTGCATGCTCGGGTGAGAAGTAGATGGGCAGCCACCCGTCGGCGATCTCGAACGCGGTGCGCACGTTCTTCGGGCTGAGCGCGGCCAGATAGATCGGAATCGACTCTCGCAGCGGCCGGACGAGCAGCTTCAAGGGTTTGCCGAGGCCAGTCGCATCGGCGCCGGAGTACGGAATCTCGTACTGGTCGCCGTGGAACTCGAGCGCCTCGCGGCGCAGCGCTGCGCGGACGATCTCGACGTACTCGCGCGTCTTCGTAATCGGCTTTCCCCACGGCTGCCCGTGCCAGCCCTCGACGACCTGCGGCCCGGACGTGCCGAGACCGAGCAGGAAACGTCCGCCGGACATGAGGTCGAGCGTCGCCGCCGTCATCGCCGTGTTCGCCGGCGTCCGTCCCGGGATCTGCATGATCGCCGACCCCAGCTTGATCGTCGACGTCGTCGCGGCGAGCCACGCCAGCACCGTGACCGCGTCTGTGCCCCAGGCTTCCGCCGCCCATGCGGAGTCGTACCCGAGCCTCTCCGCCTCCTGAGCGAGGGCGATCAGCTCGAGCGGATTCGTTCCCGGGGGCGCATAACCCATGTAGAAGCCGAGGCGCACGACCTGCGATGCTAAACCGATGCCGGCGAATCGACGCGTCACTCTGGCCGCGCGGCCGGTCGGTTTCCCGCAGGAGTCGGATTTTGCACTCGACGAGATCGATGCCGGCTCCGCCGAGGCCGGCGAGGTGCTCGTCCGCGTACTGTGGGCCTCGGTCGATCCGTATCAGCGCGGACGCATGAGCGAGGCGCGTTCCTACGCCAAGTCGCTCGAGGTCGGGGACGTGATCACGTCGGTGAACCTCGGCGAGGTCGTGGAGAGCAACGATCCCCGCTTCAGCCCCGGCGACCTCGTGGTCGGACAGCTTGGCTGGCAGGAATACGCGATTGCCCGCGCCGGGACACTCCGTCTGGTCCCGCCCGTGCTCGAACCGCCCACGCTTGCGCTGCACGCTGTCGGGCTGACCGGATTCACTGCGTACTTCGGACTGTTCGACATCGGCCGGCCGCGGCCCGGCGAGACGGTCGTCGTATCCGCCGCCGCGGGAGCGGTCGGACAGATCGCGGGGCAGCTGGCGAGGCTCGCCGGTTGCCGCACGGTCGGTATCGCGGGCGGGTCGGAAAAGGCTCGCGATCTGACCGGGCGCTACGGGTACGACGCGGCCATCGATTACAAGAGCGACGACCTCAGAGAGGCGCTGCGCAATGAACGCGTCGACATCTACTTCGACAACGTCGGCGGCGAGATCTCACAGGCGGTGCAGAGGCGGCTCAATCTCGGAGCACGCATCGTCATCTGCGGGCAGGTCTCGCAATACAACGCCCAGAGGCCGGAGCCGATGTTCCATCCAGGCCTGCTGGTCGTCTTCCGTGCGCGGATGGAGGGTTTCCTCGTCTTCGATTACGCGCACCGCTACGACGAGGCTGCCGCCAAGCTCGCGCACTGGGTTGGAAACGGAGACATCCGTTGGCGGGAGGACGTCACGGAAGGTCTGGAGAACGCCCCGCAGGCATTCATCGGGATGCTCAACGGCGAGAACCAGGGGAAAGCGCTGGTCAGAGTCGCCGCGCTCGCGTAGCAAGGGGTGCACACGTGCGACGTAGCATCTGCGGCGATGGCCGCACCCAAGATGCACGCCGACGAGATCGAAACCGACGTCACGCTTGTGCGTCGCTTGCTCGCGGGGCAGTTCCCACAATGGGCCGATCTGGCGATCGACCCGGTCGTGTCATACGGAACCGATCACGACATCTACCGGCTCGGCGATCGGTTGGCCGCTCGGCTGCCGCGCATCGGGTGGGCCACCGAACAGGCGGCCAAGGAGGCAGAGTGGCTGCCAAAATTCGGCCCGTACTTGCCGCTCGCGGTTCCGGTGCAGCTGGCGCGGGGCCAGCCGGCTGAGGGCTACCCCTTCGAATGGTCCGTCTACCGGTGGTTGCCCGGCGAGAATGCCAACGGCACGATCGACGATCTGGATCGGGCAGCCGTCGATCTCGCCGCGTTCGTCGACGCGCTGCGCCGGGTGGACCCTACCGATGCACATCCGCGCCCGCCTGGTGGTCGAGGCGCACCACTCGCCGAACTCGACGACCGGGTCCGTCGGTCGATCGCACAACTGGGCAACCGAGTAGACGGCGATGCCGCCACCTTCTCGTGGGAGCAGTCGCTCAACGCATCGGAATGGGACCGCGAAGAGGTGTGGGTCCACGGCGATCTCCTGCCGGGCAACCTGCTGGTCGTCAAGGGCCGCCTGTCGGCGGTCATCGACTTCGGTTGCCTCAACGTGGGCGATCCCGCCTGTGACTTGCAGCCTGCCTGGAACGTCTTCGCCGGTGACAGTCGCCGGCGCTACCGAGCCGAGCTCCAGGTCGACGATGCCTCATGGTTGCGTGGCCGCGGCTGGGCGCTCTACCAGGCCCTGATGGCGCTCCCGTATTACTGGGACACCAACCCGGGGATGATCCGCCAGGCCTCACACGCACTGGCGCAAGTTCTCGCCGGCGACTACTCCTGACGCGGCTCCGAGCGGAGCACCTGCGTGCAGCGGGCACTCGCGAGATGGTTTCCTTCGGCATCTCTCAAATCTGCTGCGCAGAAGACCATCCGCTTCGTGCGGTGCACGACGCGGCCTTCGGCGCGCAGCGTCCCGGGTCGTGTCGGACGGAAGAACTCGGCGTGCAGATCAGCCGTCAGAAACGTCTCGCCGTCATCGAGAACCGAGTGGCAGGCACCGCCCATCGCGGTGTCGAGGATGGTCGTCACGAGTCCGCCGTGGACGATCGGTCCCGACGAGCCGTGGAAGCAGTAGTCGATCGTCGCATCCCACTCGATCACCGAGACGCCGCCGCCCTGCTCGACGCCGCGGTAGCCGAGCGTCGCCCAGACGTGCGGCGCCTCGGGCGGCGCTTCCACCCAACTCCTGCGCGGATCGGCCACCTATGCGGTCGGCACTGCAGGCTGCTGCGCGAACTGGTCCCGGAGCGCTGTCTTCCGGAACTTCCCGACCGCCGTCTTCGGGATCTCCGTCACGAACTCGATCCGATCCGGCAGCCACCACTTCGCGAACTGCGGGGCCAGAAACTCTCGTAGCTCCTCCGCGGTCGCGGACGCTCCGTCTTTCAGCAGGACCGCGGCGAGCGGCCGCTCCTGCCATTTCTCGTCCGGAATCGCGATCACGGCGGCCTCTGCGACCGCGGGATGCGCCATCAGCGCGTTCTCGAGGTCGACCGACGAGATCCACTCGCCACCCGACTTGATCACGTCCTTCGACCTGTCCTTGATCTGGATGTGGCCTCGTGGATCGAACGAGACGATGTCACCCGTCTTGAACCATCCGTCGTCCGTCCAACGGTCGCTGTGTTCCGGCGTCTCGTAGTACGCAGAAGCAATCCACGGCCCTCGTACCTCGAGCTCGCCCATCGTTTCACCGTCGCGCGGAATCTCGTTTCCGGAGTCGTCCCTCGCCCGCAGCTCGACGAGCGCGAGCGGGAGGCCCTGCATCGCCAGGTAATCGAATTTCGTTTCCTCGTCCGCGCTTCCGATCTCCCCTGGCAGCGCGGCCACCGAAGCAACCGGCGAAGTCTCGGTCATTCCCCACCCGTGGCAGACCATGAGGTTGTGGCGCTCCTTGAACCCGGCGATCATCGCGCGCGGCGCCGCCGACCCGCCCACGAGCATCCCCTTCATTCCCGACAAGTCCCATCTGTCCGGGTGCGCATCGAGGAGCTGCAGAATCCCGAGCCAGATCGTCGGCACGCCGGCCGTCCACGTCACACCCTCCTGGACGAAGTCGTCCAGCAGGCTCTCCGGATCGAGATGCGGGCCCGGGAAGACCTGCTTCGCTCCGAGCATCGCGGCGAGGTACGGATAGCCCCACGCATTCGCATGGAACATCGGGACGACCGGCAGGATCGCGTCCTGCTCGGATACGCCGATCCCGAGCGGATTGGCGGCCGCGACGCCGAGTGTGTGAAGGATCGTCGACCGGTGCGAATACACCACGCCCTTCGGCATGCCGGTGGTGCCGCTCGTGTAACACATCGCGGCCGCTTCATTCTCGTCGAGCTCCGGCTCGACCCATGCGTCGGCGTCCGCTGAGGCGAGCAGCTCCTCGTACGAATCCTCGACGACGAAAACGTGCTCGATCTGCGTCTGGTCGCGGAACTGGTCGACCAGCGGCGCGAGGCCCGCGTCGACGATCAGAGCGCGGTCGCCGGCATGGGCGGCGATGTAACCGATGTCATTCGGATGGAGGCGGAGATTCAGCGTGTGCAGCACGAAACCGCCGCACGGAATGCCGAAATACGCCTCTAGATGCTGGTAATGGTTCCAGCTCAGCGTTGCAACGCGGTCACCGCGCCCGAGGCCCAACTCGCCTAGCGCCACTGCAAGCTGCTTCGCGCGGCGCGCCATGTCGGAGTACGTGTAGCGGTGGAACGACTTGTCGGGCAGACGAGTGACGATCTCCTTTTCGCCAAAATACGTCTCCGCGCGCCGAAGCAGAGTCGGAATCGTCAGCTGGAAGTCCATCATCAGGCCGTTCATCGCTCCTCCTTTAGCGCAACAGCACGCGTTCGTAGACACGGTCGCGGAGCCGATCAGGAAGCCTTTCGATGCCCGCACGTACTTTCGCATCCAGGCCGACGAGCTTGCGGGTGCGCGGCCGTTCCGCCGTCAGCGCGGCTTCGACTGCCTGGGCGACCTCGCCGGCGGACGCGCCTTTCGCACCGCGCCTCAGCGCGACTTCCCGGAACGCCGTGACCCGTTCCCCGTAGAGGCCTGCGAGCTCGGCTCCGGCGCCGTTGGCCAATCTGTCGGCAACGGCCGCGGACTTCGTCCAGATCGGGGTCTTGATCGTTCCCGGCTGAACAAGGGCAACGTCGACCCCGAACGGACGCAGCTCCAGCCGCCACGTGTCGGCGACCGCCTCCAGCGCGTGCTTCGACGCGGCGTACGGGCCTAGGAAGGGGAGTGCGCTCTGCCCTGCGATCGAGCCGATGAAAACCACTCGGCCACGCGAGCGGCGCAGGTGCGGGAGGAACGCCTGCGTGACTGCGACCTGGCCGAAGACGTTGACCTCGAACTGTCGGCGCAGCTCGTGCGGCGGAATGAACTCGAGCGGAACAGAGAGCGCAATCCCCGCGTTGTTGACGAGGCCGTCGAGCTCCTCGACTCGCTCCGCCGCTGCCCGGATCTGGTCCTCGTCGGTGACGTCGAGCAAGATCTCCTCAGTACCCGTCGGTGCGTCCCCGCCGCGGCGGACGCCGGCAAAGACACGCCAGCCCGCCCCGACCAGGCGGCTCGCGCAGGCCGCGCCTATTCCCGATGACGCTCCGGTGACGAGTGCTGCACGCATCGTCAGTCGAGCAGCCAGGCCGCGACCTTAGCGCGCAGCTCGCGCGGATAGCCGCCGTAGGCCTGGATCCAGAGCGCCCGCTTGTAGTAGCGGTGGAGTACGTGCTCCCACGTGAAGCCGATGCCGCCGAGCACCTGCATCGCGCGCTCACAGGCAGCGACGGCGACGTCACCGGCGTAGCTCTTCGCCGCCGCTGCTGCGATCGGCGCCTGCTCGTCGTCCTCCGCGACGCACCACGCGGCCCAGTACGCGATCGAGCGTGCGAGCTCCGTGTCGACGTAGGTGTCGGCAAGGGGATGTGACACGGCCTGGTAAACGCCGATCGGCCGGCCGAACTGCTCTCGGGTCTTTGCGTGCTCGACGCCGAGCTCGAGCGCGCGACGGGCGATTCCTGCGGCCTCCAGTGCAAGCGCGGCGAGTTGTTCGTTCTCGGGGATGTCAGAATCGAAGAACTCCTCACCGCGATTCGCGCGACCCGCCTCTTCGAAGAGCACCGCACGATCGAGGAAACCGAGGTCGTCGAGCTCCTCCCGCCCCCAACCGCCGTTCGCGAGCACCTCACGCGCTTCACGCCGCAGCAGATCTTGCTCCTCGGTGAAGGCGAACTGCATCAGCGTGACCTTGGGAGCCCGAGCACGCGCTCGGCGATGATGTTCCGCAGGATCTCGCTCGTTCCCGCCTCGATCGTGTTCCCGCGGCTGCGTAGCTGCTGGTAGCCCCAGTAGCCGTCGTCTTCGCCGCCGAGGATCTCGAGCGCCAGCTTCGTCAGGCGCTGGTTCTGCTCCGACCAGTGCAGCTTCGAGCCGGAGCCCTCCGGCCCTGGGATGCCGGTCTGGATCAGCGTGGTCAGCGAGCGGTAATTCGTCAGCTTCAAGGCCTGCAGCTCGATCCACTCCTGGGCGACGCGGTCGCGGATGATCGGATCGTCGGCCGCGCGCTCCTTGGTCAACGCGATCAACCTGTTCACCTGAGCGTCGAGCGTTCCCGTGAGTGCGAAACCCAGCGTGCCGCGCTCATGTAGCAGAGTCGTCATCGCGACCTGCCAGCCGCCGCCGATCTCGCCGAGCAGGTTCTCGCCCGGAACCTCGACGTCCGTGAAGAAGATCTCGTTGAACTCGGCCTCACCCGTGATCTGGCGTAGCGGCCGAACCTCGACGCCGGGCGCATGCATGTCGACGATCACGTACGTCAGGCCGGCGTGGCCCTGGGATTCCGGGTCGCCGCGGCCGACCAGGATGCAGAAGTCCGCCTCGTGTGCGAGCGACGACCACACCTTCTGGCCGTTGAGGACGAAATGCCCGTCGGTCGGCTCGATGCGCGTTCGCACCGCCGCCAGGTCGGAGCCCGCGCCCGGCTCGGAGAAGCCCTGGCACCAGATCTCGTCGGCGGACAACATCTTGGAGAGGTAGCGCCGTTTGTGCTCCTCGGTGCCGTGGGCCATGATCGTCGGCCCGGCCATCCCGAGGGCGATCACGTTCATGTGATTCGGGGCTCCGGCGCGCGCGAACTCCTCGAGCGCGATCGCCTGGTGGCTGTAGGGCGCGCTGCGGCCGCCGTACTCCTCGGGCCAGGTCAAACCGGCGTAACCCGCATCGAACATCTTCCGACTCCACTCCCGGCCGGCCTCGGCCGGGAGGTTCTCCCCTAGCCAGCCCCGGACTTGCTCGCGGAAAGCGGTTTCGTCGGGGCTGTCGCGGAGGTTCACACGCGGAATCTAGAACAGAATCACCGAACGGATGACTTCGCCTGACTCGCGGTCATATCATCCCGCGTCCGATGGCGCTTCTTGCGATCGAGGACGTCTCGCGGCGTTTCGGTGGGATTGTCGCTCTCGCCGATGTCTCGCTTGCAATGGAGGAGGGACAGATCGTCGGCTTGATCGGGCCGAACGGTGCCGGGAAGACGACGCTCTTCAATCTGATCACGCGGCTGTACCGCCCGAACAGCGGCCGGATCCTCTTCGACGGCAAGGACCTGACTCGAACCCCCGCTCACAGGATCGCGCGACTCGGCATCGCGCGCACCTTTCAGAACGTCGTGCTCTTCCAGCAGATGACGGTCCTGGAGAACATCCTCGTCGGCGCCCACTCGCGGCTTCGTCCCTTCTCGGAGCGTCGCAGCCGCAAGCAGGCGCAGCACATCCTCGAATATCTCGAGCTCGGCGAATTCGGCCAGCGCTTTCCGGGTGGGCTTCCCTTCGGCACGCTCAAGCGAGTCGAGCTCGCGCGCGCGCTCGCGGCGAAGCCGACACTACTCTTGCTCGACGAGCCCGCCGGCGGGCTCAACCACGAGGAGGTCGGCGAGCTCGCCGACGTGATCCGGCGTCTACAAGACGATCTCGACCTGACGATCCTGCTCGTAGAGCATCACATGAACCTGGTCATGTCGGTCTCCGACCGCGTGCACGTCCTCAACTTCGGCCGCAAGATCGCGGCAGGAACACCCGGCGAGGTGCAGGCGGACCCGGCGGTGATCGAGGCATATCTCGGAGCAGAGCGTGTCGACGCTGCTTGAGCTTCGCGGCGTCGAGGCGCGTTACGGGCCGATCAAGGCGCTGCACGGCGTCTCGCTGACGGTTGCGGACGGAGAGATCGTCGCGCTCCTCGGTGCAAACGGGGCCGGGAAGACGACGACCTTACGCGCGGTCTCGGGAACCGTGCGCCACAGCGGCCAGATCGTCTTCGAGGGCAAGCAGATCGCGCGGGGGAAGCCGGACGCAGTCGCGCGCGCCGGGATTGCGCATGTCCCCGAGGGACGCGGCCTGTTCACCCAACTCACTGTCTGGGAGAACCTCCGGATGGGTGCCTACGTGCGCGGCGAGCGGCGAACCCTGCGCTTAGAAGCCCCGCGGGTATTCAAGTACTTCCCCTGGCTCGAGCGCCGTCGCGACCAACAGGCGGGCACGCTCAGCGGTGGTGAGCAGCAGATGCTCGCGCTCGCCCGTGCCCTCGTCGGCCGGCCGCGGCTGTTGATGCTCGACGAGCCGTCGTTAGGGCTCGCGCCGACGGTCGTCCAGGAGCTCTTCCGCATCGTCAAGGAGCTCAACGCCGACGATGGGTTGACGGTGCTGGTCGTCGAGCAGAACGCGAACGTTGCCCTGGACGCCGCAGCTCGCGCGTACGTGCTGGAAGTGGGTCAGGTCGCGATCGAGGGCGACAGTGCCGAGCTACGCCGCCACGAAGGCGTGCGCAAGTCCTACCTCGGATACTAGTGACGCTCCCCCTCGCATTTACCTGGACCGAGTTTGCGCAGCAGGTGACGAGTGGCCTCGCAGCCGGCGCGATCTACGCCAGCCTCGCGCTCGCGCTCGTCCTGATTTACCAGACCACCAACGTCGTCAACTTCGCGCAGGGCGAGATGGCGACATTCACGACCTACATCGCCTGGACGTTGATGCACCACGGCGTCGGCTACTGGCCGGCTTTCGTCCTGACGCTGCTGATCGCATTCGGCGCCGGCGTCACGGTCGAGCGTGTGCTGATCCGCCCCGTCGAGCATCGCCCGGAGATCGTGATCGTGATCCTGACGATCGGGCTGTTCATCGCGATCAACGGGCTCGTCGGCTGGATCTTCGGGCCCGAGGTGAAGGCCTTCGAGAGTCCCTTTCCAAACCGCTCGGTCGTCGTCGGGGGCGTATCGATCTCGATCCAGGACATCGGCACCTTCGGTGTCTGCCTGGGCACGGTCGTCGCGCTGTGGCTCTTCTTCCGGCTCACGACGCTGGGGCTCGCGATGCGAGCGGTCGCGTTCAACCCCGGCGCGAGCCGGCTGATGGGAGTTCGCGTCGGGTGGATGCTGGCCCTCGGTTGGGGGTTCGCGGCCGTGCTCGGTGCGATCGCGGGGATGATGGCTGCGCCGACCGTCTTCCTCGACCCGGACATGATGCTCGTCGTCCTGGTCTACGCGTTCGCCGCCGCGGTCCTCGGTGGAATCGACAGTCCGGTAGGGGCCGTCGTCGGCGGGCTCCTGATCGGGGTCGTCATCAACCTGCTTGGCGCTTACGTCGATTTCGTCGGGCAGGAACTCAGACTCCCGACCGCTCTGGCGATTCTGCTGATCGTGCTCGTGATCCGGCCGTCGGGCCTCTTCGGGCGCGTCGTGGTGAGGAAGGTCTGATGCGGCGCGGGATCACGCCGGCCTTTCGAGGTCTCCTGCTGGCCGCCACGGTCCTCCTGATCGCGTTGCTGCCAAGATTCACGAGCGAGTTCCGCCTCGGGCAGTTCACTTACGTCGGGATCTATTTCGTTGCCCTGCTCGGTCTCAACATCCTCACGGGCTACAGCGGACAGATCACGCTCGGCCACGCCGCGTTCATGGCGATCGGGGGCTACACGGCCGCGCTGCTGATCCTCGGCCAAAGCGGATTCGAGCTGCTCGGGCACCAGGCGTCGGGCGTTCTCCCCCAGCACGGGATGCGCGCGATCTTCACGATTCCGATCGCGGGGCTCATCACCGGCGTGATCGGCTGTCTCTTCGGGATCCCCGCCCTTCGTCTCGCGGGTGTTTCGCTCGCGCTGGCCACTCTCGCGGTGTCGGTCTCGTTGCCTGCCCTGGCGAAACGCTTCGAGCATCTGACGGGCGGCGGGGGAGGCCTGTCGCTGCCGCTGCCGCATGCTCCGTTCGGCTGGGACGTCTCGTCGCCGCACTGGCTCTATTACGAAGCGTGGGTGTGTGCCGGGATCCTGTTCGTCGTCGCCTGGCTGCTCGTGCGCGGACGCGTCGGACGTGCCTGGCGAGCGATTCGGGACGGCGAGGTTGCGGCCGTCTCGTCGGGCGTCAGCCCCGCTGTCTACAAGACTCTCGCCTTCGGCATCTCGGCGGCGTACGCCGGCGTCGCCGGCGCGCTGTTCGCGATCCAGGTCTCGTACATCAATCCGGACACGTTCCCCGTCACGCTGTCCCTGCTCCTGCTCGCGAGCGTCGTGATCGGCGGCCTCTCCTCGCTGTCCGGCGTGATCGTCGGGGCGCTCGTCCTCGAGTTCCTGCCCATCTATGCGCAGTCGCCTCCCATCCTGCACTTCCACTTCGCGAAGCAGGCCGGCCCGGTCGTCTTCGGGATCACGCTGATGCTGATCGTGCTCCTCATCCCGGGCGGCGCTGCCAGTCTCCTAGGGCGCATCATCCGTCGGTAACCGAGCGAAGTCCGGCTCGGCTGCGCCGAGCCATGATGACTTCGCTCGGAAATCCGTTCGATCCGCTGCGTCGGCGGCCGAAGCCGGCAAAGCCGGCATCGGCGGCGAGTGACCAGGTGGCGGGCGTCATTGCTGAAAGAGGACGCTGATGCTCTCACGTCGGTGAATGCGGCCGATTGCCTCGGCGAACAGTGGGGCGACCGAGACCAATGTCACCTTTTCCGACAGTTGGACGGGCTGCGTCTCGATCGAGTCCGTCACGATCAAACGCTCGATCGGGCTGCGATCCAGACGCTCCATGGATCCCTCTGCGAAGACTCCGTGCGTGACCACGGCCGTAACGGAACGTGCGCCGCGCGCAACGAGTTGCTCGGCTGCCTCCACGAGCGTACCGGCGCTGATCGTGAAGTCGTCCACGACTATGGCGTCGCGATCAGCGACCTCGCCGATGATCTCTACCAGCTCGGCAGTCTCACCGTGACCCTGGCGGACCTTGTCTGCGATTGCGAGCGGCGCACCGAGGTGCTGCGCGAATCTGCGTGCGCGCTTGGCGAAGCCGGCATCGGGTGAGACGACGACGGGATCCAGGAGCTCGGCACGCTCGATCGCCGTGCAGAGATAAGGCATTGCATAGAGGTCATCCACGGGTATTCGGAAGAACCCCTGGATCTGGGGCGCGTGCAGATCGAGCGTCACTACGCGATCTGCCCCAGCAGCCTCGATCGCGTCGGCGCAGACTCGCGCGCGGATCGAGACTCGCGGCTCGTCCTTCTTGTCGCCCTTCGCGTAACTGAAGTACGGAACGATCACCGTGACAGAGTCAGCGCTCGCACGGGAAAAGGCGTCGATCCAGAAGAGCAACTCCATGAAGTTCGCATTGGTCGGAAAGACCGTCGACTGCACGAGATAGACGCTCCTGCCGCGAACGTTCTCGAGCACGCGCACGAACAGTGTTCCCTCGGAGAAGCGGATGACCTCGCTCGCACCTACCTCGACGTCCAGCTCACGGCAAACCGCCGCCGTGAGGCGAGGGCTCGCACTTCCGGCGAAGACCAAGGGATCCGCATCATCAGGCCGATGACGACGGCGCGGGAAACCTCGAGGGCGGCGAAGGACGCTCATCCCGACCGAGCGTAACCGAGCGAAGTCCGCCTCGAACCGAGCGAAGTCCGGCCCGGCTTCGCCGACCCATGATGACTTCGCTCGGAATCCGGTTCGATCCGACGCGTTTTGTAGCCGACGCCGGCAAAGCCGGCATCGGCGACGAGTGAATAGCTGATGCCAATGCCTGTGCTTGACTGGGTCCCGTGGCGGCTTCTACACGCTGTGCGGTCGTGACGGGAGCGGCAACCGGGATCGGTCGGGCGACCGCGCTCGCCTTTGCGAGAGACGGATACGCCCTTTCGCTGGTCGGTCGCCGTGCCGCGCCGCTAGAGGAGCTCACGGATGAGCTTCGCGAGACCGGGAGAGACGCGATCGCGTTTTCTGCCGACGTCGCATCACCTGAAGAGGTTGCAGCTGCGATCGAAGCGACAGTCGAGCATTTCGGCGGCATCGATGCCCTCGTCAACAACGCCGGGGTGGGGGACAGCGCCCCTCTGCTCGAGGAATCGCTCCAGCAATGGGAGGAGACGCTCCGGATCAACCTGACCGGCGCATTTCTGACCACCAAGCTCGCGTTGCCGCACCTGATCGAGCGCCGGGGCTCTGTGGTCAACGTCGCCTCGGTCAACGGGATCCTCGCCGGCCCGGGGTGGACGTCCTACTGCGTCTCGAAAGCGGGGCTGATCATGCTCGCGAAGTGCGTCGCGAACGACTACGGCCGCCAGGGCGTCCGCGCGAACTCCGTCTGCCCCGGCTGGGTGCGGACGCCGATGGGCGACCACGACATGGACGAGTTGGGTGCGGCTGAGGGGACCGACCGCGAGGGCGCATACGCCCGAGCCCACCGCCAGCATCCACTCGGGCGTCCCGCGCAGCCCGAAGAGATCGCCGACGTGATCGCGTTCCTCGCCTCTCCGAGCGCCGGCTACGTCACCGGCGCCACGGTCATGGTCGACGGCGGCACGACCGTCATCGACCCGACTGCGTCGCCCTATCCTTCGTAGGAGACATGGAGAGCTCACCGTTCAGCGGCGTCTGGGCGAAGCGCGTCACAGGCGTTCTGCTGAGTGTGATCGCGGTCGCTCTCGTGACGGGAGCCGTCTTCGCGCTTCGCCCGGTTGCGCCGGTAGTCAGCCTGGGCGTCCTCTACGTGGTCGCCGTCGTCGCCGTTGCCGTTCTCTACGGCCTGGCCTACGCGATGCCCGTTTCGGTTGCGTCGATGCTGGTCTTCAACTTCCTGTTCTTGCCCCCGGTTCACACGCTGGCCCTGCACGACTCGGCCAACTGGGTGGCGCTCGCTGTCTACATCGCTGTCGCGGTCGTGGTCAGCGAGCTGGCGACGCGCTCGCGGCGGCTGGCGCGCGAGGTAGTGGAGGCCGAGACCCTCCGGCAGAGCGACGCTGTCAAGACAGCGGTCCTGCGCGCCGTGAGCCACGACCTGCGCTCGCCGCTGACCGCGATTCGAGCGGCGAGCGAAGGACTGGACAATCCAGCGTTCGAGCTGAGTACGGAGGAACGCCATGGGCTTTTCGAGACGATCCGGATCGAAGTCGGCCGACTCGGGCGACTCGTCGACAACCTGCTCGACCTCTCGCGGCTCGAGGCCGGCCCGGCAGTACGGAGGCCCGAGCTCTGGACGATCGACACGCTGGTCGCCCGGGCGCTCGAACAACTCGGCCCGGACGCCGATCGCGTCGACGTGGTGCCAGCGCCGGACCTGGCGCCGATTCGCGTCGACGCGGCACATGTCGAACGAGTGCTCGTGAACCTGCTCGAGAATGCACTGAAGTTCTCCTCACCGACGGATCCGGTCGAAGTCTCGGCCGTCGCCGAGCCGGGACGCTTTGTCGTACGTGTGCGCGATCGGGGCCCGGGGATCGCTGAAGCCGATCGCGAACGGATCTTCGATGCGTTCGAGCGCGGGGACGGCGTTGCTCGTGGCAGCGGCCTTGGTCTCGCGATCGCGCGCGGATTCGCCGAAGCGAACGGCGGTCGTGTCTGGGTCGAGCCGGGAGCCGCTAGCAACCGCGGATCGACATTAGTTCTCGCACTGCCCGCTGTGGTCGAGAGCGTCGTGCTGCCGCGGTGAGCGGTGCTCACATCCTCGTCATCGACGACGAGTCGCAGATCCTCCGTGCGTTGCAAACGAGCCTCCAGGGCGCCGGCTATGAAGTCGAGGTCGCCGCAACGGCAGAAGAAGCGCTGACGAGTGCGGCGGCTCACCCGCCGGACGGCGTCATCCTCGATCTGATGTTGCCCGATGGGAGTGGCATTGACGTCTGCCGCGACCTTCGCCGCTGGACGAATGTGCCGATCCTTGTTCTCTCAGCGGTCGGCGACGAGCACGAGAAAGTCGCAGCCCTCGATGCCGGCGCCGATGACTACATCACGAAGCCGTTCGGGATCGACGAGCTCCTCGCGCGTCTCCGCGCGGCATTGAGAAGGGTGGACGCGGTGACCGGCCCGGTGGTTGAGCTCGGTGACCTCGTTGTCGACCTCGAGCGGCGGTTGGTGACGCTTCGAGGCGAGCCCGTATCGGTGACACCGACCGAGTTCGAGCTCCTGCGCCTCTTCGTCCGCAACGAGGGCAAGCTGCTCACCCACCCGACGATCCTGCGTGAGGTTTGGGGACCCAGGTACGGCGCCGAGTCTCACTACCTCCACGTGTACGTCTCGCAGTTGCGCCGGAAGATCGAGCCGGACCCGGCGCGTCCGCGCTTCCTCTTGACCGAACCGGGCGCCGGGTATCGACTAGTGCGCCCGTCTTGAGACCATCTTGAGGTACGACGGCGCAATCTTGAGGCGGCGTTGACGTACGTCGACCTACGTTGGCGGGGTGGCGTCCCTCGGCCGATCGCTGTCTCGGCACCGGATCGACCGCGGCCATCGTCGTCTCCGTAGAGCAGCTCACGGCCTCGCCGGCCGACACAAGATGGTCATCGTTCCGCTGCTCGACGAGGCGCACACTGGTCATGCGCTGGACTTGGCCTGCCGGCTTGCCGCCGATCGTGGCACGCGGGTCCTCTTGCTGGCGCCGCTCTTCGTCGACTGGGAGCTGCCCCTCGACGCTCATTTCCACCGCGAGGAGAAGACACTTCATGTCGAGCTCAGCCGCGAGCGGGCGCTGGCCGAGAGCTACGGGATCGGCGCGCACGGACAGATCGTGCGCGCCCGGCCCGGCGAGCTCGGACGCGCGGTCGCCGAAGCCGCGGAGGACGTGCGCGCCTCCCTCGTCGTGCTCGGAGCGCCCATCGAGTCGCAGCGAGGCTTCCGCCATCCCTTCTCGCGCGATGTCTGGTCCGTGCTTCACGACGCGCCGTGTCCGGTGATGATCGCCGCGGCGCCGGCCGCACAGACGCTGGCGACGAAATGAGTCGCGCGTTACCGGACCTGGGCCCGGTCCGGCCGTTCAAGCGTGCGATCGTCGGGCGGCCGATGGCGAGCGGCGAGCTCGAGGAGACGCTGCTGCCGAAGACCTTGGCCCTGCCGATCTTCGCCTCCGATCCCCTGTCCTCGGTCGCATATGCAACGGAATCGGCCCTCGTCGTGCTCGTTGCTGCCTCAGCGGCTTCGGCGTATCTCGTCTTCCCGATTTCCCTCGCCATCGCGGCGCTGCTCGCCATCGTCGTCGCCTCCTACAGCCAGACCGTCCGCGCATATGAGACGAGCGGCGGTGCGTACATCGTCGCGAAGGACAATCTCGGCACGCTTCCCAGCCTGGTCGGAGCTGCAGCTCTGCTCGTCGACTACGTTCTGACCGTTGCAGTCTCGATTGCGGCCGGGATCTTCGCCGTCACATCCTTGGCGCCTTCGCTGTCTTCGCACAAGGTGGTGCTCTCGCTCGCCTGCCTGGGCGTCATCGTGCTCGTCAACCTGCGTGGGATCCGAGAGTCGGGGCTGACTTTTGCTCTCCCGACCTACGCTTTCGTGACGGCGATGTTCGTGCTCGTGGGTGTCGGCCTGGCGAAGACTCTCTTCGGCTCGACGCCTCAGGCGCACGTTCCGGACCCGATCACAACCGGTGCCGGAAGCATCACGATCTTCGTCCTTTTGCGCGCCTTCTCGTCCGGCTCGACCGCACTGACGGGAGTCGAGGCGATCGCGAACGGCGTCAATGCGTTTCGGCGACCACATGGCAAGAATGCCGCAACCACACTCGCCATCCTCGGCGGCATTGCGATCGCCCTTTTCCTCGGCGTCTCCTATCTCGCCGTCCAGCAGCATGCTCGCCCGAGTGAGACCGCGTCGGTGCTGTCCCAGATCGCCCGTGCAACCTTCCCCGCGGGGTCCGCCGCCGGCTTCATGTACTACGCAGTGCAGGTCTTGACTCTCGGCGTGCTCATCCTCGCCGCCAACACGTCCTTCCAGGGTTTCCCGAGGCTTGCTGCGCTGCTAGCCCGAGACGGCTTCGCGCCGCGCCAGTTCACGAACCTCGGTGACCGGCTCGTCTTCTCGAACGGCATGCTGGTTCTCGCTGGGCTCGCAGCACTCCTGCTGTGGGTCTATAGCGCGAACGTCGACTCGCTGATTCACCTCTACGTGATCGGCGTCTTCACCGCCTTCACGCTCTCGCAGGCTGGAATGATCCGGTACTGGAGACGCGTCCAAGGTCCGCGCTGGCACTACAGGGCGCTCGTCAACGGCGTCGGGGCCACGGCGACAGGGGTGGTCGCGGTGGTGGTGATCGTGACGAAGTTCGCTGCCGGTGCCTGGCTCGTGATCGTCGCGATCCCCTTGCTCGTGCTCGCCTGTTACGGCATCCGCCGCCACTACCATGGCATCGCGCGGCGGCTCAGCGCCGGCGCGGCAGCTGTCGTCGCAGCTCCACCACCCAGCAATACGACCCTCTTGCTCGTGGAGTCGATCAACGAAGCGACTGCGGAGGCGCTCTGGTTCGCGCGGACGACCGGCGGCGGGAAGTTCCGGGCAATCCACATCCCCGTGCGCGGAGCCGATCCTGGCATCAAACCCCGCTGGTTTCGGTTCTCCGACGAGCAGTCCCACCTCGAGATACTCGATCGATCGTTCGGCTTCAACCAGGCGGTGCTCGAGCAGGTATGGCGATTGCCACGCGGCGAGTCGAGTTTCGTCACCGTCGTGATCCCTGAGCTCTTCCGGAGGGCCTCCCTACTAGAGGAGATCCGCAGCCCGCGTGCGCTGCTCCTGAAACTACGGCTTCTCTCCGAGCCGGGCGTAGTCGTTGCGGATGTGCCGGCGCTCGCGGGAGCAAGCGAGGCACCGCCGGAACGAGCGATCGTCCGCGTCCTCGTTTCCAATGTGAACGCGACCTCGATGAGAGCCGTCAACTACGCGCGGACGTTGGGGATCACCGACACGCGGGCCGTCAGCTTCGCCTTCAGCAGGGAGGACGGAAACACGCTCCGGCAAGAGTGGCTCACCCAGGGCGCACAGATCCCGCTGGAGATCGATGACGCGCCCTATCGAGACATCGGCGCACCTCTCCTTTCGTACTTGCGGCGGCTCACCGACGACGAGAGCGCGGAGGTGATCGTCGTGATGCCGGAGCTGGTCGTCCGCGGCGCCCGCCGGGTGCTTCACAACCAGCGATCTCTGTATCTCAAGCGTCTGCTTCTCTTCGAGCCAAGGGTGATCCTCGTCTCGGTTCCGTACCAGCTCATTCGCTAGTGGTTTGGCCGGTGACGTTGCCCGGTTCCTGGGTCGCGAGCACGAAGCCAGCGGCCCGGCGAACGTTGCCGGTCAGACCACTAGGCCGGTCCACTGATACCGATCGGCGTGACACTCTTCGTCATGCCGTGGGACGCTTACGCTCGCCACACGACCGGGAGATCCTCCGCCTAGCGCTGCCGGCGCTCGGAGCGCTGGCGGCAGAGCCGCTCTACGTCCTCGTCGACACGGCGATCGTCGGACACCTCGGCCGGCCGCAACTCGCCGCGCTGGGGCTCGCCGGGACGGTGCTTGCCGGGGCGTTCACGATCTTCAACTTCCTCACGTACGGCACGACAGCTGTCGTTGCGCGCGCTTCGGGCGCGGGCCACCCCGAGCGCGCAGCGCGGCTCGCGGCCCAGTCGCTCTGGGTCTCGGTCGGGATCGGGGTGCTCCTCCTCGTGGTCTGCGAGGCGCTCGCCGGGCCGCTCCTGCGTGCTCTCGGGGCTCAGGGGAGATCGGGCGATTACGCGCTGACCTACTTTCGGATCGCAGCCATCGGGCTGCTGCCGGCGCTGGTCGCACTGGCTGGGCAGGGTTACCTTCGAGGCGTCTCGAACCTGCGCCGGCCCCTCGAGATCGTCGTCGTCGCGAACGTCGTCAATGCAATCCTCGAGGTCCTGTTCGTCTACGGCTTCCATTGGGGAATCGCAGGCTCCGCGGCGGGAACTGCAATCGCGCAGACGGGGATGGGTCTTGCCTTTGCCGTCGAGTTGCTGCGACCTCACGCCGGCTCGAAGCGTCCGAGCCTGCAGGCGATGCGCCCGATGCTGCGCGTCGGCCGCCAGATCTTCGTTCGGACGGCCGCTCTGTACGCCTCCTTCCTCGTCGCGGCGTCTGTCTGCGCGCGCATGGGCGATCCCCAGCTGGCGGCGCATCAGGTCGCGTCGCAACTCTTCTTCTTTCTCGCGCTCGTCCTCGATTCGGTGGCAATTGCGGGGCAGGTGATCGTTGGCCGCATGCTGGGCGCCGGGGATCCCCACGGCGCCCATGCATCGGCCGTGCGGATGATCGGCTGGTCAGCCCTCGTCGGTGCCACTTTCGCGATCGTGCTGCTGCCGCTCGCCGACGTCGTGCCGCGTGCCTTCACGAGCGACCCTGTCGTGCTACATGAGGCGGCGGAGCTCTGGCCCTACTTCGCGCTGATGCAGCCGCTCGCCGGTGCGGTCTTCGCGCTCGACGGAATCCTGATCGGCGCGGGAGACACGGCCTACCTCATGTGGTCGATGATCGCAGCGAGCG
>JBBWZE010000132.1:0-3648 GCA_039648845.1 Actinomycetota bacterium | reverse complement strand
CGTTCCTGTGGCCTGCGTCGGGGTCGACAACGCGAAGAACGCGGCCGTGCTTGCAGCCCGGATTCTCGGACCGACCGGCTCTCTAGAATCGACGCAGTGATTCCGCGCTACTCCCGTCCCGCGATGACCGGGATCTGGTCGGAGGAAAGCAAGTTCGCGCGGTGGCTCGAGGTCGAACTGGCGGCACTCGACGGCTGGGCCGAGCTCGGTGCCATCCCCGCCAAGGACGTTGCGGAGATCCGCGCGCAGGCCCGCCCGCCTGCACCCGCGCGCGTCGCCGAAATCGAGCAGGTGACGGATCACGACACGGCCGCTTTCGTGGATGCCGTGGCGGAACTGCTGGGCCCAGAAGGTCGCTGGCTTCATTACGGCCTGACATCCTCCGACGTCGTCGACACAGCGCTCTCGCTGCAGCTACAGGATGCGGGTCGCCTGATCCTCGAAGGCATCGACAACGCATTCGCCGCGGTCGTCGCACTAGCGGAGGAGCACCGTCACACGGTCTGCATCGGCCGGTCGCACGGTGTGCATGCAGAGCCCACGACCTTCGGCTGGAAGCTCGCCGGCTGGGCGTTCGAGCTCGACCGCACGCGGGGTCGAGTCGCGCGCGCGCTCGAGACGAATCGTGTCGGACAGCTGTCGGGAACGGTTGGCACGTACGCGCAGGTCGATCCCGAGGTCGAACGCATCGCCTGCGAACGGCTCGGGCTCGAGCCCGAGCCGGTCTCGACACAGGTGATCGCACGCGATCGTCATGCTGAGCTGCTCTCCGCGCTTGCGCTGACCGCCTCGTCGCTCGAGCGTTTCGCCACCGAGATCCGACATCTCGCACGTACGGAGGTCCGCGAGGTCGAAGAGCCGTTCGGCAAGGGGATGAAGGGCTCGTCGGCGATGCCGCACAAACGCAACCCGAAGGTCGCAGAGCGAATCTGCGGCCTCGCGCGCGTCGTGCGCGCAAACGCTCTCGTCGGCCTCGAGAACGTCCCCCTCTGGCACGAACGCGATATCTCCCAGTCGTCCGCAGAGCGTGTCGTGATTCCCGACTCGTTCCTCGCACTCGACTACATGCTGGACCGATTCACGTGGATCGTGAGCGGACTCGTGGTCTATCCCGTGCGCATGCGGCGCAATCTCGAGGCGAGCCACGGGCTCGTCTTCAGCCATCGGCTGCTCCTCGCGCTCGTGGACGCAGGGCTGCCCCGTGACGATGCCTACCGGCTGGTCCAGCGCCACGCGATGCGCGCCTGGGAGGAGGAGACGGACTTCGGCGAGCTCGTTCGCGGCGATCCAGAGATCGCGGGGCGCGTGGATCTCGAGGCCGTCTTCGACCTCGAGGCAACAGTCCGACACGTGGACACGGTCTTCGAGCGTCTACACGCCCTCGTCCAGAAGGAGGTACCTGTCCATGCCTGAGGCCGCACTCCACGTCGCGAGCGGGAAGGTTCGCGAGCTCTACGCCCTCGGCGACGAGCGGTTGCTCCTCGTCGCCAGCGACCGCATCTCGACGTTCGATGTCGTGCTCCCAACCGGGATCCCGGACAAGGGCCGCGTCCTCACGGGCTTGTCCGCGTTCTGGTTCGCGCGTACGCGCGAGATCTGTGCCAACCATCTCCTGGGTCTCCGTTCGGATGGACGCTCGACGGAGTGTCGGCGGCTCGAGATGTTGCCGATCGAGTGTGTCGTGCGGGGCTACCTGGCCGGCTCCGGCTGGAAGGACTACATGGCGACGGGCACCGTCTGCGGTCACGTCCTGCCCGCTGGGCTCACCGAATCCGACGAGCTGCCGGAGGCGATCTTCACGCCGGCGACGAAGGCCACAACGGGGCATGACGAGAACATCGATCGCGAGCAAGCCGCGGAACTGGTCGGTGCCGAGAGACTCGCAGAGGTCGAGCGCGTTGCGATCGCCCTCTACCGGCACGCGGCGGAGCACGCCCGCGGACGCGGAATCCTCATCGCCGACACGAAGTTCGAGTTCGGCCTCGACGACGAGAGGCGGCTCGTGCTCGGCGACGAGGCTCTGACGCCGGATTCGTCTCGCTTCTGGCCCGCAGACGAGTACACGCCGGGCGGCTCGCAGCCCTCGTTCGACAAGCAGTTCGTCCGCGACTACTGCGAGACGCTCGGGTGGGACAAGGCGCCGCCCGGCCCCGAACTTCCCGACGACGTCGTCGCAGGCACCCGGGCACGCTACGTCGACGCCTTCGAGCGGCTGACGGGAATCGCCTTCGACGATTACCTCGCCGATCCAGAGGTGGTCTTGTGATGAAGGCCACCGTCCTCGTTCGACCGAAGCACGGGATCCTGGATCCGCAGGGACAAGCGGTCGAGTCGTCCTTGCGCCAGCTCGGCTTTGCGGTCGGCGAGGCTCGCGTCGGCCGGGTCGTCGATCTCGAGGTCGAGTCGGACGATCCTGCGGGCGCGCGCGCGGAGGTCGAGCGCATGTGTGAGCAACTGCTAGCGAACCCGCTGATCGAGAGCTACGAGATCGAGCTCGCAGCGCCGGATGACTAGCCCTCAACCCCGCATCGGCGTGCTCCGCTTCCCCGGCGCCTGCGACGACCGCGACGCTCTCTGGGCACTCTCGGCGCTGGATGCGGAGCCCGTCTTCGTCTGGCACACCGAGACCGAACTGCCGGACCTCGACGCAGTTGTTCTCCCTGGCGGGTTCTCCTACGGTGACTATCTGCGCTGCGGCGCGATCGCGCGGTTCGCGCCTGCGATGGAGGCGGTCGCTGCTTTCGCCGCCGACGGCGGGCTGGTGCTCGGGATCTGCAACGGCTTCCAGATCCTGTGCGAAGCGGACCTACTCCCGGGCGTGCTGCGTCCGAACGAGTCGCTCTCCTTCGTGTGCCGCGATGTCCCGCTCGTCGTCGAGCGGACGGACACTCCGTTTACCTCCCGCTGCGCCGAAGGTGAACGGCTCACGATTCCGGTGAAGCACGGCGAAGGCTGCTGGTTCGCCGACGACGCCCTCTACAACGAGCTCGAGACGAGCCGTCAGATCGTGCTCCGCTACGCGGAACCCGTCAATGGTTCTCGAAATGACGTTGCCGGCGTCGTCAACGAACGCGGCAACGTGATGGGCCTGATGCCGCACCCTGAGCACGCGGTCGACCCGCTGCTCGGCACAGCGGACGGCGCGCTCATCCTGTCCTCGCTCGTCGAAGCCGCGCGCGACCGAGCATTGGCGGGGCACTAAGCACCTCCGCAGCCGAACGCCTCGGCGAGCTCGGGGTGTTCGGCAAGCGCTGCGCGCAGCCGTTCGAGGTCGCGCAGCCGGAGCGTGACTGGCCCGCGTCGGGCAACACCGCCGGTCGTGTACGCGAAGCGCACGTAACGCTCGCCCTTCGCCGTTTCGAGGAGCTGCACCACGGACGCGAATCGCTTCTCACCTGCACGCTGAGGGAGCGTAAGCTGCTCGACGGTGTGCGCCGGGCCCCACGGCGTTGCGGTCGTCTTCCTGCGCTTCTGGGTCGTTGTCGCCATGACAGGCAACGTAGCCGGCAGCCTGTTACGGCTGTGCATCGCATCTATTTCGGAAGTGTGCCTCGGCGACGCGACCGCGATCGATCAGGCACGCAGTCGATAGACGAAGCCCGAGCGGTTGTCGGCAATCCAGACGAAGCCGTCGCGCGCTTGCAGTCC
>JBBWZE010000216.1:0-3812 GCA_039648845.1 Actinomycetota bacterium | reverse complement strand
GGAGTTCCCTGCGACTGGTTGTCGGAAACCGCGATCGTGTTGAAGCCAAGCGCAAGGCCGCCCGCCGCGGAAACGCCGTCGCTTACGCGTTCGGCGAGCTCGCGCTGGTTGAGATTGCAGGGCATCGTTCCCGTCCACGTCGACGCGACGCCGATGATCGGTCCGCCGAGCCGCGCCGGGTCGACGCCCATCGCCCGGAAGTGCGCGCGCGCCGGTGCACGTTCGGCGCTCTCGAGCAACCCGGCACGGGCCCGTCGGCGGAGAGCGTCGACCGGCGTTTCGGTCACCCGGTCGACTGTACTGCACGTGGCAGGATCGGTTCGCTAACGCACGACCCGGGGGTCCGTGAAGACGTCGAGGGCGTCGCGGCTCGTCGTCGAGAACTCGGAGACGATAGCGCCCTCGTCCGCCGCCTCGAACCAGTGCAGCGTGTTCGGTGGGATGGTGTATTGCTCGCCCGGCCTCAGGACCATTTCGCCTCTCCCGTCGACGTGCAGGTGTACGGCACCGCGGCGGACGCGGAACGTCTCCTCCTTGCCCGCCTGGCCCTCGAATGGCGGGTGCCGGTGCTCCGGGCAACGCTGGTGCGGGAACAGCACGAGCTCTTTCGCGCACACGCGATCCGTGTTCACGTAGATGACGATCTGCAGTCCGACTTCGTCGAGCCGATCAAGGCCGAAGTCCGCGATCTCGATTTTCTCGCGCTCATGCGGCGTCAGCACGATGCCTGCCTCGGCCAGCATGGCCGCCGCGCGCAGGCGCGCCTCGGCCTTGGTCACCCGTGGGCTTCCCGAAGAAGCGCGTCGCCGCCAGAGATCAGCTCGTCGTACTGCGTCTTCATGATCTGCGTACTATCGCGCAATGGCGGAAATCGGCGTTGGCATGCTCGGCTACGCGTTCATGGGGAAGGCGCACTCGAACGCTTTCCGCAAGGTCGAGTACGTCGCTGGGGCGCCCCCGCTCGTGCCACGGCTCATCGCGATCGCCGGGCGGAACGAGGATGCGGTCGCCGAGGCGGCGCAACGGTACGGCTACGAGCGGTGGACGACCGACTGGCACGACATCGTCACGGACGAGCGGATCGGGCTGTTCGACAACGGCGGTCCGAACTCGCTGCATGCCGAGCCGACGATCGCCGCCGCCGAAGCGGGCAAGCACGTCCTCTGTGAGAAACCGCTCGGGCGCACGGCAGACGAGAGCCACGACGTGTGGCGCCGCGTTGCCGCGACCGGCGTCAAGCATCTGTGCGGGTTCAACTACCGCTTCGTCCCCGCGGTGCGGCTCGCGCGCGAGCTGATCGACGAGGGCGCACTCGGAGAGCTCCGCCACTTCCGCGGCCGTTACTTGCAGGACTGGGGCGACGACCCGACGCTCGACACGTGGCGCTTCGATCCGGACCAGGCGGGATCCGGCGCGCTCGGCGATCTCGGTACCCACGTGATCGACCTCGCGCGCTACCTCGTCGGCGAGTTCAATTCGGTCGCCGGCATCGTGAAGACATTCGTCAGCGGTCGCAGGGTTGACGACGCGATCGAGGCGGCTGTCGAGTTCGAGAGCGGCGCGGTCGGGACGATCGAGTCGACGCGCCTCGCGCTCGGACGGCGCAATGCGTTTCAGTGGGAGATCAACGGCTCCCGTGGGTCGCTCTCCTTCGACATGGAGCGCATGAACGAGCTGCAGGTCTTTCTCGAGGGCGAGGACCGCACGCGCGGCTTCAGGACGGTGCTCGTGACGGAAGCGAACCATCCGTTCATGGATTTCTGGTGGCCGCCTGGGCACATCATCGGCTGGGGAGACACCTTCGTCCACGAGGTGCATCACCTCCTGCGTTCGATCGCCGACGGCAGCGACGTCGCACCGCACGGTGCGACGTTCGAAGACGGCTATCGCGCGTCCGAGGTCGGCGAGGCGATCGTGCGGTCGAGTGCAAGCGGTCGCCGTGAGCAGCTGGCGTTCCGCAGCCTGGGCGAGGGCAAATGACGAGGTGCTGCTAGCCCGGGTTTGGTGGGGTGCGATGAACCCCGAATTCGGTCCCGTCAGGTAGTCGCGCGCTCCGTCCTTCGAGAAAGGCGCGCAACCCTTCCTGTCCTTCCTCGCTCGCGCGCAGCCGCGCGGCGATCTGCGCCGTCTCCTCGCCGGCCGGTCGCTCGCGAATCAAACGCTTGGCTTCGCGCACCGCCTCAGGCCCTGCTGTCAGCAGCTCGGAGAGCACGCGCTCGACGGCGGCATCGAGATCGTCGTCGATCTCCTCGATCAGGCCGATCCGTAGAGCGGCCTCCGCGTCGAAGCGTTCGCCGGTGAGGAAGTAGCGCCGCGCGTGTGCGCCGACCTTCGGGAGCACGAACGGCGAGATGACTGCGGGAACGATTCCGAGCTTGACCTCGGAAAATCCGAAGACGGCATCCCGGGCGGCGATCGCAACGTCCGCGCACGCGACCAGGCCCGAACCGCCGCCGAGCGCGTAGCCGTGGACACGGACGACGACGGGTGCCGGACAGCGGTCGATCGTCTCGCACATCCGGTAGAGCCTCAGCGCGTCCTCGACGTTCTCGGCGACCGAAAGATCGACCGCCGAACGCTGCCACTCGACGTCCGCGCCGGCGCAGAAGCTCTGGCCTTCGCCGGACAGGATGACGGCGCGCGCGTCGCCGACGTCGGCGAACGCGTCGGTGAGCTCCCCGATCAGCGCCCCATCGAAGGCGTTTCGGCGTTCGGGGCGAGCGAGCGTGACCCGCAACACGTGTCCGTCACGTTCGATCCTCAGTCCGGCCACGGCTTCAGCTTAGAGTTGGTCCATGCTGCGAGGAGCTTTGGCAGCCGCGCTGACGCCGCTCAGGGACGGCGGCGAGGCCATCGACGAGGACGCGATCGCACCGTACGTGGACTTCCTCGCTGCGGGTGGGGTGGACGGCCTGCTCGCCCTCGGGACGACCGGCGAGGGCTTTCTCCTTCCCCTGGAGCAGCGTCTCCGCGCTGCGCAACTCTTCGTGGAGGCCGCGAGCGGACGACTGCTCGTGGCGGTGCACTGCGGTGCGCAGTCGACGTGGGACACCGTCCAGCTCGCCGCTCACGCGGCAGACGTTGGAGCGGACGGCGTCGCCGTGATGGCTCCGCCTTACTTCCTGCTCGACGAGGCAGAGCTGCTGTCACACTTCGACGCCGCCGCGCGGGCCTGCGCGCCGACGCCCTTCTACGTCTACGAGTTCGCCGCAAGGAGTGGCTATCCGATTCCCGTCGAGGTGCTCCAACGGCTGCGCGCTGCGGCGCCGAACTTCCGCGGGCTGAAGGTGTCCGACAAACCCTGGGAGCGCTTTGCTCCCTATCTCATCGCCGGCCTGGACGTCTTCGTCGGCCCGGAGGCGCTGCTGACCCAGGGACTTGCCGCGGGCGCAACCGGCGCGGTTTCGGCGCTCGCGTCGACGTTTCCAGAGCTTGTCGCTGCAGCCGTACGGGATCGGAGCGGTGTCGACCTCGGTCGCGTCCGCGCCGCCCTGGAACGTTTCCCCTTCCAGGCGGCCGCGAAGGTCGTCCTGGCCAGGCGTGGCGTGCCCGTCGGGCCCGACGTGCGCCGCCCGCTGCGGGTTCTGACGGACGAGGAGCGGAGGGAGCTCGAGCGTTGGCTCGAATCGTCGTCGCCGGTTCCGGTTCCGTAGGAGCCTGCATCGCGTACCACCTCGCGCTCCTGGGCGCGCGCGACGTGGTGCTTGCGGACCGCGCAGAGATCGCGTCCGGTTCGACGGGAAAGGCGATGGGCGGTGTGCGACAGCAGTTCTCGTCCGCGGCCGAGGTGCGGCTTGCACAGGAGTCGATCG
>JBBWZE010000095.1:0-9317 GCA_039648845.1 Actinomycetota bacterium | reverse complement strand
CCGTTCTCGCGCGCGAACGCGATCCAGCTCGGGCCCTCGCGCAGCCCGTCCTTGAGCTCCGCCCCGATCTGGCCTGACCACTCCTGGAGCCAGTCCGGCGGGCTGTCGACCATCCCCTTGACCTCGGGAATCTGCTGCGCCTGCTCCTCGGTCAACGCAAGGCCGAAGTCGAAGGCGAAGTCGCTGTTGTAGGTGGAGACGTAGGGGAACTCCCAGCCCATCCGCCGCTTGTAGGCGGTCAGCCGCTCGATCGGCGCCCGCGAGAAGCAGAGCAACGTCACGTCGCGGTGGTTCAGGTGGACGAGCGAGCCGTCAAGCCCGTCGCCCAGGTTAGTGCAACCTGGGCAGGCGCCGAGCGTGTAGTCGGGGCCGAACATGATGTTGTAGGCGAGCAGCTGTGAACGCCCGTCGAAGAGCTCGGCGAGGCTCTTCTTGCCGTCCTCGGTGTCGAACTCGTACTCCTTCTCGACCGGGACCCAGGGGAGATCGAGACGCTGTCTCTTGATCTCCTCGTTTCGCTCCGCCTGCTCCGCCTCGAGCTTGGCGAGCTCGTCCCGAGCCGCCTGCCATTCCTCGCGTGTTCCGACCTTGTGCTCAGGCATCTCATCTCCTCCTGTCAGGCTCGAGCGTGTTCCTCGAGCCGAATCCTTCGTCTTGTTGGACGCTACCGAGATCGCGAAAGATAAGACCGGCAGCGACCACGAAACTCATCGCAACCGTTCTCGTGGGCTCGCGCCGATGAGTTTTCGTCCTCCGGGACGTCTAGAGGTGATGAGCAAGAGAAGGAGGCCAGGATGACGGAACACCTCATGGCTCGCAGCCGAACGACGATCGTGCTGGTCGCCGGCGCGGTCGCCGCGTGGGCGGTCACGATCGATCGAATGCGCGGGATGGACGCGGGCCCCGGCACGGATCTCGGTGGGATCGGGTGGTACCTCGGAATCTGGGTGACCATGACCGCCGCGATGATGCTGCCTTCGGCGGCGCCGGCGGCGCGACAGGTCACGCCACTCGCCCGCCGCGTGCCGTCGCTGCTCTTCGCCACGGGGTACCTCGCGGTGTGGACGGGCTACGGCCTCCTGGCCTACGGCATCTTTCGGGCTTTGACCTCGTTCGACATCGGCTGGCTCGCGTGGGGCCGCGGCGGCCCGTACGCCGCCGGCGGCGCAATCGTCGCCGCAGGGCTCTACGAGCTGACGCCGTTGAAGCGGCTGAGCCTTCGCCGCTGCCGCAGCGCTCCGCACGGCGGAAACGCATCGCGGAGCGGTCTCGCCCACGGCGTCGACTGCGTCGGCTGTTCCGGAGCCCTGATGGCGGTCCTGTTCGTGCTGGGTGCGATGAGCCTCTTCTGGATGGCGGTCGTTGCGGTCGCGATCTTCGCGGAGAAGGTCCTGCCGCGTGGCCCGCGGCTCGCGCCCGTCCTCGCGGTCGCCCTAGTCGCGCTTGGAATCTGGGTCGCCTCGTCGCCGGCGAACGTCCCCGGACTGACCGAGCCGGACGGGTCGCCCCCGATGGAGATGGGGTCGTGAGCAAGCTCGTCGGGACGCGCGCGGAATGGCTGGCCGCCCGTACCGCGCTTCTGGCAGAGGAGAAGGAGCTCACCCACCGCGGCGACGAGCTCGCGCGGAAGCGGCAGGCGCTGCCGTTGGTCCCGGTCGAGAAGGACTACAGCTTCGAGGCCGACGAGGGGACGAAGACGTTGCCCGAGCTTTTCGGCGGGCTCCCGCAACTGCTCGTCTACCACTTCATGTTCGGCCCGACGGTCGACGGTTGGCCCGTCGCGGGCTGTGTGGGCTGCTCGTACACCGCGGACAGCCTCGACGGCACCGCCGTCCATCTCCCGCCGCGGGGCGTGACGTTCGTCGCTGTCTCCAGTGCCCCGCTCGAGAACCTGCTCGCATACAGGCAACGCATGGGCTGGAGTTTCCCGTGGGTCTCGCAGGGTGACAGCGACTTCAACCTTGATTTCGCGGTCTTCACGGACGAAGGACGGATAACCGGCACGGGCTTCAACTTCGGGACCCGGAAGCACGCTGACGAAATCGATCTTCGCCGCGACGAGCTCCACGGCCTGAGCGCGTTCACGCTCGAGGACGAGGTCGTCTACCACACGTACTCGTGCTACGACCGCGGCACCGATGCTCTGAACGCGACCTGGCAGTTGCTCGACCGCACGCCAAAGGGGCGGGTCGACGACCCCGAGGGCTGGCCACGCCGACACGACGAATACGAATGATCGAGAGGAGCAAGATGAACCTCCCCCGAACTGTCAGCTCGACGGAGTGGCAAGCAGCGCGGGATGCGCTCCTTGCCAAGGAAAAGGACGCCACCCGGGCACGCGATGCCCTCGCCGCCGAGCGTCGCAGGCTGCCGATTGTCCGGATCGACAAGGACTACGCTTTCGACGGCACGAACGGAAAAAACCGGCTGCTCGACATGTTCGAGGGGCGCAGACAGCTGCTCCTCTACCACTTCATGTTCGGGCAGAACCAGGACGCCGGCTGCGACGGCTGCTCCATGTTCGTCGACCAGATCGGCCACCTCGCCCACCTGCACGCCCGCGACACATCGTTTGCGCTCGTGTCCCGCGCCCCGATTACGAAGATCGAGGCGTACCGAAAGCGGATGGGCTGGACGGTCCCCTGGTACTCGTCGTTCGAGAGCGACTTCAACATCGACTTCGGTACCTCGCCGGAGACCCCCCAGCCGGACGTCTACCAGGACGGCGAGTCGTTCGGCCTCAGCGTCTTCCTGAACGACGGCGACGATGTCTTTCGCAGCTACTTCACGACGCACCGCGGCGTCGAGGCGCTCGGCAGCGTGTGGACCTTCCTCGACCTGACGCCGCTCGGCCGTCAAGAGAACTGGGAGGACTCACCCGCCGGGTACCCGCAGACGAAGCCGTACGAGTGGTGGCGCCGCCACGACGAATACGAGGGCACGTAAGCGCAGGCCGAATCGCATGAGGTCCCCGGTGCTCGCGCCATCGGCGCAATGCGGCTAACTCGGATCTTCCGATACAACCGTCCGCAACAAAATCTGCTATTCGCGCGCGCGCGCGTGAACATCCAATGCGGTGCCTCAAAATGCAGGCACAGGATTACCGGGCGCGGTCCGCAGATCCTGGCGTGGGATCAACATCCGGCCGAACAAGCGCATCGCGATGCCTGCGCTCCGCTCGATGGCCGAGCCGCTCGAGCACCGAGTGCGGAACTGGCGCACGGTCTTCGCGCTCGCGGAGCCGGCGTCGTAGCGCTGGCTGCGCAGGTCGCCGGCCCTACTGCTCTGATTGGGCCAGGTGGACCTTGGCGTCCTCGTAGTTGGCAGCGACGGGTGACTCGGCCGGGCCATAGACGAGGTTGAGGACGCCGGTCTTGAAGGTCTCGGACGAGATCAGCGTCAGCGGGATCGGAGTGTCGCCCTCGTCGAACAACCGCATGCCCTTGCGAACGGCGATCGGGTGCACCAACAAGTGCAACTCGTCCAGAAGACCGGCGGCCAGCAGCTGGCGCACGACCGAGACCGAGCCGCTCAGCGCGATGTTGCCGCCCGGCTCATTCTTCAACGCGGTCACGGCCTCGACAAGGTCACCCTGGAGCTGTTCGGAATTCCGCCAGGTGAAATCGAGCTTATGGTTCGACACGACGATCTTGCGGGCGTCACCGAGCGCCTTGGCGAAGCCGGCGTCCTCCCCGCCTGCCGTCTCGCGCTCGGGCCAGGCCCCGGCGAAGCTGTCGTAGGTCTTGCGGCCGAAGAGCACGGTGTCGGCGGCGCCGAGGGTCGCATCGACGGCGACACCCATCTCCTCGTTGAAGTACGGGAAGTGCCACTGATCGGGTGCCTCCACGACGCTGTCGAGCGAGATGAACAGGCCTGCGGTGATCCTCCTCATGGTTTCTCCTCCATGGAATGGTCGGTGCTTCGTCATCCCATCAGACGGTGCCGGCCCACCGAACTCATCGGCGCAGCGGTGCGGACGCGAGCAGCTAGCGGTCCGGCACCAACTCGGGCACCTCGCGCTCCAGGCTGCGGACGAACGCGCCCGGCTGGGAATAATCTGCGCTAGGCCGCGCGCCCTCGATGGTCCGCAAGACGGGATGGGTCCGGCGAGCATCCATGACGATTTCCGCAGGCAACTCCTCCGTGTCGTAGGCACAGATGAACGACACGGGCACAGAAGCCATCGCAGGGCTGATCCCAGCTTCGTAGCGCTTCCAGCTGGCGACCTCGGCCGTTGCCAAGCTCTCGGGCCAGATCACCTCCGCGACGACCCGCACGCGAGAAGCTCCACCCTCGAGGTGGTCGGCGAGATAGCGGCCGTACCGTTGGAAGGCATGTTCGGGGCTCTGATACCAGTCGATGGCGTCCGCGAACTCGATCTCGGCTGCATCTTCCCCAAGCGCCTCTTGAAGAACGGCCCGACCCGCCTCTCTCAATACGACGAGCAGTTGATCGCCACGCGTCAAGCCCTGCTGCACGAACGGCAGTGTTGCTGCAGCGAGCTCGTCCGTCGACGAGTAGACGAGCGCCTCGTGCCTGCAGCCGCGACCATGGCTACGATCGGCGAGGAAGTCGCAGATGGCGCTGGCGGACAGCTCGACCTTGGAGATGAACCCGAGCACGGGCGTCACTGCCACGAGCTCGGCGACGTCCGACTCGCTTCGCGTCGAGGTAAGGATGGTGCTCCTCGGAGAACCGTCGGAGGTCGTCGCGAGCTGCCAGACCAGGTCGAAGCCGCTCTCGCCCCTCAGATCGACGTCGACGAGCGTTACGTCAGGCTCGAGCTCCCGAACGCGCTCCAGAGCCTCGGCCGATGTGGACGCCACACCGACAACGGCGAGTCCCTGAGCCTCCAGAAGCTTTGAAGCAGCTTCGAGGAAATATGTGGAGTCGTCAACCAGCAGGCAGCTGTGAGCCATTGCCAAAGGATGCCAGACAAGATCACCCGCGTCGTTGCAGGTAGCAGGAATATCCTGTGGCGAAGGCGGCGCTTATCGCCTGATCAGGCGGATTCATTGCTCGATGACCGCGTCTGTGACGGCATCGATCGCGGAAAGCCTGCCCGCGAGCTCGTCGCTGAGCCCGTACCGTGCGGCCAGCTCGTTCGGCCCGGCATAGCTGACTTTCGTCTGGTCTTCGTCAGCCCAGACGAGAACCTTCAACGGCAGGTCGAGCGCCGCGAGCGGCGCCGCCGACATCACGGGCGTCCCGGCAAGCGGGTTGCCGAAAATCACGACCTTGGTCTCGCGGAGCTCGAGACCGACCGCCTCGGCCTCGCCGCTGTGATCGATGACGGCGAACAGCTTGATCCCCTTCGCCTCCAACAAGCTCTTCAGGCGAGAGACGGTGTCGTCGACCGACCTGGGACTCTCTTTCGTTGTCATGTGATTGCCTCCGTTTTCAGGCGCTCGTCATCGGCTCCTTGATGCCGCGCCGCAGCAGCCAGCGGTTGACCGGCCAGCTGGTCACGAAGCCCAGCATCATCCCGATCTGCATCATGAACCAGTGGCTGGAGCCGTCGATCGGTAGCGGCGGATCCCAGATCACGTAGTCCGAGACCGCCATCCACCCGAACAGGCCGACCTCGAACCCGAGCACCGAGAGAGTGTCCGACCTGATCGCGTCGCGGAGCGGCGCCAGCCGGCCGACCTGGTTGCGTGCCGGTGCGATCACGAAGTACTGGAAGAGAATCCCGAACGTCCAGGCGAGCGTCAGGTCGAGGATGTATTCGGGGCCTAGGGCCGCGGTCGAGCCGATCATCCAAGCGGTTGCCCAAACGATCCACTCGCCGCCGATGTCCCCGAGCACGCAGCCCGCGCCGCAGTGGGTGTCCGAGAGCGACACTTGCCACCACGAGTCGCGGGCTTCTTCGTTCATCCCGGCCGCCTGCATGTGCATTCGCTTGCGAGACATCCGCCGTCCGCGCGCGAAATACGCCCAGAGAGCGGTCGGCCCCATATAGAGCCCCGTGAGCGGAAAGGCGACGTTCATGATCGCCATGTGCTGCCGATTGCCCAGCACGAAGATGTCGGCGAGGATGACCAGCGCCGACGCGAACCCGAGTCCGAGCGCGACCCAAGCGAAGAGCTCAAACCAACTTGGAGCCACGGGCAATCAGTACACCAGCCGCTGGCCGAGCTCAACCACGGCCCGGCGCGCAGGTCACCGAAGCCGAATACGTGATCTGCACCGTCGAGGGTACGGTTGGGAGATGGAGCATCGGAAGCTCGGGGGCACTGGTGTTGAAGTGAGCTCGCTCTGCCTCGGCGCGATGATGTTCGGCGCCTGGGGCAATCCCGATCACGAGGACTCGATCCGGATCATCCATCGCGCGCTCGACGCGGGGATCAACTTCGTCGACACCGCCGACGTGTACTCGCGGGGGGAGTCGGAGACGATCGTAGGCAAAGCGCTGAAGGATCGCCGCGACGGGGTCGTTCTCGCTACCAAGGTGCACGGCGCGATGGGGGACGACCCGAACGAGCGTGGCAACTCGCGCCGCTGGCTGATCCAGGAATGCGAGGCGAGCCTGCGCCGGCTCGGCACCGATTGGATCGACCTCTACCAGATCCACCGCTGGGATCCCCAGACGGACCACGACGAGACGCTCGGTGCGCTCACCGATCTCGTCCGGGCCGGCAAGGTCCGGTACATCGGGTCGTCGACCTATCCGCCGAGCTCGATCGTTGCGGCGCAGTGGACGGCCGACCGTCGTGGGCGCGAGCGGTTCGTTTGCGAGCAGCCGCCGTACTCGATGCTCGTGCGGGGTGTCGAAGCCGAGGTGCTGCCGATCTGCCAGGAGTACGGCATGGGCGTGATTCCATGGAGCCCGCTCGCAGGCGGCTGGCTCACCGGACGATGGCGCAAGGGCCAGGAACCGCCGTCCAGCACGCGGGCGCAACGGATCCCGCAGCGGTATGACCTCTCGCTACCCGAGAACCAGCGCAAGCTCGATGCGGCCGATGCGCTCGCACAACTTGCCGACGCGTCGGGTATGACGCTCATCCACATGGCGCTCGCCTTCGTGCTCGCCCATCCGGCGGTGACCGCCGCGATCATCGGGCCGCGCACGATGGAGCAGCTCGAGAGCCAACTCGGCGCGGTCGAAGTTCGGCTGGACGCGGCCATGCTCGACCGGATCGACGAAATCGTCCCGCCGGGGACAACCTTCACGTTGGCCGACAGCGGCTGGACACCGCCCGCCGTCGCCGACCCCGCGCTGCGCCGGCGCTAGATGGATCCACTCGAGGCGATTGGAGGCGCTCAGGCCACCAGCCTCGTTGACGAGGACGGCGACGAGGTCCAGTTCGAGCTCGCGCCCGCCTTAGCACCGGCAGACATCGAGCGTCTTGCGGAGGAGGTCGGCGTGCCGTTGTCCCGCGAGCTTTTCGCGCTCCTCGAGCACACGACAGGGATTGACGGTGGGCCACTGCCGACGATCGACTTCACTGGGCTTCGCATGAACGACCACGGCTCGAGCTCGAGCTAGCGAACCGTCCAGCCGCCGTCGATTACGAGCGTCTCGCCCGTGATCAGCGACGCGGCCGGCGAACAGAGAAAGACGACGGCGCCGGCGACTTCATCCGGCTCTCCTATCCGGTGCAGGGCCGCGATCCGCTCCTCAACCTCCGCCCGGAAAATCGGATTGGAGAGAGAGTGTTCCGTTCCCGGGGTGCGGATGAACGTGGGCGCGACCGCATTGGCGGTGATCCCGTATTGCCCCCACTCGACCGCAAGGCAGCGCGTGAGATGTGACACGGCTGCTTTGGCCGCGCAGTAGACCGCCTCGCCGGGCAGCGCGACCAGAGCGGCCTGAGAAGAGACGTTGACGATGCGGCCAAACCCCCGTTCGCGCATCGAAGTGAACGCCGCTTGACAGGCGAACAACGTGCCTCTGAGGTTGACGTCGAGCGTCCGCTGAAAAGCGTCGAGTGACACCTCTTCGGCAGGGACGTGGCCCGCACCGCCGCCGGCGTTGTTGACGAGCAGGTCAAGCGATCCGAACTCTTCGACCGTCGCCGCAACAGCAGCCTTGACCTGATCGAGCTCGCCCACGTCCATCTGCACTGGTAACGCTCGATAGCCAAGTGAGCGGATCTCTTCTGCAAGCCCGCCATCCCGCGACACGTCCCGAAGACCCAGCGCGACATCCGCGCCAGCTTCTGCGAACGCCAAGGCGATGGCCCGCCCGAGACCACGCGCGGCCCCGGTGATCAAGGCCGTACGCCCACTCAGATCGAACCGCCCCGAGCTCACTCAGCCTCCGGCTTCGACGATTTCCAGAGCGTAAAGGCGCGCATTGCTGGTGGTGATCTTCATCCAGGAGCCCTGTTTACGGCCACCCGGCGCCGGGCGCCGGCGCGCGAGTGGTCAGCACCTGGCCATTGCGCACACCGTCCATCATGCTTGCGGGGCCGGCCCATTCGTTTGTGGTCATGAACAGTGTTGTCCCGTCGGCCCCGCCGAGCGCGCACGCGAAGCAGCCGCGGTCGAGCTCGATCGTCTGCAAGACCTCGCCGCCTTCGCCCACCCGGACGCAGCGCTTGTTGGGAACGTCGCCGTACCAGACGGCGTTCTCGGCGTCGAGGCAGATGCCGTCGGGGGCGCCGCCCTCGAGTTCGGCCCATACTCTCCGGTTCGAGAGCCCGCCGTCGGCTGCGATGTCGAAGGCCGTGAGCTTCGAGCCGTACGACTCGGCGACGATCAGCGTCGAGTTGTCGGGCGTGACGGCCATCCCGTTCGGGAACGCGACCCCGTCCGCGACCTGGCGGACGGAGCCGTCCGGCGCGACCATGGCAACAAGTCCAGGGGCGAACTCACCGCCCGGGAAGTCGAAGCCGATGTTGTTCACGTAGGCATTGCCGTGACCGTCGACGACGATGTCGTTCCAGCTGACGTCGGAGACGCCGCTCAGGTCGGCGTGGGTCCGGAGCGATTCATCACGTTCCTGACGGAGCAGAGTCCGGCCGGCGACGACCAGAAGCCGTCCATCCAGCAGAAAATCGATGCACATTGGAAACGAGTCGACCCGGGCAGCGACCTCGCTCACTCCAGCGAGATCAACGGCAACGACCTCGTGTGCGCCCCAGTCGGAGACGAAGAGGCGGCAGTCATGCCACCGCGGCGACTCTGGGAACGCCAGACCGTCAATCAGAACCTTCGGCATCACTCGTCGAGACTGCATCGGCCAGCAAGACTCATCGGCGAGCTGAGTTGCTCTCAGCTCGCCGGCGTGATGTTCAGGTTCATCCGGAAGAGGTTCGTCGGATCGTATTGCGCCTTCAGCGCGGCGAGGCGCTCGTAGTTGACACCGTAGC
>JBBWZE010000059.1:0-7225 GCA_039648845.1 Actinomycetota bacterium | reverse complement strand
CGCTGGGTGACGTTGCCGACCATCAGCCCCGTGATCCTCTTCTCGGTCGTGATCGGTGTCATTGCCGGGCTTCAATACTTCACGCAGGCCTACGTCGCAGCCAACGTCGCCTCGGGACAGGCATCGCAAGCCGGTGACCAGACCGTCAACAACCTCGGGTATCCGGAAGCCTCGACGCTCTTCTATCCCGTGGAGCTGTACCAGCACGGCTTCCGCTACTTCAACATGGGTTACGCGTCCGCGATGTCGGTGCTTCTGCTCGTCGTCGCGTTCACCATCACGGTCCTGATCATCCGCAATTCGCGGCGCTGGGTGCATTACGTGGGGTCGGCAAAGTGAGCGCAACGACCGTCCCTGCGGCAGCTGCGCTCACGAGAAGGAGGCCGCCTGCGAGCGTCCGGCGGCGACGGTTCCTCCTGGCGGTCGCGAACCACTCATTGCTGATCGTGGCGGTGGTCGTTTTCCTCGCGCCGTTCGTTTTCATCGCGCTCACCGCGCTGATGACGAACGGCCAGGCGCTCTCGGAGCACCTCTGGCCGAACCCGTTTCGCTGGCAGAACTTCGTGGACGTGTTTCACCAGGCGCCGATCTGGCGCTGGGCCCTGAACACGATGATCTATGCGGTGCTCGCAACGCTCGGCGTGCTGGTCTCGAGCATCCCGGTCGCCTATGCGCTCTCACGCATCCGCTGGCGTGGCCGCAACGTCGCCTTCGGTCTGGTGCTGATCGCATTGATGCTGCCACCCGTCGTCTCAGTCGTACCGCTCTACGTGATGTGGGCAAAGCTGGGGCTCGTCGGCGGTCTCGGTCCGCTGATCATTCCCAGCTGGTTCGGCGATGCGTTCTCGATCTTCCTGCTGCGCCAGTTCTTCCTGACGATTCCCGAGGAGTACCTCGACGCAGCGCGTGTCGACGGCTGCGGCGAGCTGCGCATCCTCGCCACGGTCGTCCTCAGGCTCGCGAAGCCGGCAATCGCGGCGGTTGCGCTCTTCTCGTTCCTCTACACGTTCAACGACTTCTTCCTGCCGCTTCTTTACACGCGTGAGAATCCGAGTAGCTGGGTGCTGCAGATCGGGCTCGCAGAGTTCCGTTCCCTGCATCAGGTGCAATGGAACCTCACGATGGCGGCGACGCTGCTCGTGATGGCGCCCGTGATCATCGTCTTCTTCTTGGCGCAGAAAGCCTTTGTGGAAGGCGTGACGCTCACAGGGGTCAAAGGATGAAGATCGCGGTCATCGGCGGCGGCTCGACGTACACGCCGGAGCTCGTGTCGGGGCTCTCGCGCGAGCGTGAGCGGATCGACGTGAGCGAGCTCGTGCTGCAGGACATCGATCCGGAGCGGCGCGAGGTCGTCGGCGGGCTCGCTCAGCGCATGCTCGACCGGCAAGGGTACGAAGGGCGGCTCGAGGTCACCGACGACCTCGACCGGGCTGTCGACGGCGCCGACTTCGTCCTGATCCAGATCCGCGTCGGCGGCCAGGAGGCTCGTCTCTCGGATGAGACCGTGCCGCTCGCCTGCGGCTGCATCGGGCAGGAGACCACAGGGGCGGGCGGACTCGGCAAGGCTCTGCGTACCGTTCCGGTCGTGCTCGGGATCGCCGACCGGGTGCGCGAACGCGCCGCGGACGGCGCCTGGATCGTCGACTTCACGAATCCGGTCGGGATCGTGACACGTTCGTTGCTGGATCACGGGCACCGGGCGGTCGGGTTGTGCAACGTCGCGATCGGCTTTCAGCGCAGCTTCGCGCGGATGCTCGGCGTGGAGCCGGGCCGCGTGCAGGTCGACCAGGTCGGCCTCAATCATCTGTCGTGGGTTCGTCGGGTTCGGGTTGACGGTGACGACGTGATCGCCGATCTCATGTCGGCGCACGGTGATGAGATTGCCCAGGACACCGGACTGTCACGGCGGCTGCTGGACGAGCTCGGCGTGATCCCCTCCTACTACTTGCACTACTTCTACTCGCACGATGCTGTGCTCGCGGAACAGCTCGACGGCATCCCTCGCGCGACGACGGTCGCCGAGATCGAGCGCAAGCTGCTGGAGATGTACCGCGACCCGAATCTCGTCGAGAAACCGCCTTTGCTCGAAAAGCGTGGCGGCGCCTTCTACAGTGAGGCGGCGATCGGGCTGGTCGGCGCGCTCGCTACAGACAACGGCGAGCCTCACGTCGTCGACGTGCGCAACAACGGGTCCGTCGAAGGCCTCGCTGACGACGATGTGATCGAGGTGCTCGCCGAGGTCGGTGCTGACGGCGCGAAGCCCCTGCCGCAGGCGCCGGTCGCGCCCGAGCTGCTGGGGCTGATGCAGCACGTCACTGCGTACGAGAGGCTCGCCGCGGAGGCCGCCGTCAGCGGCGACCCGACGATCGCGCGCAAAGCGTTGCTGACGCATCCGCTGATCGGCCAGCATCCGCTCTCCGAAGAGCTCGTCGAACGGTTGCTCGAAGCAGGCGCCGCGCACTTGCCGCGGTTCCACGCGGAGATCGGAAGATGAGCGCAGCGGCCGTGCTCGCAGTCGACGGCGGGAACTCCAAGACGGATCTCGCACTGGTCAACGCCGACGGCTCCGTGCTCGCCCTCGTTCGCGGCCCGCTGAGCTCGCCTCATCACCTCGGCGTCGATGGATGCCTCGCTGTGATGGAGGGGCTCCTGGCCGAGGCCGCGCATGAAGCGCGGCTCGATGATCCTGCCGGCCGGATTGCGCAGGTCGCCACCCTGTTGATGGCCGGAGTCGACTTTCCCGCGGAAGAGGATGCGGTGCGGGTTGCCGTCGAGCAGCGCGGCTGGGCCCGGAGCGTGCACGTCGGCAACGACACGTTCGCCGTCCTTCGAGCCGGCACGGAACGCGGCTGGGGCGTCGCGGTCACCTGCGGGGCCGGAATCAACTGCGTCGGCGTCGCGCCGGACGGTAGGCATGCCCGCTTTCCTGCGCTGGGCGCGATCACCGGCGACTGGGGCGGAGGCTACGACCTGGGCTTGGCCGCCGTCTCCGCCGCGGCCCGAAGCGAAGACGGACGTGGTCCGCGGACCGGCCTGGAGCGGGCGGTTCCGGCGCACTTCGGCCTGACCACGCCCAGCGAGCTCGCCGAAGCGATTCACACGGGGCGGATCGACCAGCGCCGGGTCATCGAGCTTGCGCCGCTCGTGCTCGCGGAAGCGGCGGACGACGCGGTCGCGGCGGAGATCGTCCAGCATCTGGTCTCGGAGGTCGTCGCGCTCGCGCGTGTAGCCCTGACGCGATTGGAGCTCGCCCAGGAGCCCGTGGAGGTGCTGCTCGGCGGCGGCGTCTTGCAGGACGTCGACGGAGATCTGCTCGCCGCGATCGACTCCGGCCTGCGCGAAGCGGCGCCAAACGTCACCGTGCGGCCGACGGCCTCGGCAGCAATCGTGGGCGCCGCCCTGCTCGGGCTCGACGAGCTCGAGGCCGGCTCCGGGGCCCAGGCGCGGTTGCGCCGGGAGCTCGGGGCGGGTTTTTCCCGGCTGGAAGGAGTGGCGACCGTTGGCTGAGGTGCGATACGTCCAGGCGACCAGGCTCTACCCCGGAACGGAGGTACCCGCGGTCGACGCTCTCGACCTCGATGTCCACGACGGGGAGTTCATGGTGCTCGTGGGACCGTCGGGGTCGGGCAAGACGACAGCGCTCCGCATGCTCGCCGGTCTGGAAGAGGTGGATGCGGGCGCGGTGTACATCGGCGTTCGCGATGTCAGCGACGTGCCGCCGAAGGAACGCGACGTCTCGATGGTCTTCCAGAACTATGCCCTCTACCCGTATCTCACCGTCGCCGCGAACATCGGCTTCCCTTTGCGGATCGCGAAGGTGAAGAAGGCGGAGCGTGAAATGCGAGTCAAGGAAGTCGCGAAGCTGCTCGGTCTATCGGACTATCTCGAGCGCAAGCCGGGCCAGCTTTCCGGGGGCCAGCGTCAGAGGGTCGCGATGGGCCGGGCGATCGTGCGCGTCCCCAGCGTCTTCCTGATGGACGAGCCCCTCTCGAATCTCGACGCGAAGTTGCGTGTGCAGATGCGGGCCGACATCGCCGGTCTGCAGTCCGACTTCGGCATTACGACCGTGTACGTGACGCACGACCAGTCGGAGGCGATGACGCTGGGCCACCGCGTTGCCGTCCTGCACGAGGGACACCTGCAGCAGTGCGGGCCGCCGCGCGAGCTCTACGAGCGCCCCATGAACGTATTCGTGGCGGGGTTCATCGGCTCTCCGTCGATGAACCTCTGCACGGTGCCTGTGACCGACGGCGCCGCATCGTTCGGGGGCGTGGATGTGCCGCTACCGCATGGCGTCACCGCCAACGGGCGGACAAGTCTCGTGATCGGGGTCCGGCCTGAGTCGCTCGAGGTGGCGCCGGAGGGCATTCCGGCGAAGGTCGACGTCGTAGAAGACATCGGCGCCGACGCATTCGTGTTCTGCAGCACCGAGCTCGGAGGCAAGACGACGAAGCTCGTTGCGCGTTCCGAGTCGCGTAAAGCACCAAAGCAGGGTGACCGGGTCACGTTGCGTCCGCGTGCCGACGAGGCCCACCTCTTCGATCCGGCGAGCGGCGAGCGGCTGGAGCACTGATGTCCGCCGCAACTGGACCGCACGGTCCGGGCGAACTGTTCCTCGGCGAGATCCGAGAGCAACCTGAGGCCCTCCGCCGTCTGCTCGAGCACAGAGCCGAGTTCGACGCCGCCACCAAGGCGATGCGCGAGCGTCGTCCTGCGGTCGTCCGCCTGGTCGGTCACGGCTCATCGGATGCAGCCGCCTCATACGGCGTCTACGCCTTCGGGCTGCTGCCGGGCTGGACCGCGATGCGGGACTCGATCTCGCTGACCGTCTACTACGACGCGAAGCTCGATCTCTCGGACTCGGTTGCGATCGCCCTCTCGCAGTCCGGCGAGACACCGGACGTCGTCGAGTACGTGAAGCGGGCGCGCGGAAGGGGAGCGTTCACCGTCGCGATCACGAACGGCGCCGAGTCGAGCCTCGCGGATGCGGCCGACGCAACGCTCCCCCTTGCGGCGGGGCCGGAGCGCGCGGTCGCCGCGTCGAAGACCTTCCTCAACACGCTGGCGGCTCTGGCTTGGCTGGCGGGTGGTGCAGCGGAGCGGGGAGACGAGATCGCGGCAGGACTAGGCTGCGTCGCGGGCCAGCTGTCGGAGGCGCTCGAGCGGCTCGAGCAGGCGGTGTCGAACGTCGCCATGGCGTTCGCCTATGTCGGTCGGATGTACGTGATCGGGCGAGGCATCGAGTTCAGCTCGGCGCGTGAGGTCGCGCTTAAGCTGACCGAGACGTGCCGCGTCGCTGCGGAGCCCCTCACGGCGACAGACCTGGCGCACGGCCCGATCGCGGCGCTCGACTCGATGTTTCCGGTCTGGACGATCGCCTCGCGCGACGAAAGCCTCCCGGCCGTGCTCGAGGCGGCCGCGCGCGTCATCGAGGCGGGGGCGACTGTCGTCGCGAGCGGTAACGCGGCGACGGAGATCGAAGGAGCTGCCTACGTCCTACCGGTGCCGGAGCCGCCCCATCCGATCCTCTCGCCACTCCTATCGGTCGTGCCGGGGCAGCTCTTTGCCGGCGCCCTCGCACACGCCAAGGGGCTCGATGCCGATTATCCCGTGGGCCTGAGCAAGGTCACCCGGGCGCGCTGACCGAGACCGCGCCGGTCTCGCTCCATCGAGTTAGCTCTTTCGGGGGGTAGACGCCGCCTCCGGATCCGCCGACTGTGTTCTTGGAGAACTGCGGCAACTATGACTATGTTCGAGACGAGCCAAGCGGCGTCGGCTTCGCCGACCGTCCCCCCTTTCAGCACCGCTGAGATGCGGAGCTATCCGCTTGGCACGCTCGTGTATCGCTCTGGTCTGATGCCGCTCGAGACCGTCAACCGGGCTCTTGCGGAGGCGGCCGAAAGCGGGCGGCGGCTCGGTGAAGTCCTCCTCGACTACGGTTTGCCCGAGCGCGACCTGACCCGCCTGCTCGCAGCCCAGAACGGACAGGAGTTCGTCGACCTCACTGAGTTCCCGATCGATCCCGAGGTCGCGCGTCTGCTGCCGCAGTCGGTCGCTGAGATGTACTGCGCCTTGCCGCTGCAGCGAGAGGGAGATTGCACGCTGGTCGCGGTGCCCGATGCCGACAACGCATCGCATCTGACGAGGCTGCAGGCGGCGCTGCACGGGCCGATTCGGCTCGTGACCGCCGCTCGCTCCGACATCAAGGACGCCATCGAACGCCTGCACATCGAGCCTCAGGGGATGATCACGCAGATGGCGCTCGCGGAGGCGAGGGCACAGGCGCCGCCGGAGCCGAAGAACGTCTATCGCATCGAAGTGACGCTCGCGAGCGGCGCGACGCTTCTGGTCGCCGAGGCGACCGACTTCGAATACGCAAAGCAGCTGGGCATGCGGGTGATCGACGAGGCCGAGGCCGGCGGCACGGTTGCCATCGGCGATGCGACCATCGACGGTCGGCAGGTCGTATCGGTCGACGTTCTCGGCCGCAACGGCGCGTGAACTTTCCCGTCAACGCCGTCCGCGAGCTCATCTCCGCGGTACGCAAGGACGGAAGGCCCGTGGTGCGCCTGACATGCGCCGACTACGGGACCGAGTGGGTGGTCGCTGCGGACGTCTATCCGGTCGACGAGCTCATGGTGAAACCCAGGAGCGCCGGACCGTACGTATTCGACACCGCCCAAGAAGCGCGAAGCTTCATCGAGAGCTCGCTCGTGGCACTGCAGCTGCTCGGCTGCGAAGTCGCCTAGCCCTACCGCCTCGATCTCTGTCGCGTGACCGAGGCAAACTGCTTCCAGCGCTTCTTACGCGCAATGCGCAGGCGCGCGTCGGTGCGTGCAGCGATCGCCTCGAGCTCCCGTTGGAGCTTCCGCCACGAACGCAAGCGGTCGAGCTCCAGCGAGCCGTCGTCGACCGCGGCCAGGACCGCACATTCCGGCTCGCGCATGTGCGCGCAGTTCCGGAACTTGCACTCAAGCGCGAGCGTCTCGATGTCCTCGAACGCGGCGCTGAGATCACCCTCCCAGAACTGAAGCTCACGCAGGCCGGGCGTGTCGATGACCAGGCCGCCGCCGGGCAGGCGGACGAGTTCGCGATGCGTCGTGGTGTGACGCCCCGTTCCGTCGGCCGCGACCTCACGTGTGAGCATCACTTCCTGATCAGCCAGTCGATTGAGCAGCGTCGACTTGCCGACGCCCGAAGAACCGAGCAGGACGACGGTGCGCCC
>JBBWZE010000055.1:0-8563 GCA_039648845.1 Actinomycetota bacterium | reverse complement strand
TCTGGGCGTACCAGCAGTTCGGCGACCGCATGTGTCTCACGTGCTCGTGGCAGCGGCAGTCCTCCGTGCTCGTGCACATGGTGTTCGGCGAGCTCGGCCTGAACATTCCGGTCGTCGAGCTCGACACGCAGCTCTTCTTCAAGGAGACCTACGAGACGCGCGACCGCCTGGTCGAGCGCTACGGGCTCACGCTCGAACGCCCCGACGTGATCACCGTGGCGCAGCAGGCGATTCAGGAAGGCCCGAACCTGTGGGAGAGCGACCCCGATCGCTGCTGTCACATCCGCAAGGTCGAGCCGCTCGAGCGCGCGCTCGGGCCGTATGACGCCTGGATCACCGGCATCCGTCGCGAGCAGGCGCTGACGCGCGCAGATGCGAAGCGCGTCGAGTGGTCCGAGCGTTACGGCGTCTGGAAGATCCAGCCCGTCGTGGACTGGGACGCGAAGCGGGTCCAGGCCTACATCCACGTGAACGAGATTCCCTACAACCCGCTGCACGACGCGGGCTATCCGTCGATCGGCTGCATTCCCTGCACGCGTCCCGTCCTCGCAGATGAGGACGAGCGTGCGGGACGCTGGTCGGGCTCGGACAAGCTCGAGTGCGGCATCCATGGCAACACCCGACTGGTGAAGGAGAGCAATGACTGAACACATCTACGCGCACGAGCATCCGGAGACGGAGCGCAGGCGTGACGGCGGTTTCACGCTGTGGTTCACGGGCCTGTCCGGTTCGGGTAAGACGACGATCGCGCATCTCGTCGGGCCTGCAATCGAGGAGCGCGGTCCGATCGTGGAATACCTCGACGGTGACACGGTCCGGACGCACCTTTCGAAGGGGCTTGGTTTCTCGAAGGAGGACCGTGACGCGAACATCGAGCGCATCGGCTGGGTCGCCGCGCGGCTGACCCGCCACGGTGCGGCCGTCATCGCCGCGGCAATTTCTCCGTACGAGGAGACAAGACAATCGGCGCGAGATCTCGTCGAGGAGTGGGGCACGTTCGTCGAGGTGCATGTTGCGACCTCGGTCGAGGAGTGCGCCCGCCGCGACGTCAAAGGTCTCTACGAGAAGGCGTTCAAGGGCGAGATCAAGGGCTTCACGGGTGTCGACGATCCGTACGAGGAGCCGACCAACCCAGACGTGCGCATCGATACCGAGCAGCACGAGCCCGAGGACAGCGCGCAACTGATCCTGCGGCACCTCGAGGAGCGCGGGCTGATCCCGGCCGGGGTGACTGCATGAGCGTCATCACCGACACGAAACTGATCGCGCCGCACGGCGGCGTGCTCGTCGATCGCACCCGAGAGCGTCCGGACGACGTCGACACGCTCGAGATCGTGACGCTCACGTCGCGTGAGCTTTCCGATCTGGACATGCTCGCCTCGGGGGCGCTGTCGCCGCTCGAGGGCTTCATGGCCCGCGAGGACTACGAAGTGGTTCTGGACACGATGCGGCTCGCCGACGGTCTCCCGTGGACGCTACCGGTGTGTCTAGCGGTCGACGCCGAACCCGAGGGCGACCGGGTCGCGCTCGCGGACGCGACCGGCAAGCTCTACGCGGTGCTCGAAGTCGAGGAGACCTACGAGTACGACAGGCAACGCGAGGCGCAGCAGGCCTTTCGAACGACCGACGAGACGCATCCCGGGGTCGCGCGGCTGTACGGGCAGAAGCCGCTCTACCTCGCCGGTCGCGTGACCGTGTTCGAGCGCGCGGAACCGTCTTTCCGCGAGCTTGCGAAGGACCCGTCGGAGACACGTGCGGAGTTCGCCGAGCGCGGCTGGCGCCGCGTCGTCGGCTTCCAGACGCGGAACCCGATCCATCGCGCGCACGAGTACCTGACGAAGGTGGCCCTCGAGACGGTCGACGGCCTGCTCGTCCATCCCCTCGTCGGCGACACGAAGTCGGACGACGTTCCCGCGGCGACGCGCGTGGAGTGCTACCGCGTGCTGATCGACGGCTACTATCCGTCCGACCGAGTCGTGCTCTCAGCCTTTCCGGCGGCGATGCGTTACGCGGGGCCGCGCGAGGCGATCTGGCATGCGATCTGCCGCAAGAACTACGGCTGCTCGCACTTCATCGTCGGCCGCGACCACGCGGGTGTGGGCGACTACTACGGCACGTACGACGCGCAGCTCATCTTCGACGAGTTCGAGCCGCACGAGCTCGACATCGAGCCGATGTTCTTCGAGCACTCGTTCTGGTGCAAGGCGTGCGGATCGATGGCCTCGGCGAAGACCTGTCCTCACGGTGGGGACGACCACGTCTTTCTGTCGGGCACGAAGGTGAGAGAGATGCTCGAGGCGGGCGAGCTGCCGCCGCAGGAGTTCTCGCGGCCCGAAGTCGCAGAGGTGCTGATCCAGGCGTACCGGGCGTAGGTGCCCCTACCAGCAACATTGGCCGGTTTCTGGCTCGCGATCACGCTTGATGCTCGCAACCCAGAAACTCGGCAGCGGCACTGGCAGGGGCACAATTGACCTGGCAGTTCACCCTCACGGGACTGCTCATCGGCGCTCTCGTCGGGCTGACCGGGATGGGCGGCGGCGCGCTGCTGACGCCGATCCTGGTGCTCCTGTTCGGCTTCAAGCCGACCTATGCGGTGGGGACGGACATCCTCCACGGCGCCGTCTTCAAGAGCTTCGGCGCCGTGCGGCACCGGCGCCTCGGCAACGTCCACGCGCATCTCACCCTCTGGATGTTCGCGGGGTCGGGCCCTCTGTCGCTGCTCGGAGTGGCGGTCGCCGGGTGGCTCGAGCGCTCCTACGGCGACGGAGTCCAGTCGGCTGAGGGGTATGCGATCGGCGCCGCGCTCGTGCTCGGTGCCGCCGGGCTCGTCGCCAAGACATTCGTCAAGCGGGGTATGCAGCCGAGCGCGGCGGGATTCGTGCTTCAGCGCAAGGACAAAGTCCGCGCCGTCGTGATCGGCGCGGTCTTCGGCTTCATCGTCGGGCTGACGTCCGTCGGGAGCGGGACGTTCTTCGGGCTCGTCATGGTGATGGTCTATCCGCTGACGATCGCGAGGATCGTCGGCACCGACATCTTCCATGCGGCCGCGTTGCTCTGGGTTGCGGGCTTGGGCCATCTCGTGCAGGGGAACGTCGATCTGCACGCGATGGGATGGCTGCTGCTCGGCTCCATACCGGGGATCTGGATCTCGAGCCGGTTCACGCTGCAGATCCCTCAGGACGCGCTCCGGCTCGGCCTCGCCGGCGTGCTCGCGCTCAGCGGGGTCAAGCTACTGAATGTGCCGGCGGCGACCTACGTGATCTCTATTGGCCTCGGCGTCATGCTGACCGCGTTCGTCGTCTGGCTGGCGACCGGGATGCGCGGCGTACAATCGCGCTCCGATGAGGCGCAACGCACCCACGATGCTCGCGCTCCTGCTCATCGTGGCGACCGCGACGGCGTTCGCGGTGACACAGCGCCTGAAGCTCGAGCCTAGCCCGATCTCCAGAACACGCGTCTCCGACGACTTCTCGCCCGTGTGCCGCTGCGCGTCCAGGACCGCGAGCATCGAATTCTCTCTGCGGAGGGCGGACGACCTGCGGATCGCGGTCCGGACCGGTTCCGGCGAGGTGACCGTCGCCGAGGGCTCGTTTGGGCAGGGTGACGTGCATGTTCGCTGGGACGGGCGCGACGCCGCTGGGGAAATCGTGCCCGACGGGACGTATTACCCGTTCGTGCAGCTCCAGCACGCCGGCAGGACGATCGATCTGCCGAACCCGATTCGTGTCGACACGGTCAGACCGTCGATCAAGTTCACCAGTCTCCGGCCGAGGGTGTTCCGGCCCGGCACTGAGAAGCTGAAGGTGACCTACACGGTCTCCGAGCATGCGCATGCGCTCCTCTTCGTCGACGGCAGGCGTCGCGTGTTCACGAGTTCCACGCGCCTGCGAGGGCGGTTGCAGTGGTACGGGAAGGTGCGCGGTCGCGTGATCAGGCCGGGGCGGCACAAGCTGAAGCTCGTCGCCGAGGACCTTGCCGGAAATCGTTCTGTGCCGACGCCCTGGGTAGTCGTGCGCGTGCGCCGTACGTGACGGCCACTCCCGGCGGCCCGCCGCTGCTTGTCCTCGGCGTGCGCCGCTCGGGAACGACGCTGCTCCGCGTGATGCTCGACCGGCACTCCGAGCTGGCCGTTCCGGACGAGTCGTACTTCGTCCCTCAGCTCGCCGACCGCCATCTCCGACACGTCGACCCGGACGAGTTCCTCGATGACCTCCGCAGGATCGACACGCTCGCCGAATGGAGGGTGCCGTTGGACAAGGTGCGCACACGCCTGACGGAGCGGATGCCGATCGGTGCCGCGATCGCAACGGTGTACGCGGTCTACGCGGCGGAGCGCGGTAAGGCGCGCTGGGGGGACAAGACACCGATGTACATGCAGAACCTGCGCCTGCTCGGGCGGCTGTTTCCGGACGCGCTCTTCGTCCACCTCATTCGCGACGGACGAGACGCAGCCCTGTCGTACCTCTCGGTGCCGAAAGGGCTGATGACCGAGACGTGGATGCAGCCGCGCGATACGGCGGGGTTCGCGTGCCAGTGGCGTACCGAGGTGAAGGCAGCGCGGCGGCTCGGCCGCCGCGTCGGAGGCGACCGCTACCTCGAGGTGCGCTACGAAGACCTCGTCGGCGACGTCGAGTCGGCGCTCCGCCGCATCTCCGAGTTCGCACGGCTTTCGTACGAGCCGGCGATGGCCGACTACGCGGGCAACGTGGACGTGTCGGCCAAGCCGCACCAGCAGAGCCTCAGGCGCCCTCCGACCGCGGGGCTGCGAGACTGGCGGGTGCAGATGTCTCCCGAGGACATCGGCGCCTTCGACCAGGTGGCGGGCGATCTCCTGGCGGAGCTCGGGTACGAGACGCATGAGCGGCCTGATGCGGCCGGAAGGTTCAAGCGCGCCTCCTACAACGCCCGTGCCGCGGCCTGGCGAACGGGGAGCTTCGGTCTACGGCGTTCGCCCCTTTGGCGCCGTCGTCACCCTCCCCTGCGCTGACTTCTTCTGCGCCTGCCGCTTCTTGGCGCGTCGAAGCTCGAGGATCTGAGGGCTTCGACGTGCGTGCCACGCCATCACGAGTCCGTTGAGCGTAAAGAAGTAGTGCCGCTCGGTGACGATTCCCGGCGAGTACTTTCCGATGTTCAGCCGCCAGACGATCTTGCCGTCCGAGACGCGCAGCGCGAACGTGCGCGTCGCGAGCGTCGAGGTGAAGACGAGATTGCCGGCCACGAACGAGCCGCCGAGAATCCTGCCCCCGAGGTTCCGGCGCCAAAGCAGCTGTCCGTTGCTCGCGCGAAATGCGCGCAGGCCTCCGTCGAACCCACCGATGAAGACACGGCCGTGGGCGACCGCCGGAGTGGAATAGCCCAATCCACCGACCCGGGCGGTCCAGATCAAGTGCCCCGTGCTCGCGGAGACGGCGTAGATCTTTCCGGAGCGCGCGATCGTGAAGACGCGCCGCCCGTCGGTAGAAGCGCTTGCGTAGAAGCTCTCGTAGCGAAGCACGTCGCGGCGAAAGTATCTGTCCCAGATCTTGTGCCCGTCTTTGACGCGCAGGCAGAAGATCGAACCTGCGTAGGTCGAGACGAAGAGGCGGTTGCCGGTGATCGCCGGGCTGGAGTTGATTCGGCCGCCCGTGTCGTACGCCCATTTCACCCGACCGGTGCGCACGTACACGGCGAACACTCGTCCATCCGTCGCACCGAAGTAGACGACGCGACCGATCGCGACCGGCGACGACTCGATCTTTGCGTTGACGTGTAACCGCCAGAGCAGCTGGCCGTTGAAGCGGTTGTACGCCGTCACATTCCCGTCGTGCGAGCTGACGATCAGCCGCGGGCCGGCGATCGCCGGTGTCGAGGGCTTCTTGCCTCCGAAGCGCTGCCAGATCCTGTGTCCGTTGTGCGAGTCGAGGGCGACGGTGCGGCCACCGAAGGTGTTCACGTACAGGATTCCGCTGCAGTAGCTGGGCGGATACTCGATGTAGCTGCCAAGCCCGACGACCCAGAAGTGCCGCAGCGGGAGGCCGATGTCGAGGCCCGGTCGTGACAGTGTCCGGGCGGGATCCCCGCCGAAGTTGTCCCAGCACCGTTTGTCGTCGACGACATGGGAGCCTTTCTTCCTTTTCGGCTGCGTCGGTGCCGGCGCGGTTGTGGCGACGGACGCCGTGACGCCGCTCAGCTTCGTGTCCAGCTTTCCTCCCGGCCGCTCGCGCGACTTGAGGAAGTAAGCCACCCCCGCGCCCGCAACGAGCAGCACGAGGACAGCGACCACGAGAAGGATCCGACGGCGCACCGGGCGGAACTAGTCTGCCAACGGGGCCTGGTGTTGGAGCTCGGGAGCCGTTCGCCGCCGACCTCCGTCCTGCGCAGGCTCGGTGAACTTCGCCGGTCTGCGTGGCTCCGTGGGCGTATCGGTCTCGCGGGGGAGGGCAACCCAGGCCCACGCGGCAAGCGCCATAACGCCCCAGACGATCGGGTCTTCGAAGAAGCCCGAATAGAAGAGCGAGTGCACGAACAGCGCCAGGAAGACCGCGGCCGCTCCCAATCCCAGTGCGCGGTTCGAGCGGGTCAGTAGGAGAAGCAGCCGTGTGGCCCCGGCAAGCAGTGCTGCGTAGGCGAGGAGGCCGATGATGCCGAGCTCCGCGGCGACCGTCAGCGGCGTCGTGTGTGAACGGTCACGCTTCGCAGACAGCTGTGTCTTCGCTTCGTCCTTGCTCGCCCGCGGCTGGCCGCCGATCCCGACGCCGACGACAGGGTGATTGGTGAAGACGACCCAGGTCACCCGGGCGAGCCGCGTCCGCCCGCTCGTCGCCTGGCGTGCCGAATCGTTCACCGCCGTGGTGGCGACGAACGCGGCTCCCGCGAGAATGAAGGAGACACCCCCGACGAGCAGCACGCGCCGCATCCTCGGGCCCCCCAGCGCGTACGACACCGCCACGCCGACCGCGAAGAGCGCGACGAAGCTCGATTGGGAGTACGAGAAGAGCAGCCCGGCCCACAGAAAGGCGATGAGCGCCGCTCCGGCCCAGAAGCCGATGCGGCCGAGCCAGACCGCGACGAGAAGAACGGCGATCGCGATCACGACGTGCCGCCCGAAGATGCTCGGATCCTTGAAGAGCGACGTGACGCGGAAGTACGTGGTGTACGCATTCGCACGCGCGACGTCCCCGGCGAGGAGGTGGCCATGTGTCAACCGCTGAAAGAGCGCAACCGCCGAGAACAATCCGGCCAGCGCGACGAGTGTCGTCGCGAGCGCACGCGGATGCCACGAACGAAACGGCGATCGCGCAACCGCAACGACGAGCGCCGAGAACGGGAACAGGAAGAAGAGGAGCTCGATGGTGCCCTGGCGCAGATCGCGGGTCCAGACCAAGGAGAGCCCGGCGAGGGCCACGAACGTTCCAGCGGGCACGGCGAGCAGGGGCGGCAACGGCTTCCCGACGTCGCGCCGAACTGCGCGAAACACGAGTGCGAGGAACGTGGCCCCGAGGACGACGTAGAGCGGCACGAGCAAGTAGGCCTTTTGCGAGCCGATCGAGACCGAGATTCGGAAGGGCGCCGCTGCAAGGAGAGCGATCGGGACGATCGCGGGATAGCGAGCGAGCGCCACTGCGCCTGCGCCGACGACGAGAACGCCGGCGACGAGGGCGGCGGCATGACTTGCGGGGGTGACGAGCAACTTGAGATCCGACCCCGGTATGAGGGCCGACGCGAGGGTCGCCTCCCCGACCGCGGTCACGGCCAATCCGGCGAGGAGCTGAGCGCGCGTGCGCGAAAGGAGCATCGCCGCCGCACCCAGCCCGCCGATTACCGCAGACAGTTGAGCCAGGTCGCCATGGGGCATGAGGGACAAAGACTACGGAGACGGCACCACGAGCGGTGCCAGAGGAGGATCGTGATAGGAAGGGCCGCGTGATCGGAGCCTGGCAGCGCGTCCTCGTGCTCGCGCCCCATACCGACGACGGCGAGTTTGGCGCCGGCGGGACCATGACGCGCCTGGTCGAGGAGGGGGCGGAAGTCCGCTACGTGGCGTTCTCAGTCGCGACCCGGTCGCTGCCGGAAGGCTTCCCGCCGGACACGCTGGCCCAGGAGGTGAAGGCGGCGACCGCCGAGCTCGGGATCTCTGCCGAGAACCTGATCGTGCACGACTTCGACGTGCGAACGTTTCCGGATCACCGGCAGGACATCCTCGAGCTGCTCGTCGCGCTGTGGGACGACTGGCGTCCGGACGCCGTCTTCCAGCCGAGCCTGCACGACATTCATCAGGACCACCAGGTGATCGCGGCGGAAGGTCTGCGCGCGTTCAAGCGGACGACGATCCTCGGTTACGAGATCCCGTGGAACAACTTCGACTTCGCCTACCAGGCGTACTTCGCGCTGCAGGAATCGCACGTCGCGAAGAAGATCAACGCACTGTCGAAGTATGCGTCCCAGCAGCACCGCCGTTACAGCGATGCGGAGTACATCCGGAATGTCGCCCGAACCCACGGAATCAACGTGAACCGCGAGTTTGCAGAGGTTTTCGAGGTCTACCGGGTCGTCACCTGATCTCCGTCTGGCACTCTCGCTTGAA